>NZ_BAFQ01000087.1 GCF_000308375.1 Nocardia aobensis NBRC 100429 | reverse complement strand
GCGACGGTGACGAATCGCTCCCGCGTGCGTTCCCGCAACTCCTGGGTCGCGGCCCGGGTGAAGGTCACCAGCAGCAGCTGCGAGATGTCGACCAGCCCCTCGGCGACGAACCGCACCGCCAGCCCGACGATGGCGTAGGTCTTGCCGGTCCCCGCGCTCGCCTCGAGGACCGTTGTCCCCGTGGGCAAGTCACCGCACAGGTCGAACTGGCCGAACGATGCGGAGCCACCTGCGCGGACGCGGCGGCCGACATCCGAACCACCGTTGCGCTGCTCTTCGACACCGCTGTCGGCGGCGGTATCGGAGGGCTCGGCCGCCGTATCGAGAAGGTCCGTCTCGTGTTCCGGTCGGAGCTCGTCGAGGGCGAAAAGTTCGGCCGGGCCGGTCGATTCATCGGCCTCACGAGCCCGGCGGCGGGTGGTGGTGTGCGCCGCCGCTTCCGGGGTGCGCAGATCGGTGACGGGGAACAGTTCCTCGGTCATGGCTGCCCCTGGGATTCGTTGGCCAGCAGCGGATTCCACAGTCGCCGGGCGACCGAGCCGAAGGTGGTGGTCTCGCCGTAGCGGTCCGGTTCGGGCAGTGGGGTTTCCAGTTGCTCGAAGCTCGGTTCGGGTCCTCGGACGTAGGTCAGGTAGCGGTCGGTGTGGTCACCGAACGGGCGCGGTCCCTTCGGCCCGCCGTAGAACTCCTCTTCCGCGGCGGCGCGGGCGGAGTCGAGATCGGCTCCGCGGCAGCGGCGTTCGGCGTACACCGCCGAGGCCGACGGCGCGAACGACAGTGGTTCGGCCAAGCCCTCCTCGCGCAGGTCGGCCAGCTCGCGCAACAGGTCCGCAGCGAGTGCGGGGGCCGGTGCGGTCAGCGACGAACGCCAGGCCGGGCGGCCGAACTTGCCGCGCCCGATGCTCACGGCCAGCCAGCTCTGATGGCGTTCGGTGGCGGCCAGCGCCAGCAGCCGCACCCACGCCGCCATCCGATGTTTGGGCGCGAGCCGCGAATAGGTGGCGCGCACGACGGCGTCGTCGTGCACATCGGCGACCGTCCCGGTCAGCCGCCGCCCCGACCCCAGATCCACCGCGATATCGATGGTGCGGGCCGGCGCCTGCTGCAGTGGCGCGGCGACCTGCACCAGCCGGTCCACGGTGGATTCCACCTCGGCGAGCACCGAAGCGCCGAGACCGAACGGCGGCAGGGTGCCGCGCCGCCATTCCGCGGCGCGCAGGGCGCCCGGATCGGCGCCGGTGAGCCGGGCCGCCAGCATGCGTTCGCCGATGTTCCAGGTGGCCAGCCCGGTCAGTTCGATGGGCAGGCGTTCATCGATGTCCTCGTCCTCCTCCGGCACCCGGATGCCCAGCCGCTGCCACAGGAAGGCCCGGATCGGATGTTCGGCGAACGACACCAGTTCCGCCAGTTCCACATCCGTGCGCGCCACGGCCGGCAGGGGGCCGGACAACCACGGCGGGCTCGGTTGCGCGGGGCGGTCCGCGGCGCGGGCGGCGGCCAGCGCGAGGGTGTCGAAACCGAACGGGTCGCGCGCGTCGAAATTGCGGCGGTCGTATGCCTGCAGCGGATGCCGACGCACCACCTCACCGGTCCCGCGGTGGGCGCGCACCACGTCGATCAGTTCCGCGAGCGGTGTGACCGGCGGCCGGGGTGTACCGGTCACCGGATCGGCACCGGTGTAGAGCACCACCAGATGCTGGCGCGCGGCCAGAACGGCATCGAGCAGCAGCCCGCGGTCCTCGCTGCGCGGATCGCGTTCTCCGACAAGCGGTTCCCGCGCGGTGACATCGTCGCCGTCGATGCCGCCGGTGCGCGGGAACACCTCGTCGTCGAGCCCGAGCAGCACCACCACCCGATGCGGAATCGACCGCATCGGCGCCAGCCCACAGACGGTGAGCTCACCGGTGCGGTAATTGGAGCGCGGCGCCCGGGCCCGGGACCGCGCCCGCAGGGCGGCGATCACATCGGGCAGCCGCAACTCGGCCGCATCCGCGTGTTCGAAGGCGGCGGCCAGTTCCCGGCGCGCCTGCACCCCCTGCCAGGCCGCGGCGGCCGGTAGATCGGTGAGCAGATCGAGCGCGCGATGCAGGATCTGCAGCCACTGCCGGGCGGGGCGCGGTGCGCCGGCGGGTTCGGCCGGGGTGGGTCCGCTCAGATCACGCACGCAGACCGCGAGCCGGTCGACGAATTCGGCGAAACGCCCGGCCAGGTCCACATCGCCGGAGTCGACGTCGTCCAGCGGCAGCGCCAGATCCAGCCAGTCCTCGCCCGATTCCCCCGCGGCGACGCCGAGCAGAATCCGGTCGACCGCCGCGTTGAGGGTGTTCTGGCCGAATTCGGCGAGTCCGAATGCCTGCCGCTGCCGTTGCCCGATCCCCCAGCGGGCGCCGGTTTCGGCGGCCCATTCGCGCAGCCGCTCGATATCGTCGTCGTCGAATCCGCAGCGATACCGGACAGGTTCGGTGGCGGCGAGGTCGAGCACCTGAGTGACGCCGACACGACCCTCGGCCAGCGCCAGCAGATCCTCCAGCACCGCGAGCACCGAATTCGCCGCGCCCGCACTGCGTTCGGCGGGCCGCACCCGTAAGCCGTGTGCGGGATTCGCGTCGGGGTCGTCCAGGGCGGCGGGCCCCTGGCCGAAGGCGGCCCGCACCAGCGGGGCGTAGCCGTCGGGATCGGGGCACAGCACGATCACGTCGCGCGGTTCGAGAGTGGGATCGCGCTGGAAGAGGCCGAGCAGCACATCGCGCAACACCTCCACCTGCCGGGCGGGGCCGTGGCAGGCGTGGATCTGCACGCTGTCGTCGGCCTCGCACGCCACCGGTGGCCAGTGATCCGCGCGGATGGCCGCTTGCAGCTCGGAAAGCACTGTGCCCGAACTCATTTCGTCACCCGCACGATTCGGCTGGTGATGCTGGTCGGCGAAATCCACGGTCGCCAGCCTGTTCTGCACCTCGCGCACGTCGCGGCCCAGCGCCGCCAGCAGGGGATGCCGGGCGATCGGATCGGCCACCACCCGCCGGGGAGCGGCGAGAGGGCTTCGCACGACCGTCGCCGCACCCGCGAGCCCGGCAACGGCTTCCGCGCTCTCGCCGGATCGGCTCGCGCCGGCTCCCGTTGGACGGGCGACCTCGGCACCCTCCGCCACGGCATCCGCGCCGGTCCGCAGCCGCTCCCACAGCGCCGGGCTGGGATGGGCCAGCCAGAGGTGCACCTCCCGGTGTTCGGCCACCGCCGCGAGTACCGCGAGCTGCGCGGCCGCGATCCGAGGCAGTCCGAAGACCGAAAGACGCTGCGGCAGATCGATACTCGCGGGATCGGTGCGCAGCCGGTGGCAGACGGTGTCGAGCCGCTGCGCCGGTGCGGGAATGCCGATCGCCTCGCGCACCCGCCGCCACAGTCGCGGCTGCCACCGCAGGTCGTCGGGTAGGTCGGCGCCGCGGCCGTCGGTGTCGGCGCCGTCGGCCCAGTCGGCGATCAGGGTGGGGCGGGTGGTGCCGTAGGTGTCGAACAGGGTCGCGATATGCGTCGCGGTGCTCAGCCGCCGCCCTGCCCGGTACGCCTCGTCCGGGCCGGCGCCCACACCCAGATGCCGGGCCAGCACTGCCGCCCACGGCTCGCCGATCGCGGCGTCCATCGCCGCCAGTACGGGCCACACCAGCCGGTCGGGGGCCCACGGGTCGGCGTCGGCGGCGATATCGGAGGCCGCGGCCGAGATGTCGGCGACCAGCGCCGCCGGGGTCGGGTAGTCGATGTTGGCGGCCACGCCGTCACCGGTTCGCGCGCCCAGGGTCACCGCGAGCCGCTGGTTGAGCCAGCGTTGCACGCCGTGTGCGCCGACCGCGACGACCTCGGCGGCGAAGGGGTCCGGCAGCGGGTGCGACAGCATCGCGGCGAGCGCGTCGGCGAGCGTGCGCGCCGACTCGGCCCGGTGGATGTGCAGCACCTGCGCACCGCCTCTCTCGTCCCTCGCGCGCGATCCCTTGTCGCGGTGATGCGGCGCGCCCGATCCTACAAACCCGGCCACCGCTCCCGGCGGCACCGGCCCGTCTCGGAGCGCCGCACCCTCCGAACGCCGCGGTACGAGCCCTCCGCAACCGACCCGTCATCGCCCGTTACCACCGATTTGCCGCTCTTCGCAGCATGTCACCAAACATTCGGCAACACAATCGAATCCGGCCATCATGACCATTCGGCTATCACGAACGCAATTCGCCACCGCGTGTCATCCGCACACCGGGTCCGTCCTGTGCCACAGTTTTCCGCGGGGAGGTTTCGGGAGAAGCGGTATCGAAAGGCTGGTTCGATTCATGTCTGCGACGGTGGTCCCCCTCGTACCCAGGTCCGGGTTCACGGTACGGCGATCGGGCGAGACGTGGGAATTGATCAACTCCCGGCACTACGGCCGCGGCGTGGTGCTGCACAGCTGGGCTCGCGACGGACATTCCGAGGCCTTCGAGCACTGCTATCGGCTCAACGGCCGCAGCGTCGAGGGATTGCTCGCGGCATTCCGCTGACCTGCGCCGTTGCGGTCGATATGGCCGAAATGCGCTGGCCCGCAACGATCTCCGCGTAGCTAGCACATCCGCAGGCCGACCTCAAGACGTGCGTGATCGGCGCATTTGTGGCTATTGTGGCTCACCGTGCGTTATCCCCGGACCGCGTCCCGCGGCATTCGAACCACCCGCCTGGCCGCCGGTGCCTGCGTCGTCGCCGCCGCGCTGATGGCGGGCACCCCCGTGCTGGATCCCGCTCCGGCCGCCGCCGTCCCGCTGCGTATGCAGGGCTGCCGCGACGGCTTCGACTGCGATATGAGCAGCCGGATCGCGGCCGTCGACAACTATCTGGCCTCCCGGCCCGGCGTCACCGGCTATGTGGTGCGCGACCGCGTCACCGGCGGCACCTATGCCAACGGCAACGCCGAGACTCTGTTCTGGACCGCCTCCACCATCAAACTGGCCATCGCCGAGGATCTGCTGAACCGGGCGCGGGTCGGCGCGATCGCGCTGACGCCCGAGGACCGCACCCAGATGGAGTCCATGCTGGCGACCTCCAACGACGCCGCGGCGGACTTCCTGTGGAACAAGTACGCGGGCCCGGATCGGCAGGCGTTCAACAACGCCTTCCGCGCCAACGGGATGACCGGCCTGGTGCCGCGCCCGACCAACGGCAGCGGACATCTGTTCCCGGACTGGGGTTTTCAGCAGTGCACGCCGTCCGATCTGGACCGGCTGATGAACAACGTGCTCGACCACATGAACCCCGACGACCGCGGTTATCTGCTCGATCGGATGCGTAAGGTCGACACCAATCAGCACTGGGGCGTCTGGGGCGCCGGCGATGCCATGCATCCGGGCCTCAAGAACGGCTGGTCCGACGAGAACGGCGGCTGGGTGGTCAACTCGGTCGGCTTCGCCGGGCCCGGTGAGCGCTACACCCTCGCGGTGATGAACTCCCTCGGCGACCAGGGCGGCTACACCGACGGCGAGGAGACCACCACGCATGTCGCGCAGCTGCTGTTCGCCGGACGCTAGTCACAGCCGCGCCAGCCGCATCGGCGCCCCGTCGCGCGGGAACGGGATGGTGTTGAATCCCCACGGCATCAGATAGTCGTCGGGGATGTGCCAGCGGTAGGCGCGCACCATCGCCGCGATGACCACCTTCACCTCGAGGGTGCCGAAATGCATGCCGATACATTTGTGCGCTCCCGCGCCGAACGGCATCCACGCCAGCCGGTGCGATTTGTCCTCGCGCCGGCCCTCGGTGAACCGTTCCGGGTCGAAACGCGCGGGATGCGACCACAATTCGGGCATCAGATGGTTGACGCCGTAGGCGACGTCGACGTGGGTGCCGGCCGGAATGTAGTGACCGGCCACCTCGGTGTCGCGTACGGCGCGGCGCACCAGGCCCGGCACCGGCGGCACCAGCCGCAGGCTCTCCTTGATCACCAGATCCAGATCACGCAGGCGATCCAGGTCGGCGATCGTCGGCGGCGCGCCGTCGAGCTCGTCGAACAGTGCCCGCGCCTCGGCGCGCACCCGCTGCTGCCAGTCGGGGTGGCGGCCCAGGTAGTAGGCGACCGAGGTCGCGGTGGTGGTGGTCGTGTCGTGGGCGGCCATGATCAGGAAGATCATGTGGTTGACCACGTCGGCGTCGGAGAACATCGCGCCGTCCTCGGCGCGGGCGTGACACAGCGCGGAGAAGAAGTCCGCACCCTCTTCGCGGCGCTTGTGCGGCACCATCGCGGTGAAGTACTCCTCCAGCGTCTTTCGCCCGCGCAGACCGGCCCGCCACGCACCGCCGGGCACCGGATAGCGCACCAGCGCCAGCGGTGCGTGGGTGCAGTCGAGGAAGGCCCGCCCGAGCCGGTGGCGTTGCGGCCCGGCATCGACGCCCATGAAGGTTTCGGTCGCGATCTCGAGAGTGAGATCTTTCACCGTCGGATACAGCCGCAGGGTGCGCGCACCGGCCGGACTCCAGCGCTCGACCGCGGACTCGACCACCGGGCTCAATTGCGCCAGATGCGATTCCAGCCGCTCGCGGGTGAACGCCTGCTGCATGATGCGCCGGTGGAACATGTGCTCGGAGAATTCCAGCAGTAGCAGCCCGCGGCGGAAGAACGAGCCGATCAGGAAGTCCCAGCCCTGCCCGAAATCGTTGCGCCGCTTGCCGAGTACCTCGTCGACGGCCTGCGGACCGGCGACCAGGACGCGGTCGACACCGAAGGATTTGTTGTAGCTGACCGGGCCGTAGCGGCGGTACCGGTCGTACATCTCGGCCGGACCCCAGCGCAGATACTGCAGCGAGCGGCCCAGCACCGGCAGTCCGGTGTCGCCGCGCACGGCAGACGCCGCACTGCCCCGCGGCGGTGTCGCCAGGACCTGCTCCCGCGCCGGTAATCGGTGCAGCAGCCGGTCGATCGGACGGCCGTCCGGTATTTCGATGAAGCCGATGTTCTCCCGCTCGGCGCCGGAGGGACGCGGGTCGACGCTGACCATGATGATGCCTCCCGAACACAGCGACCGCGCCACGCCGCCCGGCCGCAAGAAAAGTACACCTCGTACATTAGAGGTAGAATCGCGCTGTGACAAGGGACACAGAAATTCGGCGTCCAGGCCGCCCGCCCGGGCCACCCCGGGATCCCGGCCGCCGGCGCGCGGAGATCCTCGACGCGGCCGAGCGGGTGGTGGCCGGCTCCGGAGCGCGCATGACGATCGCGCAGGTCGCCGCCGAGGCCGGATACGCGCGCACCGCGGTGTACGCGGTGTTCCCGGACCTCCCGGCGCTGATCGACGCGCTGGCCGAGCGGCATATGAACGCGATCATCGCCGCCGCCGACCATCTGCTGGCCCAGCCGCTACCCGCCCGGCAACTGCTGCGGGCGGTGGTGACCCTGATGTGCGATTTCGTCGACGCCAATCCCAACCTGCACCACGTCATGATGCAGCGACTCGAGCACGGCGACGCCGAGCACCGGCCGTTCTTCACCCGCGTATCCGATTGGGCGACATCGATTTTCGACATCATTCTGCGCCGCCTCGACGCGGACCCGGCGCTGGCGCGGATCTGGGCGACCGCCACCGTCGGCGCCATTCTGATGTCGGCCGAGGCCTGGATACAGCAGCCGATCCGATCCCGCGCCGAATTCGTCGACCAGCTCGCGGCCTTCCTGTGGCCGAGCGTGGAGAGCATCGGCGGCGACCGCCTCGTCGGGCCGCTGGTGGGCGCGGCGGAGCCGGTGCCGAAGTGAACGCATACCCGCCCTGCGCGGGCCGAAACCGGGGCCAGAAGCGCGGACGCGCCGACATTCGATGCTCGTCGTGACTGCCTCCGGGCAGCCGACTACCGTTGAGCCTGTCGTAGACCGAACGTCCGGCGAGGAGCGCTGATGGGAACCGAAACTGTCGAGAATCGACGCCACCGCGTGGTGGTGATCGGATCCGGCTTCGGCGGCTTGTTCGCGTGCAAACATCTCGAGCACGACGACGTCGATGTCGTACTGATCTCCAAGACCTCCACGCACCTGTTCCAACCGCTGCTCTACCAGGTCGCCACCGGCATTCTGTCCACCGGCGAGATCGCCCCCGCCACGCGCATCGTGCTGCGCAAACACCACAACACGCGGGTGATCCTGGGCGAGGTCCACGATATCGACCTGGTGAACAAGACCGTGACGTCGAAATTGCTCAACCAGGACACCGTCACCTCCTTCGACAGCCTGATCGTCGCGACCGGCGCCCAGCAGTCCTATTTCGGCAACGACCAGTTCGCCACCTACGCGCCGGGGATGAAGACCATCGACGACGCGCTGGAACTGCGCGCGCGCATCCTCGGCTCGTTCGAGGAGGCCGAACTGGCCAAGACCCAGGAGGAACGCGACCGGTTCCTGACCTTCGTCGTGGTCGGCGCGGGCCCGACCGGCGTCGAACTGGCCGGCCAGATCGCCGAACTCGCCGATCGCACCCTCGTCGGCACCTTCCGCAACATCGATCCGCGCGACGCGCGCGTCCTGCTGGTCGAAGGCGCCGGCGCGGTGCTCGCGCCGATGGGCCCCAAACTCGGCGGCAAGGCACAGCGCCGCCTCGAGAAGATGGGCGTGGAGATTCAGCTCAACGCCATGGTCACCGACGTCGACGCCCGTGGTGTGACGGTCAAGGACAAGGACGGCAGCGAGCGTCGCATCGAATCGGCGTGCAAGGTGTGGTCGGCCGGCGTGCAGGCCAGCGAACTCGGCAAGATGCTGGCCGAACGATCCAAGGGCACCGAAACCGACCGGGCCGGGCGAGTCGTGGTCGAACCGGATCTGACGATCAAGGGATATCCGAACGTCTTCGTCGTCGGCGACCTGATGGCCGTGCCCGGCGTCCCCGGTCAGGCCCAGGGCGCCATTCAGGGCGCCACCTACGCGGCCAAGCAGATCAAGGCCGAGGTCGCCGGTAAGCAGACCCCGGATCAGCGCAAGCCGTTCAAGTACTTCAACAAGGGCAGTATGGCGACGGTGTCGCGGTTCAACGCCGTGTGCCAGATCGGCAAGCTGGAGTTCTCCGGGTTCCTCGCGTGGCTCATCTGGCTGGTGCTGCACCTGTACTACCTGATCGGCTACCGCAGCCGGACCGTCACGGTGTTCCAGTGGTTCGTCGCCTTCCTCGGCCGCAACCGCGGGCAGATGGCGGCCACCGAACAGTGGGTCTTCGCCCGGCTGGCACTCGAGGCCATGAACGGCAACGAGACCGATGCCCGGGAGGTACAGGCCGAGGTCGGCAATACGACGCCCCCCGCCGCACCGGGCGAACCTCCGGCGAAATCGGCGGCCGCTACGCCGGACGGCGAAAAGTCCTCCGGCACAAGCGAATCCGCCGACGGATCCCCCGCCTCCGGCAGCAGCGAGTCGACCACCTCCGGCTCGTCACGTCCGAAGGCCGGCTGAGCACACCGGTTTCACCACCGAGGGCCGCGAGCCGATGAGCTTGCGGCCCTTGGGTATTCACGACAGGACGCGGATCCACGCCCCGGCGGGTCACCCGGCGTCGACGCGGACACTGCCGGACGCTTCGGACAGCCGCGCACCCGTCCACGTCGACAACGAGCCACCGGCGGCGAGCGGAAGCAACGCGCCCGCCACACCGAGGGTGGCGGCGGGGCTGTCGTCGGGGTATCGCAGTTCGCTGGACAGCGCGCGGGGGGCCGACAACAGGTCGTCGGCGGCGGTGCCGGCGCCGAGTTCGAGGCGATGCCGCAGCAGCGGCAGGGCGGAGAGGTCGGCGACGAGATCCCCGCACCAGCGGCCGTGATCCTCGCCGGTGCGGCCGATCTGCACGCGTTCGCGAACGCGGATGCGGGCGTCGCCGGCCAGCCGCACGGTGGTGACGGAACGATGGCCGGCTCCCCCGGCGACGACTGTCGGTTCCGGATCGAAGTCCAGTTCACCGCCCGCGCCGACGTCGAAGGACCACGACGCCGTCGACGTCCGGGTGGTGCGGCCGGGCAGCACGATCGTCGCCGCCACCGAACGAACCACCAGGCGTGCACCGGGCTCGACCACGATGCGGATATCGAGTTCGTCCCCGCCGAGCGGCGTGGCCGCGGCACCGATCAGATGCACCGTTTCCGGTCCGGTGCAGCGGACCGCCAGCGCGCCGGTGGCCGCCGACCACGGCAGCGCCCCGGCGCGCGCGACGATGCGAATCTCAGTGCGCAACAGCGCTTTCCCCGGTGGCCTCGGCGGCCGCCACCGCGTCCAGCTGATCGCGCACCCACGCCAGCACCGGTGTCGCCGCCGGATCCTCGGTCAGCGAGCTGAAGACGAACGGGCGGCCCGCACGCACCGCCGCGGAATCGCGGCGCATCACCTCGAGGTCGGCGCCCACCATCGGGGCCAGGTCGGTCTTGTTGATCACCAGCAGATCCGAGAACGTCACCCCCGGACCGCCTTTACGCGGGACCTTGTCACCGCCGGCCACGTCGACGACGAAGATCTGCGCATCGATCAGGCCCGCGGAGAAGGTGGCGGTGAGGTTGTCGCCGCCGGATTCGACCAGAATCAGATCCAGCGGCGGATTCGCCTCGATCAGATCGTCGATGGCGTCGAGGTTGGCGGTGATGTCGTCGCGAATGGCGGTGTGCGGGCAGCCGCCGGTCTGCACCGCGCTGATGCGTTCGTCGGGCAGGACCGCGTGGCGGCGCAGGAAGTCGGCGTCCTCGGTGGTGTAGATGTCGTTGGTCAGCACCGCCAGCGACAGTTCCGCACGCAGCTGCCGGCACAGCGCCGCGACCAGCGCCGTCTTCCCGGATCCGACCGGTCCGCCGATCCCGATGCGCACCGGCTCCCCCGGAGTGCGCACTCGCTTGGGACGGTCGTGGGCGTGATCGTGCGGTTCGCCGTCGATCAGATGGGGCGGCATGAGCTCTCCTTCGGGCCTCGACTCTCGCCGATCATCGTGGCCGATTCATGTGAACCCGGTGTTACCTCCCCGGCCGGCGGTTGCACCGCCGCGCGGGCTACGACGCGAACAGCGGCATCTCACGGTCGAGATGGCGTTGCGCGAGCACGTCACCGAGCGGATCGGACAGGGCCGCCGGGCCGATCGTGGCCGCGCGGGCGGTCTCGTCGCACAGCGCGGCCAGCTCCAGCGTGATCGCCGCGACCGCGGCCGGATCGAGGGCAAGTAGCCGCTGGGCCGCGGTGGCGGCTCCGGTCATCGTCGTATACACCACGACCCCGGCGATCTCCACCGGCTGCACTCCCGCGGCCCGGCCCACGACACCGAATACCGTGGACAGATGCGGCCGCATGCCCAGGCCGGACCAATCATGCTGCGGCCACGCCTGTTTCGCGAGCCGCAGCAGTCCGCGCCCCTGTGCCCGCGAGGCCGTGCGCGCCGCCGGGGCCGGGGTGCGGGCGTCGGCTTCCGCCTCGGCCGCCGAGGGGGTCAGCGCG
>NZ_BAFQ01000088.1 GCF_000308375.1 Nocardia aobensis NBRC 100429 | reverse complement strand
CCCGGTCACCGCGGTGCGGTTGTTCCAGCGCGCGCAGCACCCACAGCCAGTCGGTGGCACTGCGGGTGGCGAAAACGCTGGCGCCACCGGCGAGTACGGACGCGACACCGGCGCGGTCCAGTTCCGCGCGCACCAGGTCGATCTGCGCGCGGGTGCGGACCAGCACGGCGATATCGCCGGGTCCCAGCGGGCGGTCGCCCAACCGGGCCCCGGACTCGAGGGTGCGGACGATATCGGCGGCGAGGTCGGTGGCCACCCGATCGCGCTGGCGGCCCACCACCGGGAATCCGCTCCCGTTCAACGCTCCGGCGCCCTGGCGGGGAAAACACCTGAGCCGCAACGGAACCGCCGCACCCTCGGGCCCGGTGAGCCGGCTGTGCGGCCGTACCGCCGTAACCTGCGGCACCGTGATCTGCGGATGTCCCAGGGCGGCACCGCCGAGCATGTGGTGCAGTGCCGCCAGCAGACCGGCGTCGCTGCGGCGGTTGGTATCGAGTTCGCGACGGGTGTCGGCGTGGGCGACGGCGTCCAGGTAGCTGAGGACCTCGGCGCCGCGGAAGGCGTAGATCGCCTGTTTCGGATCGCCGACCAGCACCAGGGTCGTGTGGTCGTGGAAGACCCGCCGCAGGATGTCCCACTGCAGGGGGTCGGTGTCCTGGAATTCGTCGACCAGCGTCACGCGGAAGCGGTCGCGGATGCGGCAGCACGCGCGCTCGCCGTGGACCGGGTCGGCGAGTACGTCGTGCAGTAGCACCAGCTGGTCGTCGAAGTCGCGAATGCCCGAAAGCCGTTTGCGCCGATCGACTTCCGCGCGCACCGCCGCCGCGAACGCCGCCGCCTCGGCCGCCGGGTGATCGCCGAGTTCCTCCCCCGGCACCAGCCGCGC
>NZ_BAFQ01000089.1 GCF_000308375.1 Nocardia aobensis NBRC 100429 | reverse complement strand
TACTTCCGTCCTCCCTCGGCGCATTCCGCCGCGCCGAGTATGGCACAAACGGATTCACCGCGGCCGCTAGCATGAGGCGTTGTGGAGCAGCGATACGTGCGCAGGTCGGGACGGGTGATCCTCGCGGACGCCGACGACCGGATTCTGCTCATCGCCTATCGCGGCACGCTGGATCCGCTGTACTGGATCACCCCCGGCGGTGGGATCGATGCGGCCGAGTCGCCCGCGGAGGCCGCGGCGCGGGAATTGGGCGAGGAGACCGGATTACGGGTCACCGCGGCCGATCTCGGACCGCAGGTGGCGGTGGCGGCCGGACATCTGGAGATTCCCGGCTGGCTGTCGGGCATTTTTCGCGAGGACTATTTCTTCTACCGGCTGCCCACCGCGGGCACCGACCTGGATACGAGTGGGCTGCTGACCTACGAAAGCACCGCCATCGACGAATTCCGCTGGTGGAGTGTCGATGAGCTCGCGAGCACCGATCAGGAGGTCTACCCACTCGGTCTCGCCGGGCTCCTCGCCGATCTGCTGGCGGGTCGGATACCACCCGAACCGGTCACGCTCCCCTGGCGCGTCCGGCCCGGCGAAGCCTCGTGAATCGGCGAAGCCGCTGAAATCGACTGGGCCTCAGGACTTGCGGCCGGTGAATTCGTCCATCGAGTGATAGACACCCACCTTGTTCAGGTAGTAGTCGCGCACCTTCAGCGGCAGCAGACCGGAGATGGCGCGGTTGAGCCGGGAGGTCCACGGCAGCACGACCAGCGCCGCACCGTTCTTCATCTCCCGCCACGCGGTGTCGACGACCTCTTCCTGCTCCAGGATCGGCGTGAACCAGAAACCCTTGGCGCCGTCGAACATTCCGGTGTTGATGTAGGTCGGGCACACCGTGGTGACCTTCACGTGCTCGTTGCCGGACTGCTCGAGTTCCAGGCGCACCGAATCCGACCAGCCCAGCGCCGCCCACTTGGAGGCGGCGTAGACACTCATGCGCGGATTGGCCACCAGCGCCGCCGAGGAGGCGATGTTCAGCACCCGCGCCGGGGTCTTGCGGTTGACCATGGCGGGCAGGAATTCCAGCGCGATGTACATGGGCGCCAGTGAATTGATCGCCATCGTCTTGTCGATGTCGGCGCGGTTCTCGGTTTCCCAGAAGTAGCCGTTGCCACGCACGATTCCGGCGTTGTTGACCAGCACGTCGATATCGCCGACCTCCGATCGCACCGCGGCGCCGGCCTCGATGATCGACTGCTGGTCGGCGACGTCGACCACGTAGTGGTGCACCCGGCTCACCGATCCGGAGGACAGTTCGGCGGCGGTCTGCTTCAGCGCGGTCTCGTTGACATCCCAGAGCACCACGTCGGCGGCCTGTTCGCGCACCGCCCGCTGGGCGAAGGATTTGCCCAGGCCCATCGCCGCGCCGGTGATCAGTACCCGCTTGCCCGCGACCGTATCCATATCCGTTCCCTTTCCCGATGTGCCCGAGCGGGCGAGATCATTTCTGCCGCAACGCCTTCATCACGCCGAAGTAGAGCGTCATGGTCTTCGCCCACAGTGCTTCCGACATGCCCGGCAGCGGCGCGATCGGCAGCGCGCGCTGGACCGCGATGGTCTGGGTGTCGACGTATTTGAGCAGCCCCTCCGGCCCGTGGCGGCGGCCGCTACCGGAGATGCCGAGCCCGCCGGAGGGGGCCGCGACACTGCCCCACGCGGCGATGAAGCCCTCGTTCACATTCACCGATCCGGCGTGGATGCGGGCGGCGATCTCCCGGGCGCGTCCGGTATCGCGGCTCCACACGCTGGCGTTGAGACCGTAGGCGGTGTCGTTGGCCTGCTCGACGGCCTCGTCGTCGCTGTGGACGCGGTAGATCGAGACGACCGGGCCGAAGGTCTCCTCGCGGTAGACGGTCATCCCCGGTCGCACCCCGGCCAGGACGGTCGGCTCGTAGAAGTACGGGCCCAGGTCCGGCCGCGCGCGGCCGCCGGCCAGCACGGTCGCGCCCTTGGCGACGGCGTCCTGGACGTGTTCGGTGACCGTGTCGAGCTGGCGCGGGAAGGTCAGCGAACCCATCTCGTAGGAGTAGTCGAGCGCCGAACCGAGCCGTAAAGCCTTTGTGGCGGAGGTGAATTCGCTGACGAACCGATCGTAGACGCGGTCGTGCACGTAGATGCGCTCGATGGATTCGCACAGTTGCCCGGCCGAGGCGAAACAGGCGCGCACCGCGATCTTGGCGGCCGCGCTCACATCGGCGTCGGCGAGCACCAGCAGCGGATTCTTGCCACCCAGTTCGAGCGAGTAGCCGATCAGCCGCTCCCCCGCCTGCCGGGCGATGGTGCGGCCGGTGGCGCTGGAGCCGGTGTAGTCGACGTAGTCGGCACGCGCGATCACCTCACCGCCGATCACCGAGCCGCGGCCCAGCACCGCCTGCCACAGCCCCGCGGGCAGGCCGGCGCGTTCAGCGGCGTCGATCGCCCACAACGCGGTGAGCGCGGTCTGGTTGTCGGGTCGCGCGACGACCGCGTTGCCGGCCATGAGCGCGGGCAGCGCGTCGGACACGGCCAGGGCCAAGGGGTAGTTCCACGGCGAGATCACCGCGACCACACCCTTGGGCCGGTTGCGGACCTCGATTTTGGTAAGCACCGGCAGCACACCGCGCGGGGTGCGCGAGGCGAGCAGCCGTTCGGCCGCGGCGGCGTAGTAGCGAGCGTTGACCGCCACATCCCCGACCTCGTCGAAGGCGTGCACGCGGGACTTGCCGGCCTCGGTCTGGACGATGTCGAGGATGGTGTCCTGCTCGGCCAGGACCAGGTCGTGGAAGCGGCGCAGCACACCCACGCGTTCGCGCACTGGAACCCGCGCCCACCGCTGCTGAGCGCTGCGGGCGGTCGCGAAGGCGGACTCGATATCGGCGGTGGACGACTGCGGCAGCTCGGCGATCTTGGCGCCGGTGGCCGGGGCGAGGACCGCCACCGAGGCAGCGCCACCCGCGGTGGCGTGCGCGAGCAGGCGGTCCACCAGCTCCTGCGGCAGGGCCGGAGCAGCGGCGAGGTCTGGGGCGGTCGTCATTGTCGGCCCTCTCGGTCGGCAGGCGCCAACAATTTGTTGAACACCAGTGTTAGATTAACACCGATGTTAGATTAATCGGGCGATGCCGGGCCATGTCAAGTCCGCACAACCGATCAGGGAGGTACCACGGATGCCGCAGGACGGGGTGCTCACCACTCACAACGGCGCCGCTCGCCGGGGCCGGCCGCCGCAGACGCCCGCACAGGCCGACGAGGTGCGCTCCCGCATCGTCGCCGCCACCGCCGCGGTGTTCACCGAATCCGGTTCGCGCGGACTGAGTGTCGCGCGCATCATCGAACAGGCCGGGATCTCGCGGCCCACCTTCTACCGCTATTTCGCCAATGCCACGGCCCCGCTCGACGTCGTCCTCACGCAGTCCAACGAGGGCCTGGTGGGCGGTATCCGCCGGGCACTGGAAGAGTCCGAGGAGCCGGTGGCGCTCGGCATCGGCATCATCGACGCCTACCTGGACTGGGCCCGGGGGCACGGGCCGATGCTGCGCCCGGTGTTCGCGGAACTGCACGATCCGGCCTCACCGGTCTCGGCGTACCGAGAGCAGGCCTTCGACGATATCCGCGCGCTGGTGCGGGAGAAGTTCGCCGTGCTGGGCCGGCAGTTGCCCGCACCGCTGGACCTCGACACGGCACTGCAGGTCTGCGCATTCGTGGTGTACCAGGTGTCGCTGGCCACCGCACCGGGAGACGATCCGGATCCCGAGGCGGTCGCCGAGGCCCGGCTGACGATGATCCGCACGGTGCTGGTCACCCTCGGTCGGCGCGAGGATGTCGAACTCGCCCTGACGATTCCGGGCATCTTCCTGCCCGTGCAGGGCTGAATCCCGCGACAACGCCCCGGATCAGCCGCGCAGCCCGCTCGCCCGCAGCACCCGCCGCGAGATCCCGGCCTCCAGCGCCTCTGCTGTACCGATGATGCGGACCCGCTGCCGGGCGCGAGTGATCGCGGTATAGAGCAGCTCACGGGTCAGCAGCGTCGACTCCGGGCCCGGCAGCACGATCGTCACCGCACCGTACTGGCTGCCCTGGCTGCGGTGGATGGTCATCGCGTACACCGTGGTGACGCCCGGGAACTGGGTGGGATGCACCAGATACGGTTCGCTGCCACGCTGCAGCGCCGCGCGCAGGCCACCGTCGCCGGACCGCACGATGACACCGGTGTCGCCGTTGTAGATGCGGGCCTCGTGGTCGTTGGCGGTCACCAGCAGCGGTTGGCCCGGAAACCACTGCCCGGCAGCGGATTCCGTGCCGATCCCGGCCGCGGCGACCCAGCCGCCGGCCATGCGGTCCCACCGTTCGACGCCGAACGGCCCCTGCCGGTGCGCGCACAGCAGGCGATGCGATTCCATCGCCCGCAGCGCCGCCGCGGCGTCCCCGGCCTCGGCGGCAGTGGTGGATTCGCGGGCGGCGCGCACCACGTCGGCACGCACATCGGCGATGTCGTCGGGTTCGTGCAGGGACAGCTCCGCACCGCCGTCGTGCAGCAGTGCGAGCGCCGTCTCGGCGTCGCCGGCGCGCACCGCCACCGCCAGATCGGCGATCCGGCCACCGAACCGGCGGCCGCGGGTCAGGCGAATCATGCCGCCGCGCAATCGGTTTCGTTCCCGTTCACTGAGATCCTCGGCACCGGCCACCGGACCGGAACCGGTGTCGAGGATCCGCTCGAGGATCGGATTCGGCGGCCCGGCCACCGGTCCCGCGACCAGATCGGCGAGGACGGCACCGGCATCGACCGAGGCGAGCTGGTCCGGGTCGCCGACGAGGACCAGCCGGGCGTCCGGGCGCACGGCCGGCAGCAGCCTGCTCATCATGGTCAGCGACACCATGGAGGTTTCGTCGACGACGATGACGTCGTAGGGCAGCCGATTGTGGGCGTGATGGCGGAAGCGGGTGGTGCCGCCGCGCTGCCAGCCCAGCAGCCGGTGCACGGTGGCCGCGGTCAGTTCCGGCAGGTCGAGGTCACCGGCCTGTTCACGCACCGATTCCTGAAGGCGCGCAGCGGCTTTGCCGGTCGGCGCGGCCAGCGCGATACGCAGCGGTGCGGTGTCGGCGACCGCGCGCTGATGCGCGACCAGCAGTGCCAGGATGCGGGCGATGGTGTGGGTCTTACCGGTACCGGGACCACCGGCGACCACCGTGGTCCAGCTGGTGGCGGCGACGGCGGCGGCGATGCGCTGACGGTCCGGGGCGGCGCTGGGCCCGCCCGTGCCGGGGAACAGCCGGTCCAGTTCCCGGCGCACGGTGTCCGGGTCGACGAGCGGATGCCCGTGCGCACGGTCCGCGAGCACCTCGCGGATCGTCTGCTCCTGCCGGTAGTAGCGGTCCAGATACAGCAGCGGCCCGCCCTCGGAGTCGACCAGCCGCAGCGGGCACAGCGGCCCGGCCGGGCTGCCGCACACCAGTGGGCTCGCGCGCAACTGCTCGCACAGGCTGTCGACGTCCGGCCAGGGCAGCAGTGCGGGATCGATCGGTTCCGCATCGCCGAGGTCGAAACCCTCACCGTCGACACCGATTTCGTGCATGCGCCGCAATTCCAGGCATACCGACCCCGACCGCACCGCACGCACCGCGAGCGCGGCGGCCAGCAGCACCTGCTCCCCGGATTCACCGCCGAGCTTGCCCAGCCGCAACGCCACGTGCACATCGGCCGCCGACAGCACGCCTGCGGTGTTGAAGGTTCGCAGCAGGCCGGTAGCGCGCTGCGCCAGAGCAATCGCCGTCATCGGTCCTCCTGGCCGGCCAGCAGATCCGACAGCGCCACGATCAGCCCGGCCGGGGGATCCCAGTCGAAGACCCCGTGGCCGGGTGGGGTGGCGAGGCCGATCATGCCGCGCACGAACAGATAGCGCACCCCGCCGAGGTGGCGAGGCGGATCGTAGTCGGGCATGCGCCACCGCAGATAGCGGTGCAGCGCGGCCGAATACAGCAGCGCCTGCAGCGGATAATGCGAGCGCATCATCTCCTCGGCCATGCGGTCGCGCCGATAGTGCGCCACGGTCAGCTCACCGGCGCCGAGCCGGTTGGTCTTGTAGTCGACGACGAGGAAGCGGGGGCCGTCGGTCCGCAGCACCGCGTCGATACTTCCGGTCAGATATCCGCGCAGCGGAATGTCGTCGAGCAGGTCGAGGACATCGGCGTAGGTGGCGAACGGATCGTCGGACCGCAGATGTTTCCGCAGCAGGGCGCCGATCCGCCGGACCGTCACCCGCTGCGCCACCGGGTCGTCGCCGCCCGCGAGCGGCAGTTCGAATTCCAATTCGTTCAACCGATCCCGCGACCGGATGTCGGCCAGCGCGACCGGATCGCACGGTGTGCGCAGCACCGCGACGAGCGCGCGGGCGAGTTCGCCGGGATCGATATCGGCCATGAGTTGCTCGACGGCCTGTTCGCAGCGCAGCAGGACCTCGGCGGCCAGGTCCGGCGCATCGGTGTCGACCAGCTCGAGCACGCCGTGCACGAGCGTGCCGAATTCGGCGCCGTAGGGCAGGTCGTTCATCAACGACGGTGCCGCACCGGCGAATTCATCCTCCGCTCCGAGGCCGGGACCGAGTTCCGGCGCCGGCGACAACGGCTCGTCGGTGCCGCCTTCGACGGGATCCGTCACCACCAAATCCGTTGCGCCATGGGCTGTTTCGTGCGCCGAGGCGGTGAGCGCCGAGTACGAGGTACGGCGCCAGTCGTGGTCGACGGAGCGGGTGAACCGCGCCGCCTCGAGCGTCCGGTCGCCGGTCTGTCCCCGTTCGGTGCGCAGCTGCGCCTCGACCGCCGCGCGGACGGGCTCGATCTCGATCAGGCCGGGACCGGCGGTCGCGGCCCATTCGCGCAACTGCTGCAACACGATCGGGTCCGCGGGCACCTCGCTGCGGGCCGGCACCTCGGCGCTGCCGGGGTCGCGGCCCAGGATCATCCGGTGCAGCGGCGCGGCGGCCGTACCGTAGGCCGGCGCCCACCAGGCCACCACCTGGCACTGTGCCCGGGTCACCGCGACGTACAGCAGCCGCAGCTCCTCCCCCGCTTCCTCGGCCTCACAGCGACGGCGGTGCTCGGCGTAACCGGGCGCCTCGGGACCGCCGACGTCCAGGACCCGTTCGTCGCCGTCGTGGAACAGCAGCGTCGACGGATTGGGGTTCTTCGCGCCGTCCCACGCGAAAGGCAGATAGACGACGGGGAATTCCAGGCCCTTACTGGCGTGCACGGTGGCGATCTGCACCGCGGCGGCATCGCGGTCGAGGCGGCGGCTGCGTCCCGCGACGGCGCCCGAGGACGGATCACGCACCCGGTCGGCCAGCCAGCGGGTCAGCGCGGTGAGTCCGAGCGATTCCCGCGCGGCGACCTCGTCGAGCAGTTGCGCGATATGCCGCAGATCGGTCAGGCGCCGTTCACCGCCGCTCTGGGCCAGCAGTCGCGGCGCGGGCTGGGCCTGGGCGGACAGCCGGTCGAACACGGCAGCGAAACCGGAGCGCGCGAACAGCCGGGCCGCGTCGCGCAGCTGGGTGCTGAGCCTGCCCACCAGATCCGCGCCACCGGCGTCGATATCGGCCGCGGACAGTCCGAGCAGCGGGGTGGTCGCCGCCAGCCGGA
>NZ_BAFQ01000090.1 GCF_000308375.1 Nocardia aobensis NBRC 100429 | reverse complement strand
GTTCACGTCGTGGCGGACGTTGCGCGGGGGGTGGGGTCGCTCGCCGGGTGCGCTCACTGTCGCGCTGGTCGGCGGGGGTGGCGATGCCGCGACTCCAGGGCGGGGTGCCCGCCCGGACATTGCGCGGATTATGTCGACCGGACCGATCAGACGGCGACTCGTCGTCGGGCCGCGCGTGCCGCGATCGACCGCTGCCGGCGCGGGGATCCACCACCGGGATCGGTTCGGTTTCGTCGTTCATTTCGCCGTTCAGTCTTTCATTCCCGGGTATGGGAAAGCTGAGAATGAGCTTTATCGGGTTGTGACATCCTGCACGATGACGGCCACGAATGCATACCCGCCGCGCGGGCTAGTCCGCTGCGGCAGCGCGGAATCCGAGGATCGCGCACAGGTTGTCGAGGTGGATGTCGAACACCTGGGCGCGGTCGGTGAAGGTCTGCGCGCCGTACATGTCGAAGACGTCGAAGCTGACCGCCCCGAACAGGCCCGTCCACACCGTCAGCGTGCGCGCCATCGCCCAGTCCGGCATCTCGAGCCCGAATTCGGCGCGGATGCGTTCGATGTCGGCCGCCAGTTCGGCCGGGGCCGCCGGGACGGGCTCGGGGGTCGCGAGTTCGCCCGTGCGGCAAGCGGTTTCGACGATGGTCAGCAGGGATCCGATCACCCGGGTGCCGGGGGCGGTGGTCTCCTGGGCGGGCGCGTCGTAGCCGGGGACGGGGGTGCCGAACAGCAGTCCGTAGCGGGCCGGTTCGGCCAGCGCCCAGTCGCGCACGGCGTGAGCCAGCACCCGCAGCCTGGCGGCGCCGTCGGCCGGGGCGCCGGCCAGGGCGGCGTCGACGGCGTCGGCCAGTTCGGTGTAGCCGTCGACGACGAGCATGGTCAGCAGTTCGTCGCGGCTGCGCACGTAGCGGTACACCGCCGAGGAGACCACGCCGAGATCGCGGGCGACGGCGCGCAGCGACAGCGCCGCGGCGCCGTGCACCGCGAGATGTTCACGGCCGATGCGCACGATTTCGTCCATCGTGCGGGCCCGGGCGCGGGATCGGGGTGTGCTCATGCTCCCAGCCTGCCATATAGAGAGCGGTGCTTACCAGAGTGATCGGCGATCTGGCGATTCCGGTCATACCCGGATCTGCACGCCGACCAGGCGAGACACCATTTAGGGGTACCGAGAGACACACCTAAAATACTCGGTAGTAGCGTTGATATTCGTCACCGGCGACACACACTCACGGAGGCCCGATGAGACACCATGCGCAGCCCGTTCCCGGGGCCGACCGGTTGCGGATGGCCCGCACCCCGCAGGAGCGGCCATGACCGCACACGACACCGATTTCGACGTCCTGATCGTCGGCTCCGGATTCGGCGGCAGCGTCACCGCGCTGCGCCTGGTCGAAAAGGGCTACCGGGTCGGCATTCTCGAGGCAGGTCGCCGCTTCGCCGACGACGAACTGCCCGAAACCAGTTGGGACCTGCGCAAATTCCTGTGGGCGCCCGCGCTGGGCTGTTACGGCATCCAGCGCATCCACCTGCTGCGCGATGTGCTGATCCTCGGCGGCGCGGGCGTGGGCGGCGGCTCGCTCAACTACGCCAACACCCTCTACGTTCCGCCGGAGCCGTTCTTCCAGGACAATCAGTGGCGCGACATCACCGATTGGCGCGCCGAGCTGACCCCCTACTACGAGCAGGCCACCAAAATGCTGGGCGTGGTGCGCAACCCGCACATCACCCCCGCCGACGAGGTGTTCAAACAGGTCGCCGACGACATGGGTGTCGGTGACACCTTCGTGCAGACCCCGGTCGGGGTGTTCTTCGGCGAGCCCGGCAAGACCGTGGCCGACCCGTATTTCGGCGGCGTCGGCCCGCAGCGCACCGGCTGCCTGGAATGCGGCGAATGTATGACCGGTTGCCGCCACGGCGCCAAGAACACCCTGGTGAAGAACTACCTGTATCTGGCCGAGCAGGCCGGAGCGCAGGTGCTGCCGCTGACCACGGCGACCGCGGTGCGGCCGCTGCCCGACGGCAGCTGGCAGGTCGACACCCGCCGCACCGGCGCGAAGATCCGCCGCTCACCGGCCTCCTACACCGCCGGGCACGTCGTCCTCGCCGCCGGCACCCGCGGCACCCAGAAGCTGCTGTTCGACATGCGCGACAAGGGAATTCTGCCCAAGTTGTCGCCGCGGCTGGGCGAGCTGACCCGCACCAACTCCGAATCCATTCTCGGCGCGGCGACCCGGACCGTCGATCCCGGCCGCGACTTCACCCGCGGTGTCGCGATCACCTCCTCCATCCACCCCACCCCCGACACCCACATCGAACCGGTCCGCTACGGCAAGGGATCCAATTCGATGGGGCTGCTGCAGACGCTGATGGTCGACGGCGGCGGCCGGATCCCGCGCTGGCTGCGTTTCCTGCTGGAGGTGCTGCGCCATCCGCTGACCCTGCTGCGCATGCTCAGCGTGCGCGACTGGAGCGAACGCACCGTCATCTCGCTGGTGATGCAGCATCTGGACAACTCCATCACCACCTACACCAAGCGGGGCGTGTTCGGCCGCAAGCTGACCTCCAAACAGGGCCACGGCGAACCGAATCCGACCTGGATCCCGGCCGGTAACGATGTCACCCGGCGTGTGGCGGAAAAGATCGGCGGCACCGCGGGCGGCACCTGGGGCGAGGTGTTCAACATCCCGCTGACCGCCCACTTCCTGGGCGGTGCGGCGATCGGCGCCGACCCCGAACACGGTGTCATCGACCCCTACCATCGCGTCTACGGCTATCCGACGCTCAGCGTCGTCGACGGAGCGGCGGTATCGGCGAACCTGGGTGTGAACCCGTCGCTGACGATCACCGCGCAGGCCGAACGCGCGGCCGCGCTGTGGCCGAACAAGGGCGAAAACGACACCCGCCCTTCGCAGGACAGCCCCTACCAGCGCATTTCCCCGATCGCGCCGCGCCGGCCCGTAGTTCCGGCCTCGGCGCCGGCGGCTTTGGTGTTGCCGATCGTCGAAATCAATCGCGACAGCGCCTGATTCATCCGCGCGCCCTCGATCCGGCCGCCGTGGCGATATCTCGCCACGGCGGCCGGATCAGTTCGCGGAGATGTGCGCGAAACCCATCGGCGAGGTCGGCGGCGGCGCGGACGTGAGCGGTGCCCGGAATTCCTGCAGCGCGGCGAGCACGTCGACGTGCCGCCCGGCATAGCAGCGCACCTGCGGTAGCGCGTGGGCGACCTCGCTGCGTTCCATCGCCTCGGCGTCGATATAGCCGATCGCGTCGAGTTCGATCCGCAACTGGGCCGCGATCCGGGTGATCGCCGCCGATTTGCGACCCCACCCGACCTCGACAGCGGCGAACAGCCCGTGCAGGCCGTGACGTTCCAATTTGTCGGTCGTCCAGGACCATTCGCCACGGCTGGCCACGGCGTGCATCACACCCCGGCCGGTCAGGGTGTGCAGCGCCCGCACCGCGTCCGGGCGTAGCGCACCACTGGTCGAATCGCAGACCACACCGTCCCACATGGTGTTGTCCAGTTCCCAGACAAGACATTTCACTGCCGGTGCTGTCATCTCGCCCCTACGGTCCACTCTCCTCAACACCCACCTCGGCCACGCCCGCGGGCACGGCCGATGGGTACACCGCCACCATCCAGGTACCGATTGTGCCGGACAAGCCCCCGCTTTCCTGGGCCGGTCCCGCGAGAGGTCATAGTAGGGATGCGGGGCCGCGCACACCAGCCCTGGCAAACCACTGGCTCGCGGCGCGGCTCACAGCGTCGGGATCACCAGCGGGACGGCTTCCACCGGATGCCCGGCCTGGATCGGCTCGCCGATCGAGGCCACCCGCCAGATGCCGCCGTCGCGATACACCTTCGCCACCACCATGCCGGTGTGTGGCCCGCCGCCGCGCAGATTGCCCCGCGCCAGCTCGGCGGTCGAGGACCCGTCGATCATGCGCCAGTAGCCGTTTCGGATGCGTTCGAAGGTGTGCCCCGCATACGAGGTGACCACGAAGACCACCGACGTCACCTGCGCCGGCAGCCGGGCCAGGTCCACGGTGATGACCTCGTCGTCGCCCTTACCGTCACCGGTCAGGTTGTCCCCGGAGTGGCGCACCGCACCGTCGCGGGAGGAAAGCTGCTGGTAGAACGCCACATCCACGAGTGTCTGGCCCACAAACAGCAGCGCCGAGGCGTCCAGGTCGATCTCGAGGGCGCGCAGCCCGCGCGGGCCGTGCACCTTCATCGGATCCCACCCGACCCCCATCTTCACCATCGACAGCTCACCCTTGCGGATCTGGTTGAGCGCCACCTCCTGGCCGGGCGCCAGCACCGCCGGGCCGCGATAGGGCAGATCGTCCGCCCCGCCGCCCACCGAGACCCCGTGCGCGGTCACCAGTGCCGCGAAGCCGGCCGGGAATCCGTGCCCGAGGGGGCGCACCTGCCAGGTGCTGCCGACACGGTCCAGATCGGCGACGATCACCGCCGGTTCCTCACCGAGGCCGTCGACGGTGTACTCGTACACCGCATTTCCGCTCGGATCGGCCACGATCAGCTGCGGCGGCGCGTGGTCACCGAAGCGATCCTGCTGATCCTCGAGCGAGGCCACGATCCGCACATGCTCGATTTCCGGTGGGAGCGAACGCAATCCGATCGACAGCTCCGGCCGCCCGGAGGCCAGGCGCACCCCGTGCGCGGCGGGCTGGTTGTAGAAGATCAGATCGGTTTCGTCACGGACCCTGCCGGCCGAATTCAGCAGCAGCGCCGAAACATCGACGGGTTCGCTGTGCCGGACGGATACGACGACCTCGTCGTGGGTCAGACGGTCCACCTGTCCCTTGGTCAACTGAGCGGCCACCCTTCCACTCTACGTCGAGTTCCCGCGGTATTCGGGCAACACGGGCGCGTCCGCCCCGCCGATTCCGGTACGCCCGGGCGTGGCGGGTAGCGTGAGCAGCGACGGTGGAGCGCGACGTCGAAAGGGACACGAATGAGGTCGGGGGCGCGACGAGCACCCGCTCGCGGGCCGCGGTGGGCCACGGCGGCCGCGGTGGTCTCGGCCGTACTCGCGGTGGCAGGATGCGGCAGCGACGACTCCGCGATCACCGAATCCGCCGGGCCCGCAACCACCACGGCCACACCGACCACCACGGCCACGCCGACACCCTCCGAGGCGCCGACCGGCCCGAGCGGCGGCGCGCCGACCACCGAACCCACCACCGATCCCTTCGCCGGCAGCCCGCTGATCGATCACACCGAATGGACCGACGATCCCGACGGCCGCCGTCTGCACGTCTACCCGACCGCCGCCGGGCGCGCCGACCAATTCCCCGCCGCCCTGGACCGCGCCTGGTCGGAGGTGCTCGCCGACTCCCCCGACGCCGATTCGCCGGGTATGTACGACCAATTCGAATGTCATTGGGTGTGGGCGCGAATGGTCGCGCCGAACAAGCCGAGCTGGAATCTGGAGCCGTGGCGCCCGGCCGTCGGCTACCAGGCCACCGTCCAGGCGATGTGCAATCCCGGCGGCCCCGATCCGGCCGGTAACTGACCGCGAAACTCTCCCGCTCCGACCACGTTCCGCGCTCCTGGACGATCGACCGGTGAAATGCGTTGTCCGCGATCGGGTTCGAAGGCCTCCGCGGCGATAGGTATCGTGGATATGGTCGCCAGCGTACGAGCCGAAGGGAGCGTCACGTTGCGGTCGCCGACCCCTCGGCCCGCGCACGCCCACCCGGCGAGCGCCCCGGCCTCCGCGCACACTCCCGCGCACACCACCGCCCGGATCCCTTCGCCCCCTGCGGGTGAACCGTCCGGCCGGGCGCACACCGAGACCGCCGCAGCGCGCGACCCGGCAGCCGTGCGCGACCTGTTCCCCGCGCTCACCGGCGACGGGCCCGTCTATCTGGACAGCGCCGCAACCACTCAGAAACCGCTGCCGGTGATCGAGGCGATCGAGGGCTATCACCGCCGCCACACCGCCAATTCCGGACGCGGCACCTATCCGTGGGCGACGACGCTGACCCGCGCGATCGAACAGGTCCGCGCCGATACCGCCCGCTTCCTGCACGCCGAGCCCGACGAGGTGGTGTTCACCGCGGGCGCGACGGCCGGCCTCAACGCGGTCGCGGTCGCCTGGGGGCTGACCACCCTCACCGACGGCGACGAAATCCTCTACAGCCCAAGCGATCACGCCTCCAACGTGTATCCGTGGCTGCAGTTGCGGGCCACGCTGGCCCATTTCGGCCGCCGGGTGCGGCTGGTCCCCTACCGGACCACCGCGCTGGGCGAGGCCGATATCGACGACATCGCCGCCAAACTCGGGCCACGTACCCGGCTGCTGACCGTCAGCCACCTCCACCACGTCTACGGTGCCCGCAACACCCTCGAGGAGTTGCGCGGCCGGCTCGACCCCCGGGTGTCGGTGTGTTTCGACTGCAGCCAGAGCGGCGGGCACATCCCGGTCGACGTGCGGGAGCTGGGCGCGGATTTCGCGGTGTTGTCGGCGCACAAGATGTTCGCCGCGCCCGGCACGGGAGTGCTGTTCTGCCACCGCCGCATCCACGACCAGCTGGGCCCGTTCCTGCCGGGCGGCAACTCCGGTGTGAGCGTGCGGGATTCGGCGCTGCTGCCGGCGCGGATGCCGCATCGCCTGGAGGGCGGAACCCACAACATCCCGGGCATCCTGGCTCTCGGGGAGGCCCTGCGGGTACTCGATTCGATCGGTATCGACACCGTCGAACAGCACAACCGGATGCTGACCCGCCGCCTCGTGGACGGTATGCGCGCACTGCCCGGGCTGCGCCTGCTGCCCGGACCCGCACACGCCCCGTGCGATACCGGATACGGCATCGTGTCGTTCACCCTCGACGGCATCACCGCCACCGACCTCGGCTTCGTGCTCTCGGAACTGGGTTTCCTCGTGCGCACCGGCGCGCACTGCGTCCCCTCCGGCGCCGCCGCCTCTACCGACGACGCCGAAGTGGTTGCGGCCGAAGTGGATTCGGTACGCGTGAGTACCCATGTCTACACCACGACCGAGGAGATCGACCGGTTCCTCGCTTGCCTCACCACCATCGCCACGGAGGTCCGATGACCACACGCCGCGAATCCGCCGCGCCCGCCGTCTCCACCGCCGATCCCCGCCCGGACTCCGGGGCCACCGTGGACACGGCGGCGGAGGGCAGCGCGTCGGATTACGATCGCCGCACCGCGTCTCGGATCCTCGCCGAACTGGCCCGTCCCGGTCTGTTCACCGCCGCCATACCCACCGCGGCGCGCACCGTCGCGGTCACCCGCACACCGTTGCGGCCCGAACCGGGCAGCCATCTGACGTTGTCGCAGCGGCTGTATCTGGAGTCGTTCATGCGTCCGTGCCGCGCCGATCAGGTCACCAGCGCCACCCATCGGGTGGTGTGGACCGACAGCGACGGCATTCCCAACACCGGCCACGTCCGCGCCGGCGGTCTCGGGCCGATCGTGCCGGTCGCGGTCCGCGAAACCGTGCTCGCCCTGTGGCACAGCCTCGACACCGATACCGCGCTGGCCGAACGGATCGCGGCGCTCGCCCCGCACGACCGCGCGGTTCTGGGCGCGACCACCACCGATCAGGATCCGATCGACGTTCTGCGCGTGGGCATCGAAGCGACCGGCCGGGCATTGGCACAGCACGCGCTGCTGGCCGAGTCCACACCGTATCGGACTGCCACCGAATTCGCTTGTGGGCTACGCGATTCCGGCATCTTCGCCGCGGTCGCCACCCGCTGGTACTGGGAGCAGCAGGCCTCCACCTATCGGCGCGGCATGATCGCGGCCGCCTTCGACAACCAGCCCGACGGCACCGTCCGCTACACCGCCGACACGATCGCCACCCTGCGCGCGATGAAGGACGCCACCATCCACGACGCCCACACCGTGATGCGCCGCGCCACGACCGAGGAGGGCCTGTCGGTGGAGGCGGCCATCGCCAGATATCACGATGAACTCGACCTGATCTCACGCCAATACGCGCTGCTGCCGCCGGGGGCGCGCCCGTCGTGCCTGGCGGCGATGCCGCATCGCGTCGACGGCGAACACTACAGTCTGCTGCCCGAGGTGGTCGATCGGTTCGTGGATCTGTTCACCCAGACCGTGTCCGGACTCGACATCATCGAAACACCCGATGCCACCGGCGATCTCGCGGGCACGGCCGGCCATCTGTTCTATGTGCCGGATATGAATTGCAAACACTGTGTGCGCACCATCGGCGGCGTACTGGAATCGATGCAGATCGCGGTGCACGAGATCGATCTGATCAGCAAACGGGTGCGCGCCGAATTCCGCAGCGCCCGCAACCGGCACCGGGCCTTCGAAGCGCTGCGCGACAGCGGTTACAACCCGACCCTCGCGGCCCCGGGCCCGGCCGAATGAGCGCACCGCCCGCGTTACCGGCGCTGCTGCATCCGCTGGTCCGCGCCTATCTCGACTGCCCGCATGCGCTCACCGCGGCCGTCGCCCGGTTCGGCACGCCGGCGCATCTGCTGTTCCCGCAGGTCTACCTCGACAATCTGCGACGGCTCCGAGCCGTAGCGATGCGGCATCGGCTGCGCCATCGAATCTGCTACGCGCACAAGGTGAACCATTCCCGGGCGCTGCTGGCGACCGCGCACCGTGCCGGAATCGGTGTCGATGTGGCCTCCGCCCAAGAGCTCGCCGCGGCCCGCGACGTGGGATTCGCACCCGCCGACATCGAGGTGACCGGGCCGAAGGGCAGGCGGCTGCTGAGCGCACTCGCCGGATCCGGTGTGACGGTGAACGTGGACAATCCGTGGGAGTTGCGCGAGCTGACGGCTCTGGCCGATCCGTCGGCACCGATCCCGGTGCTGTTGCGGCTGAGCGGATTCCCCGGCCCCGGCGGGCAGGTGGCGGTGAGCCGGTTCGGCATCGGCCCCGGCGAGGTAGCCGAACAGCTGACGCTGCTGACCCAGTGCCGGGATCGAATCAGCCTGCGCGGTTTCGCTTTTCATCTCGATTCGGGCGATATCGGTGAACGGGTGCGCGCGATGGAGGCGTGCCTGGGCTGGATCGAACGCGCCTACGCCCACGGCCTCACCCCCACGGTGCTCGACATCGGCGGCGGGTTCCGCCAGGTCTTCACCGCCGACGCCGACCGCTTCGACCATTACACGCTGGCTCTGCGGGAATCGCTGATCGGGCGCGGCGAGCCCATGAGCTGGGCAGGCAATACCTTCGGCTACACCGTCGACGACACCGGCGCCCACGGCATCCCGATCTTCCACAAATACGCCAACACGATGTCGGGGCCGCGGATGCTCGACGACCTGCTCGCCGCACCCCTGGCCGCGCACGGCGGGCAACCGCTGGCGCGGGTACTCGCCGACAACCTGCTGGAACTGTGGTGCGAACCGGGCAAGGCGCTGGCCGACCATGCCGGAATCACCGTGGCGGGCGTGGAATTCGTCAAACGCACAGTCGACGGCAGCATCGTGGTGACCGTCGACATCGGACGTGACACGATCACGCCCGCCGACCAGGAGGTGATGGTGGATCCGCTGCTGCTGCCCGGACCCGAATCCGCGGACCGCGCCGCCGACGATCCCGGCGGTCCGGTCGGGGTGTACATCGGCGGGCATCTGTGCCTGGAACGCGATCTGATCAGCAATCACAAGGTGTGGTTGCCGCGCCTGCCGCAGCCCGGTGATCTGCTGGTTTTCCCGAATACCGGCGCCTATCACATGGATTTGTCGGCAGCGCGCGCATCGATGCATCCACTGCCACCGAAGTTGGCCGTCACTTACGGCGACGACGGTTTCCACGTGGTGCCCGACGCCGACTATCGTCCCGGGAGGTCGTGATGCGCTACGACGACATCACCGGCCTGATCGGCGATACACCGCTGCTGCGGCTGGATCCGGCCGTGCACCGGCTGCCCGGGGTGGAACTGTATGCCAAGCTCGAGTTCTACAACCCGTTCGGTTCGGTGAAGGACCGCGTCGCCTGGGGCATGATCCGCGACGAGCTCGACGAGATCACCGCCCGCGGGCAGACCCTCATCGAGGCCTCCAGCGGCAACACCGCCAAGGCGCTGCGGTTGCTGGGCGCCCGCCACGGTGTGGGCCTGCACGCGGTCACCAACCGGATCAAGGTCGACGAGGTGCGCGATCTGCTGCAACTGTTCGGCACGCGCATCGAGGAGTTGCCGGGGCTGTCGGAATGCCCGGATCCGACCACCCCCAACGACGTCTACTCGGTGATCGAGACGACGATGGCGAAAAACCCCGGCGCCTACCATCATCCGTCGCAGTACACCAACGAGAAGAACATCGACGCCCACTACCACGGCACCGGGCGCGAGATCCACGACGATCTTGCCGCCGCCGGCATGGGCGCCGACTACCTCATCGGCGGACTCGGCACCACCGGATCCACCCGCGGCACCGCCACCTATCTGCGCAAACATCATCCCGAGCTGCGCACGATCGCGGTGGTGTCGCAACGCGGCGATTTCATTCCCGGTATCCGGTCGGAGACCGAGATGTGGGATGTGGGGTTGTTCCAGCCGGAGTTCTACGACCGGATCGTGACGATCGACGCGGCCCGGGCGATCGAGGCCACCCTCGAATTGGCCACCGGCTACGGCATTCTCGCCGGCCCCACCAGCGGCGCCGGATACGCCGCCGCGCTGGAGGTGTTGCGCGAGCTGCCGCCGCGACCGTCCCCGGTCGTGGCGGTGCTGATCGTGTGCGACCGCATCGAACCGTATCTGTCCTACATCAAGAAGCGGCGCCCGGACCTGTTCGGCCGCACGAGTTCCGTCGTGCCCGCACCCACCGACACGGAACTGGACGCCGTCCGCGAATTGTCCCCGGGCGAGTTGCGTGAACTCGACGCCACCGGCCGCCCGACGATCGTCGATACCCGCGGTGCGATGGCCTACCGGATCGGGCACATCCCGGGCGCGATCAACATCCGCGACGACCAACTCGACGACATGTTCGCCCACGGCGTGCCGTTCTCCCGCTCGCGCCCACTGGTTTTCGTCTGCCCCGTGGGTGATCTGTCGCGCCGCTTCGCCGCCGCGGCCGCCCGCGCGGGCTACGATGCGGCAAGCCTGGCGGGCGGCATCGTCGCCTGGCGCGACGCCGGGTTCGACCTGGAAAGCGCGGCGCCACCGGCGATCTGAGCATCGGCGTCCGGACGCTGCCCGCACACCGCCTTCCCACCGCCACCGCCCCCGCACGCGCGTGAAGGGGGCGGTGAGCACGGCTACCGTGGTTCGGTATGGCGGTGACGGTGCTGGTACCACACGAGATCGGGGTGGCGGCCCTGGCGCATCTCGACGGTGTGACCGCCTTGCGCTATCGCCACGGTGTGCTGCCGCCGGGCGCCGAGGCGGCGCGGGTGCTGATTCCCGATTTCCCGGCCCGCGCCGACACGGTCGCGCTCGCCCACCGGCTTCCGGAACTGGGTCTGGTGCAACTGCTCACCTCGGGCGCCGACGGCTGGGTGGGCGCACTGCCCGAGGGGGTGCTGCTGTCGAACGCGCGGGGCGCGCACGGCGACGGGGTGGCCGAATGGATTCTGGGCGCGCTGATTGCATTGTGCCGCGATTTCGCGGTTTTCGCCCGTGCCCGGCAGGAACGCCGCTGGGCCACCCGCCCCACCGGCACCCTGTACGGGAAGAAGGTGCTCATCGTCGGCGCCGGCGATCTCGCCCGCGCCCTGATCCGCGCGCTGGCGCCGTTCCGGACGCCGGTGACGATCGTGGCGAGGACTGCGCGGGCGGGAGTGCACCCGGTCGGTGAGCTGCCCGCACTGCTGCCCGACCACGACATCGTGGTGCTGGCGGTACCGGCGACCCCCCGCACCCGTGGGCTGGCCGATGCGAGGATGCTGGCCCGCATGCCCGACGGCGCGATTCTGGTGAACGTCTCGCACGGGCCGGTGGTCGACACCGCAGCCCTTGTCGCCGAACTGTATTCGCATCGGCTGCGCGCCGCGCTCGATGTCACCGATCCCGAACCGCTGCCACCGGATCATCCGCTGTGGGGTGCGCCGGGACTGTTTCTCACCCCGCATGTCGCGGGCGCCGGCAGTCACAGCACGAGCCGCGCCTACGCGGTGGCCGCCGCCCAGATCGAGCGGTTCCTCACCGGACGGATACCGGACAACCTGGTGAGCACACGGTAATCGGATGTCGTAAGTGGTTGCCGCGCATCGGCTTTCATCGCGGGCGCGGCCGGCGGATGTGTTCGGTCATGGCCTCGGCGATCGGCGCCGGCGGGGGCGCGGCCGGCGCGGCCTCGGTGCGGGCGTCGTGGGAGATGCGGATCAGCAGTGCCACGATCACATAGTTGGCCAGCAGCGACGATCCGCCGTAGGACATGAACGGCGTGGTCAGGCCGGTCAGCGGAATCAGCTTGGTCACACCGCCGATCACCACGAACAGCTGCCAGCCCACCGAGAACGCGAGCCCGCCGCCGAGCAGTTTCCCGAACGCGTCACGCGTGGCCAGGGCCGCGGCGAAACCGCGCACGGTGATCACCCCGAACAGCAGGATCACCGCCGTCAGCCCGAACAACCCCAATTCCTCACCGATGGTGGAGATGATGAAGTCGGTTTTGGCGAACGGCACCTCCTGCGGCCGGCCCGCCCCGAGTCCGGTCCCCCACAATCCGCCGGTTCCCAGCCCGAACAATCCCTGCGCGATCTGATAGCCGTTGGTGTAGTAGGTGGCCATCGGATCCTCCCAGACCCGCACCCGCACCCGCACGTGCGCGAACAGGTGGTAGGCGACCACGGCGCCGACCGCGAACATCGCCACCCCGATCAGCAGCCACGACGCCCGCCCGGTCGCGATGTACACCATCGCCAGCACCGTGCCGAACACCAGCAGCGAGAAACCCAGATTCTTCTCGTACACCAGCACCAGCACCGACACGAACGTCACCACCAGCAGCGGCCCCAGATCGCGCAGCCGCGGCACTGTGAAACCGAGCACCCGCTGCCCGGCCGCGCCGAACAGGTCCCGGTTGGCGACCAGGAACGCCGCCACGAAGATCAGCAGCAGCACCTTGGCGAATTCGCCGGGCTGAATCGAGAACCCGGAGAACAGGATCCAGCTCTTTCCGCCGTTGACCTCGCTGAAGCGGGCGGGTAGCACCGCCGGGATCAGCAACGCCACCACACCGGCCAGCCCGCACGTGTAGGCGTAGCGGGCGGGCTGCGTATGGTTGCGCACCACCACCAGCACCAGCGCGAACAACGCGATACCCGCTGCGGTCCAGATCAATTGGTGCGCGGCGTCCGACGACGGCGCGGCGACGCCCTGGGCTGCGGCGCTCGCGGCCTCGGCCCGGTCGAGCCGGTCGATCAGCACCAGCCCCAGCCCGTTGAGCAGCACCACGCACGGCAGGATCACCGGATCGGCGTGCGCGGCGAACTGCCGCACCGCCACGTGCGCCAGCAGCGTCAGCGCCGCGAACACCAGCAACGACCACTGCAGCGATCGGCCGTCGTCACCACCGGCGGCCGCGGACATGATCCACGCCGCGATACCCACCACGACCACCGCCGCGATACACAACATCAATTCCGTACGCCACGGCCGCCCGCGCACGATCGGTCCCGACGACATCCCGATCCGCAGCGCATTCATCGTGTCCAGTATGCGGATCACCGCCGCCGCGCGCCGCCCGGCCGTGCCGCGCCCGGACCGGCCGCGGTGCCCGGTTGCGCGAACTACCAGGATCGACTGGCACGATGAACGGGTGCATATCGCGTTCGGGGTTGTGGCCGTGCTCGCCGTGGCGGTCGCGCTGGCGGCGCTGGCCCGCCGCATCGGCATGGCCGAACCACTGCTGCTCACCGTCGCCGGGGTCGTCGCCTCCTACCTGCCGTTCGTCCCGCAGATCGACATCGATCCGGAGTGGGTGCTGCTGGGTCTGCTGCCACCGCTGCTGTACACGGCCTCGATCAGCACCTCGCTACTGGATTTCAAACCGAAGAAGGTGTCGATCACGCTGCTGTCGGTCGGCCTCGTGCTGGCCACCACCTTCGCGGTCGCGGCGGTGGTGTGGCAACTGCTGCCGGTGCCGTTCGCGGCCGCGGTCGCACTCGGCGCGATCGTCGCGCCGCCGGATGCGGTGGCCGCCATCGCGGTGGCCCGCCGGGTCGGGATGCCGCGGCGCATCGTCACTCTGCTCGAGGGCGAATCGTTGTTCAACGACGCCACCGCGCTGGTCGCGTTGCGCACCGCGATCGCCGCGATGGCGGGCAGTTTCAGCGTGTGGCAGGCCGGCGGCGACTTCGTCTACGCAGCCGCCGGTGGCGCGGTAATCGGCATCGCCGCGGCCGCGGTGCTGGTGCTGGTGCGCCGCCGCATCACCGATCCGGTGCTCGACACCGGCATCTCGTTGCTGGCGCCGTTCGCGGCGTATCTGCCCGCCGAGGCCGCCCACGCCTCCGGCGTGATCGCGGTCGTGGTGTGCGGGCTGATCCTCGGCCAGGGCGCCCCGGTGTGGCAGTCGGCGGCCTCCCGCGTGGCCGAACGCACGAATTGGCGGACCATCCAATTCCTGCTGGAGAGCGCGGTCTTCCTGCTGATCGGCCTGCAGGTCCGCCATATCGTCGACGACGCCTGGAACAGCGGACTCGACCACGCCACCATCGTGTTCACCGCGGTCGCCGTGCTGGTCACCGTCATCGTGGTACGACCGATCTGGGTTTTTCCCGCCACCTACTTCTCCTGGTTCGTCGAAAGCCGTCCTCGCGGCAAGCCCAAACCCACCTGGACCGGTCCGGCGGTGGTGTCGTGGGCCGGGATGCGCGGTGTGGTCACCCTCGCCGCGGCCACCCTGCTGCCCGACGACACCCCGCAGCTGGCGACGCTGAAACTGCTCGCTCTGGTCGTGGTCGGCGGAACGCTTCTGCTGCAAGGTATTTCGCTGCCGGCGCTGGTGCGGGTGCTGCAACTGCGCGGTCCCAGCCGCGCCGAGGACGCGCTGCAGGAGGCCGCGCTGTTGCAGCAGGCCACCACCGCCGGACTCGAGGCACTCGACGAGGCGGTCGCCCCCGAAACCCCGCCCGAGGTGGTGACGAGCCTGCGTGACCGGGTGGCGCGGCGCAGCCACGCGGCGTGGGAACAGCTCGGGCGCGCGGAATCGGTGCGCGTCACTCCCAGCGGCGAATACCGGCGGCTGCGGCTGGTGATGCTGCACGCCGAACGCGAGGCGGTGCTGCGCGCCCGCGACGGCGGCGGGATCGACCACGAGGTCCTCGAACAGGTGATGACCGCGATCGATCTGGAGGAGTCCACGATCGACCGGATCAGCGAGGCCGACGACGACGAGGCCGCGGCTCCCCTGTCCGCCCCGGTCTCCGGCGGCTGCGAGCACCTCGTCGCCGCCCCGCACACCCACACCCCCGACCACCCCGACTGCTGTTCCGAATGCGTCGCCGAGGGGCTGACGTGGGTACATCTGCGCATGTGCCTGACCTGCGGGCATATCGCCTGCTGCGATTCCTCGGTCGGCAACCACGCCACCAAGCACTTCCACGCCTCGACGCATCCGGTGATGCGCAGCGTGGAGCCCGGCGAGAAATGGCGCTGGTGTTATGTCGACGAAATCCTGGGCTGAACCCACCCGTTAGGCTCGGGACCGTGCGCACAGGTCAGGACTCCACCGACAACGACACCCGCATCTGGGGTGGTACCACGCTCACCGAGCGCCGCGAGGCGCGCCGGACCGCGTTGCTGGAGGCCGCGTTGGACCTGATCGGCGAGGCCGGGGCGGGCGCGGTCACCATGCGCGCGGTGTGCCGGCGCGCGGGGCTCACCGACCGCTACTTCTACGAAAGTTTCACCGGCCGCGACGATCTGCTGGACGTGCTCTACCGGCAGGTCGCCGACGACTTCCGGGAACCGATGACCTCCTTCGCCGCGGCCGCCGATCCCGACCGCGACCGCGAACTGGCCACGGTGCTGGTCGACAAGGTGCTCGCCGATCCGCGCAAATCGCGGCTGTTCCTGGTCGAACCGTATTCGAGCACCGGTTTGGGCCAGACCACGATCGCGGTGATGCCGACGTTCACCCGGCTCATCCAGGATCATCTGTTCACCGATATCGATGATCCGATGCGGCGGCGGATGGCCGCGGTCACCATGGCCTCGGGCAATGCCGGACTGTTCGCGGCCTGGCTCAACGGTTCGCTGCGCGCCGACCGCGATCAGGTGGTGGACCATCTGGTCGCGGTGATCGGGGCGTATCGGTCGATGTATCGCGACTGACTTCCCGCCCCGCGCCGATGAATTCCGGCCGCGGCGCTCGTCTGTCTCCGTGAGAGCCCGTGCAGGAGAGTCGAAGGAGCGACGAGATGGCGACAGTGGTGTGCGGGGCGAGTATGTCGCTCGACGGATATATCGCCGGGCCGGAGGAATCCGGATTCGAGCATCTGTTCGCGTGGTACGAGGCCGGTGACCGCGTCTACCCGAGCACCCATCCGGAGTTGCGGTTCTCGATGACCGAGGTCGACCACGACCATGTCGCGGCCTATCTCGACGCGGTCGGTGTGTTCGTGGTCGGGCGCCGGCTGTTCGACCTCACCGACGGCTGGGGTGGGACCCACCCGTTCGACCGGCCGATAGTCGTTGTCACCCACCGCATTCCGCAGCAGTGGATCGACTCGCATCCCGGGGCGCCGTTCACCTTCGTCAGCGACGGAATCGAGGCCGCGATCGAGCGCGCGGCCGTGATCGCCGGCAGCCAGGCGGTGGGCGTCAACGGTGGCACGATGGCCCGCCAGGCGCTCGAGGCCGGGCTGCTCGACGAGATCTGGATCGATCTGGTGCCGGTGCTGCTCGGCGGCGGCACACCGATGTTCGATCATCTCGGCGCCGCACCGCACCTGCTGGAGGATCCGGTTGTCGTGGCGGGCAGCCGGGTCACTCACCTGCGTTACCGGGTGCGCCGCTGAGTTCCGGGGTGCGGCGACGCGTCGGGCTCCTCCTGCGGTGCCGTGCCAGGACGGCCCAGATCGGCCGTGGGCGGCTCACCCAGGCGCGCGGCCATCCCGTCCAGGACGCAGACCAGCCCGAAGTCGAACGCCAGCGCCCGCGCCACTTCCGGATCCTGCGGTAGCGCGTCGCGGTAGTCGGCGCGCAGTTGCGGATAGTCCGCGGCCAGCTGGTCCATCGAGGCGAGCACCGATTGGTGGTCGACCTCGCCGCCGACGGCCTTGCGGTAGGTCAGTTCCGGAATCACCTGTCCCAGAATGAAACTCATCACCAGGGCGGTGGCCAGGTAGACGTCGGTGCCGGCGAATCCGGCCCGCAGGCAGGTGCGGCGCAACCGGTCGGTGAGCGCGAAGGCGTTGGGGCCGACGCTGGGCAGCTGTCCCAGCAGGCTCGCCGCCCACGGATGCGACCGGATGGTGCCGCGCAGACTGTAGGCGAAGGTGGTGAACACCTCCCGCCAGTTCGCGTGGTCGGGATCGGGTGTCTCGACCAGTCCCCACACCTCGTCGAGCGCCAATTCCAGGAGCTCGTCCTTGTTGGCCACGTACCAGTAGAGGCTGGTCGCGCCGGCGTTGAGGCGCGCGCCGAGTTTGCGCATGCTCAGTGCGTCGAGGCCGTCGGCGTCGAGCAATTCCACAGTGGCCGCGACGATCTGATCGCGGGTCAGCCCCGACCTCTTGGGCGGGCGGGCCTGCCGCGTCCACACCGAGCTGAACGGTTTGGTCACGGCACCACTGTAATTGCCTCGCACACTGTTCGAGTTTATCGTACGCTGCTCGAGTGGAATCGAACACTGTACGAGAATCTGCCGAGACGCCCTCGCGCGATCCCCGCCGCTGGTGGATCCTGGGTGTGCTCTGCCTGTCCCTGCTGGTGCTGATGATCGACGGCACCGTCCTCAACCTGGCCATCCCGTCACTGATCCGGGAACTGGGCGCGAGCCCGTCCGACATCCAGTGGATCCTCGACGCCTACGTCCTGGTCTTCGCCGGACTCCTGCTGACCGCCGGCAGCCTGTCCGACCGGTTCGGCCGCCGCCGCATGCTCATCACCGGACTCGCGGTGTTCGGCGCGGCGTCGCTGCTGGCGGTCCTGGCCAGCGAACCGTGGCAGGTGATCGCCGCCCGCGCCGCGATGGGTGTGGGCGGGTCGCTGCTCATGCCCTCGACCCTGTCGATCCTGATGACGACCTTCGAGGAGGACGAACGCCGCAAGGCGATGGCCGGCTGGTCGACGGTGTCGATGGTCGGCATCGTGCTCGGCCCCACCCTGGGCGGCTTTCTGCTGCAGCACTTCTGGTGGGGGTCGGTGTTCCTGCTCAACATCCCCGTCGCGATCGTCGCCATCATCGCCGCGGTGGTGCTGATGCCCGAAACCTACGGACAGCAACGCCCGGTCGACCTGGTCGGCGTGCTGCTGTCGATCGCGGCGCTCACCGCAACCGTCTACGTGATCATCGAACGCGAATGGAACATCCCCGTCATCGCGCTCGCGGTGGTGGCCGCGGCCGGATTCACCTACTGGGAGTACCGCTCGCCGCATCCGATGCTGCCGCTGGCGGTGTTCCGCAATCGCGACTTCACCGGCACCTGCCTGACGCTGCTGCTGATGGTGTTCGGCATGGGCGCGGTGATGCTGATGCTCACCCAGTACCTGCAGTTCGTCCTCGGATACGGCCCGATGAAAGCCGGGCTGGCGCTGCTGCCCTACGCCGTGGCCGCGACGGTGTGCAACGGCCTGGGCGCCACCCTCGGCAAGAAGCTGAGCAACAAGACCCTCATCGTCGCGGGCTTGGCGGTGATGGCCGGGGCGTTCGTCATCCTCGCCAACGCCGACAGCTACGCGTGGGTGCTCACCTCGATGCTGGTGATGGGTGTCGGGGGCGGTTTGGCCGGTCCCGCGGCCTATGCCGCGATCATGAGCGCGATCCCGCTCGAGCACGCCGGTGTGGGCTCGGCGATGAACGACACCATCCAGCAGGTGGGTATGGCGGTCAGCATCGCGGTGCTGGGCAGTGTGCTTGCGGGCGTGTTCACCTCGCACATGCCGGCCGACGTCCCGGCGGCGGCGCGGGAGAACATCGGCAACGCGTTCGCTCTCGGCTTCGGCGAACCGGCGAAGTCGGCGTTCACCACGGCCATGTCATACGGGGCGTGGATCAGCGCCGGTTTCAGTCTCGCGGCCGCGCTGCTGGGGCTGGTGCTGCTGCGCCACCGCGCCGCACAGCCGGCGCCGCAACCCGAACCGGCACAGGCCGGCTGAACCGGTTCACGCCACGGCACGCGGATCGGTCCCCGCAGCACGCGCGGGGACCGATACCGTTGGACGCGAGGCGTTGTCGGGTAGCCACCGGGAGAACCGTTCGACTACCGTCAGCGCGCCCATCCCGGCATATCCGGCCAGCACACTTTCGGCCAGCGTCATATCGTCCTCGGGCAACCCGTAGACCGAGACGAACAGGCCGCGCCGCGACCCCTGCGCGAGTGCCCCGCGGCCCGCGCCCGGCAGCACCGTCTCCTCGACCAACGCCGGACATCCCGAATGCAACACGAGCGCGGCCTGCACCCCGAGCGACAGATCGCGAATTCGCGGGCGATGCCCTGCCGCCACCGCGCCGATCAGCGAGCCCGGTAGCAACTCCGCCCCGTCCAGATACCCCGGCTCGACCGCGCGCCAGCGCTGCACGGGCGGGAAATGATCACAGTCCGGGCGACCCGACCAGCGGCGATACGCCCGCTCCAGCAGCACCTGAGTCGCGTCGCGGCAACCGGATTCGTTCGTGACCACGGCCAGCATCCGCAGTTGCCGGCACCGCAGCCGATCAGGGCGCACCCGTTCGATATCGGCGATACTCATAGCCCACCACCACCGTCGAAGTCGGAGCGCACCGATTCGGTCCGCACGGTCGAGACACGGCCCACGCGTCCGGGCGCCGCAGTGTGGGCCCGCCGCCACGCCGAGACGAACAGGGCGAAACCGCTCGCCACAGCGACGATCACGGCGAGCATCGCCAGCACCAGTGGTGTCGTCGCCGCCGCGTCGGTGCGGCCCGCGCCACTGGCGCGGATCAGCATCGCCGCGAGCAGGGGACCGAGCAGTGCCAGTCCGGCGGCGGTGAGCAGCAGGCCGCCGGTGGTCAACGCTTCCGGGGTCAGTGATGCGCGAACGGTCGTGACGGTTTTCGCACCCACCGACCCGGTTCGCGATCCCAGCAAACTCTTGCGCAACGGCATGACCGCCCCTTTCGTTCACCCGCTCGTCAGTGCATTTGAACTGGGAATTTAAAAGTACAACTCGAATCGCCACGGGTTCATCCAAAGTGATCCAACTGTCACCGGAACGTTGGCAGCAATTCAGCAGCGATCGATGCGGCGCGTCGAACTACGGGCGGTGAAACGCCGCATGCCGCCCGGGCGGACCCGAAGGACCCGCCCGGACGGCATGCGGTGCGTCCGTGCAGTCGATGCACGATCGCGGTTGTTGGCGGTCAGTGCCCCATCAGCACCGGCGCATCGGCACCTTCCTGGGGCAGTTTCGGTTTGGAGCGCGGCAGGAACGCCGCCGGGATCAGCGTCACCAGAACCAGCACCAGGGCGACGATGTAGGTGTGCGCGTAGGCGGTGGCGGCCTGGTCGAATCCGGCGTCGAGCTGCTCGGGTGGCAGCTTCTGCGCGATGGTCGGATCGAATTGCGATCCGATCGCGGCCTGTGCTAGCGGACGGTTCTCCAGCATGTTGGTCAGCAGCACCGACATGATCGCGGTGCCGATCGAACCGGCCGCCTGGTTGACGATGTTCATCAAGGTCGAACCGCGCGCCACCTGCGCGTGGGTCAGCGTCTGGATCGCGGCGGTCATGGTCGGCATCATCGTGCAGCCCATGCCCAGGCCCATCACGAACAGCGCCACACACATCAACGGCAGCGACGTATCGGCCGACAGCTGGGTGAAGAACACCATGCTGACCGCGATGACGGCCAGACCGCTCATCACCACCTTGCCGGGGCCGATCTTGTCGACCAGCTTGCCGCCGATCGGCATCGTGACCATCGCACCCAAACCCTGTGGCGCGATGAGCAATCCGGTCACCAGCGTCGACTTACCCTGCACCTGCTGCAGATAGCTGGGCAGCAGCAGACCGGAACCGAAGAACGCCACCGCGAAGAACACCGCGGTCAGCACCGCGAAGGTCAGCTGGCGATTGCGGAACAGATGCAGATCGATCAGCGGATGTTCGGTGCGCAGCGCGTGGAAGACGAAACCCACCATCAGCGCCAGGCCGATCGCGGCCGGCACCAGCACCCGCGCCGAGGCGACCGTGTGCTGTTCGGGAATCGAAGACACACCGAACAGGAACAGCGCCAATCCAGGTGAGGCGAGCAGCATCCCGAGGAAGTCGAACGATTCCGAGGGTTCGGGCCGGTCGGAGGGCAGCACCACGACCGCCAGGATCAACGCGATCACCCCGACGGGCAGGTTGATCAGGAAGATCCAGTGCCAGCTGAAACTGCCGATCAGCCAGCCACCGAGAATCGGCCCGAGGATCGGGCCCAGCAGCATCGGCACACCCAGGACCGCCATCACCCGGCCGATCCGCTGTGGTCCGGCCGCGTGGGTCATGATCGTCATACCCAGCGGCATCAGCATGCCGCCGCCGAGGCCCTGCACGACGCGGAACGCGATGAGCGACTCGATGTTCCAGGCCGTGGAGCACAGCACCGAGCCGAGGATGAAGAACGTCAGGGCCAGGATGTAGAGACGTTTGGTGCCGAATCGGTCGGCGGCCCAGCCGGTCAGCGGGATCACGCTGGCCAGGGCCAGGGTGTAGCCGGTCATCGTCCAGGCCGCGATGGCGTAGCTGGTGTCGAATTCGTGCTGGAACGTCGGCAGTGCGACGGTTACGACGGTCACGTCCAGGATCGACATGATCGCGCCGAGCACGACCACACCGGCCACCTTGAACACGGCGGCATCGAGTGAGTCGGACGCGGGATCCGACGTCGCCGCAGGAATATCCGGAGGAGAGGTCACCGCTTCAGCCTGCCAGGTGACCGATCACTTGACCAGACCCGGTTCCCAGGGGAGGCCATATCGAAACCTCCCACTTTTCGCGCCCGATTCGTCCGTTCCTGCCGTTATCTTGCCGCCCCGCGCACACCCTGCGCGCCCGCACTACATTGGTTCCCATCCCGTTCATTCGTTGTCCGGCAAGGAGTTCCCCGCGATAGAAGACCCGGTACTCGGTTCGACCGGTAGGCTCACATCGCCGATCCGGGGCGCAGGCATGCTCGGGGAGGTCCTGGTCGCGATCAGAGGGGGCACCGAGCTGTACATCGCGCGATCCACCGAAGCCTTGGACGCCGGCACCACCGTACTCGTGGTCGCGGTGCATCCCGGCCGGATCGTCGATGTCGTCGAGTGGATCCCGCTGGACTTCGCACCGGGTGGGCAGACAACGAAATAACAAGGGAGACACCAGTGCTGGGCTATCACGTGCCCGATCCCGACGAGGCCATGCTGATCAGCGGCGGCCGCGCCAAGGACAACGCCCCCTTCCGCGTCATCACCGGCCACGGCGCCTGGGTGATGCCGTTCTTCCGCAAGGTCAGCTACCTGTCGCTCGCGATGTTCGAATCCGAGATCCAGGAACGCTGCGTCACCCGTCAGGCCATCCAGCTCGACGTGCGCGCGGTCATCGCCTTCAAAGTCGCCAACGACACCCAGTCGGTGGTCAACGCCGCCCAGCGATTCCTGTCCGAACAGGAACGCGAGATGTCGGTGCTGACCGGGCGCATCTTCTCCGGCCACCTACGCTCCATCGTCGGTTCCATGACCGTCGAGGAGATCATCCGCGAACGCCAGAAACTCGCCGACGAGGTCCTGGTCGCCTCCAAGGTGGAGATGAGCAACATCGGCCTGTGGGTCGACTCGTTCCAGATCCAGTCCATCGACGACGGCGGACTCGGCTACATCGCCGCCCTCGCCGCACCACACAACGCCGCCGTGCAGCGCGACGCTCAGATCGCCCAGGCCGCCGCCGCCCAGCTCGCCGCCGAAGCCGAACAGGAATCGCTGCGCAAACAGGCCGAATATCAACGCCAGACCGCGATTCTGCAGGCCGAATACCAGCGCGACATCGACAAGGCCAAAGCCGAGGCCGGTCAAGCCGGCCCCCTCGCCGAAGCCATCGCCCTGCAGGAAGTGCTCACCGCACAGGCCGAACGCGCTCGTAAGGAAGCACAACTGCGCGAACAGCAATTGCAGGCCGAGGTCGTCAAACCCGCCCAGGCCGAAGCCGAACGCGTACGCGTGCTCGCCCAGGCCGAGGCCGACCGCACCCGCATCCAGGCCGAGGCAGCGGCCTCCAACAACCGAATCGCGTTGGACCAGTTGCTGATCGAACAACTGCCCGAAATCGTCAAACAGGCAGCGCTCGGGCTGTCCAACGCCAATCTGACCGTCCTCAACGGCCCCGACGGCGTCGGCGAATTGGTCAACGGAATGGTCGGGCAGGGATTGACGGTTTTCAACTCCCTGCAAAAGGCTCTTTCCACCGACAACCACTCCGGGGCACCGATAGAGTGACCGCACACGGACGGCAATGAGGAGCAGGTGTAGGTGTCGATCGGGAAATTGGTGTCCTTCGACAGTTCTCGGGGGTTCGGATTCATCCGCCCCGAAGACGGGGGGCCGGACGTATTCGTTCATGTGAACGACATCGGATTGGACGAGGACGAACTGCGGCAGGGGCGAGTATTCGAATTCGAGGTCACCGAGGGTGATCGAGGACCCAAGGCGGTCAACCTGACCGCGGTCGGCGGCGCACCCGCGCCACCACGGCATCGCGGCCGCGGCTCCGGCCAGCTCACCGCCGCCGAACACAAACGGCTGATCACCGAACTGTTGCTCGACGCCAGCCCCGCCCTCACCGCCGGCGAGATCATCACCATCCGCGACCGGCTCGCCGAATTCGCCGACCAGCACGGCTGGCTGGAGAACTGACCGGCAAGGGCGAATGTCCCGCGACCGCCGGCGGCGGCTCTCGGCCTACGATCATGACGACGATGCGGGCGATGAATTTCTCCCGCCCGCACCGTCGGCATGGGTGAGACCGACCCGAGGAGGATCGCGTGGACCTGCCCGTCATGCCGCCGGTGAAACCGATGCTGGCCAAATCCGCCGGCGCCCTGCCTCGTGAGGACCCGTTCCTCTACGAGCCCAAATGGGACGGCTTCCGATGCATCGTCTTTCGCGACGGCACCGATATCGAACTCGGTTCCCGCAACGACCGGCCACTCACCCGCTATTTTCCGGAAGTGGCGCGACTGCTCGACGCGGCGCTGCCCCCGCGGTGCGTTCTCGACGGTGAAATCGTCGTCGTCACCGAACACGGCCTCGATTTCGACGTCCTGCAGAATCGCCTGCACCCCGCGGCCTCCCGCGTGAACAAACTCAGCGTCGAAACACCCGCCAGTTTCGTCGCATTCGATCTGCTCGCCCTCGGCGACGACGACCTGACCACCAGGCCCTTCCACGAGCGCCGGCACCTGCTGGAATCGATCCTCGACACCCCGCACGAGGGCATCCACCTCACGCCCATCACCTCCGACCCCGACACCGCCCAGGACTGGTTCACCCGATTCGAGGGCGCCGGCTTCGACGGCGTGATGGTCAAATCCCGCGACCTGCCCTACATGCAGGACAAACGCGTCATGGTCAAGGTCAAACACGAACGCACCGCCGACTGCGTCGTCGCCGGGTTCCGCTGGCACAAGGACGGTGAGGGGGTCGGCTCCCTGCTGCTGGGCCTCTACGACGAGGACGGCAACCTGCACCACGTCGGCGTCGCCAGCAGCTTCACCGCCGCCCGCCGCCGACAACTGGTCGACGAACTGGCGCCACTGCGCGACGGCGCACTCGACAACCACCCCTGGCGCACCTGGGCCGACGCCGCCGCCCAAGCCAAGGCCGAGGGCAAGATGCCCGGCGGCATCAGCCGCTGGACCGGCGGCAAGGACCTGTCCTGGGAACCCCTGCGGCCCGAACTGGTCGCCGAGGTCCGCTACGAGCACCTCATGGCCGGGCGATTACGCCACGGCGGGCGCCTGGTCCGCTTCCGCGACGACCGCACCCCGCAATCGTGCACTTACGCCCAGCTCGAAGAGGTCGCGCCCGCCGAGCTCGCCGACATCTTCACCGCTGCGAAAGCGCAGGCCCAGCCATGAGCGAAGCCATCGACATCGACACCGACGGCGTGACCGTCCGCATCAGCAACCCCGACAAGATCTACTTCAGCAAACGCGCCGAAACCAAACTCGACCTCGTCCGTTACTACCAGGCCGTGGCCCAACCACTGCTGCGCACCATCGGCAACCGCCCCGTGCTGCTCGAACGCTATCCCGACGGCGCCGGCGGCAAATCCTGGTTCCAGAAACGCGTCCCGAAATCGGTCCCCGACTGGCTGCAGACCGTGCAAGTCTCCACACCCAACGGCACCGCCAGCGATGCCTTGGTCGCCGCCGACCTCGCCCACATCCTCTGGGCGGTCAACCTCGGCTGCCTCGGCTTCCACGTCTGGCCCAATCACGTTCCCGCAGGCGGAGTCCCGGCCCGCACCGAAGGCGAGATCGGCGACCTCGACATCAGCGACGAACTGCGCATCGACCTCGACCCCTCCCCCGGCATCGGCTTCGACGACCTGCGCCACGTCGCCGTCCTCACCCGCGAACTGCTCGCCGAACTCGGCATCGACGCCCGCGTCAAAACCTCCGGATCCCGCGGCCTGCACATCTACGCCGTCCTCGAACCCGTCTGGGACGGCTACCAGGTCCGCGCCGCCGCGGTCGCCATGGCCCGCGAACTCGAACGCCGCCACCCCGACCTGATCACCGCCAACTGGTGGAAAGAGGAACGCGGACAACGCGTCTTCATCGACTACAACCAGAACGCACCACACAAGACCGTCTTCGGCGCCTGGTGCGTGCGACCCAAGGTCGGCGCCCAGGTCTCCACCCCCATCGCCTGGGACGCACTCGATGCGATCGTCCCCGACGAACTCACCATCGCCACGGTCCCCGAACGACTCGCCACATCCGGCGACCCCTGGGCCGACCGCACCCCGCAATCGATCCAGCCGCTGCTCGAAATGTCGCGCCGCGACTTCGATTCCGGCCTGCTCGACGCACCCTGGCCACCGAACTACCCGAAAATGCCCAACGAGCCACCGCGCGTCCAGCCCAGCCGCGCCCGCACCGCCGGCTGAGGACTCACACCCGCGCGGGCACCGTCAGCGGGCCTGCTCGATCCGCGGGAAGGTGGTCTCGACCAACGCCATCAGCACATCCGCGAGCAGATGGTGCACCTGCTCACGATTCAAACTGCGGCGCGTAATCCATTCGCGCCCAGCGGTTTTCACCAAACCGCTGTAGGCGCGGACCAGGGCGCGCAACTCGTCGTCGCGCGCCGACCCGGCCAGGCCCACCATCTGCAACAACCGGTCGGCCGCCGCGTCATCGGCCTCGTCCAGGATGCGCTGCACCTCCGGATCGTCTCCGATCCCCTCGTGCCCGGTCACCTTCACCCAGGTACTGCCCAACCCACTGATCGTGTCCAGCAGCCACGACACACTCGCATCCACCCGCTCGCGCGGCGTACCGGTGGGCATCACCATGTAATCGGCGCGCGGCAACGTCACCATCCGCCGCACCACCGCCAGATACAGATCGCGCTTGTTGCCGAAATAGTGATTGATCAGCCCGCGGGCCACCCCGGCGCGCTGCGCGAGTTCGGCGGTCGACACCGCCGCATAGGGGCGTTCGCCGAACATTTCGATGGCGCAGGCCAGAATCTGGGCGCGCCGTTCGTCCGGCTCCAGCCGGCGCCGCCGCGCCGAATCGGCATCGGCCGGCACCGGCTGGGTCGTGGTGTCAGAGTGAGCGGGCAATGAGATCCTTCATCACCTCGTTGGAACCGGCGAGGATACGCAGCACGCGCGCACCGGTGTACAGCTGGGAAATGGGGTACTCCGTCATGTATCCATAACCACCGAACAGTTGCAGACAGCGGTCCACCACAATACCCAACTGGTCGGTAAGCCAGTACTTCGACATCGCAGCGGTGGGAATGTCCAGCTCACCACGCAGATGCTTGCCGATCGCATCGTCGAGGAACGTCCGGCTCACCCGCGCGATCGTCGCACACTCGGCCAGCTCGAACTTCGTGTTCTGCATCGCGAACAGCGGCTTGCCGAAAGCCTCACGACCCTTGGTGTATTCGACGGTCAACTCCACCGCCCGCTCCATCATCGACACCGCCATGATCGCGGTCACCAGCCGCTCCTGCGCCAGCAGCTGCATCATCTGATAGAAGCCCTGCCCCTCGGCCTCACCCAGCAGATTCGACGCCGGCACCCGCAAACCGTCGAAGAACAACTCCGCGGTGTCCTGCGCCTTTCCGCCGATCTTGTTGAGGATCCGGCCGCGCCGGAAACCGGGCGTCTCGTCGCTCACCTCGGCGAAGATCAGCGACACACCCGCCGCACCCTTCGTCGGATCGGTCTTGGCCGCGATGATGATGCCGTCGCACAACCAGCCGTTGGAGATGAAGATCTTCGACCCGGTGATCACGTACTCGTCACCCTCGCGCACCGCGCGGGTCTTGATGTTCTGCAGATCCGACCCCGTCCCCGGCTCGGTCATGCCGATGGACAGCACCATCTCACCACTGGCCGCCTTCGGCAGCACCCGCCGCTTGAGGTCCTCGGTCCCGAAATGATGGATGTAGGGCGCGATGATCGACGAATGCACCGGCATACCCAGTGAGCCGTCACCGGCATAGGACTGCGCCTCGATCAACGCCGCCTCGTGCGCGAAAGTGCCACCGCCGCCGCCGTATTCGGACGGAATGGCGGCGCACAGCAGACCCAGCTCACCCGCCCGGTTGTACAGTTCGCGGTCCGGATGCCCCTGCGCGACGAACTTCTCCTCGTTCGGCAGGACTTCCTTCTCGAAGAAGGTCTTCGCCAGATCCCGGACGGCCTCGACCTCATCGTCGCTCCACGCGGCGCGCGCCATCGTTACTTCCTTCGTCTCGTACCCAGGACCGCACCGGCCCTGGGCACCAGCCTGGCGCACTATTGGCGGCATGTCAACAACGCCGTCAGTGTGCCTCCCGCGCGGTATTCACCTCCGCCAGCGTGCTGAATATAGGAATCTCCGGATCCGCCACGATCCGCTGCCGCCGCAAAAACCCATCGATCAGCGACCACACCAACTCGGTGAGTTCCGCGACGAAATCCGCGCTGGTCCGCCGCGGCGCCGCCGAACCCTCCAGCCACAGATCCGTCGTCGCCACGACCACACCGACGACCGCCCGCGCCAGATAGTCCAGCCCGGCCGTCTCGATCGGCACCGCCTCCGCGATCGAGCGCGCGAGCTTCGCGAACCGCCGCGCCGCATCGCGGCCCAGATCGAACTGCAACACCGCCCCCACCGCCTCACCACCCGACCGGCTCGCCTGCGCCGTCTGCACCACCGGCGCCTGCATCAGGAAGCGAAAGACATTGGGATGGGCGAGAATTCCGGCGGCATACGCGGTGAACACCCGCCGCAGCGCGGGCCGCGGCGGCTGCAACAGCAACGTCATGTCCTGCCCCGCCGCGGCGAACGCATCGCGCGACATCCGATCGGCGATCTCGGTGTACAGATCCGCCTTGTCCGCGAACTGCCGATACAGCCGCGGCTTCGTCATCCCCGCCGCACGGGCGATGTCGTCCATACTCGGCTGCGGGCCGTCCCGATCGATCACGCGGATCGCCGCATCGACGATCTCCGCCCGCGTGACCGTAGGCGCGGCAGCTCGCCGGCCGACCCGAGACACCATGGGCACCTCCCCAGCCGAGCGAACAGTCCCGACCAGGTTAGCGTACCGCCGGTTCGAAATCGACGAGCCCGCGTCCACCAGCGAAAGTCTTGTCACTTAGGGAGATTTCCCACCGAGGCGCGCTCACGAAAGCCGATCGCGTACTGTCGGTACCGTTGACCGTACCGGCAGTACGAGCGGCTCCGTCCCGCGCTCACGAGGTAGACCGATGAACCCAGCCCGCACCCCCGCCCGCCACCGCACCGTCACCGCCCCCGGCGGCGACCTCGCCGTCTACGAATACGGCCATCCGGAGGCCGACACGATCGTCCTCATTCCCGGCATCACCGACACCCACCGCATCTGGAACCGCGTCGCCGCCGGACTCGCCGACAGCTTCCACGTGGTCACCTACGACGTCCGCGGACACGGCCGCTCCAGCGCACCCACCCGCACCCACCGCTACCGCCTGCCCCACCTCGCCGACGACCTGTTCGCCGTCCTCGACGCCGTCAGCCCCCGCACACCCGTCCACCTCGCCGGCCACGGCTGGGGCGCGATCCAGCTCTGGTACGCCCTCGGCGACCCGCGCGCCAACACCCGCATCGCCTCCGCCACCGCCCTGTCGGCACCCCACCTCGACCATCTGGCCCTCGCGCTGCGTGACCTCCGCTGCCCCCGCAGCCCCTGGTGGCGGCTGCCGCGCCTGAGCTGGCTGGTCCTCGGCCGCCGCCTCCTGCACTGGCCCCGCCTGCGCGCCCGCGTCCTCCCCCAGGCCGGCACCTGGCCCACCGACCTGCTCGCCGGCGCCCGGATCGTCTCCGCCAACCTCGTCCACCACCTGCGCCACCCGCGCCCGCAACACACCGCCGTACCGGTCCAGCTCATCCTCGACCGCGCCGACACCGCCGCCCTGCCCAGCCTGCGGACCCACATCCGCCGCGACGTCGACCGCCTCTGGCTGCGCGAACTGCCGGCCGACCCCTGGCTGCCGCTGACCGAGCCGCTGCTGGTCGTGGAAGCCATCGCCAACTTCATCGACGACCAGCACACCGACCACCGGCCCATCCACTACACCCCGCGCTGAGGAGCCCCGGCAGCTTCCACTAGCCGCGATGCGACAATAGGCGGCGGCACACACACCCCGCAGACGAAGGATCATCCGGCAGCACGATGGCTGAGCACACCACGACGACCGCGCCCACCACGTCCCTGCCGGACACCATCGATGCCGAGGAACTGGCGATCTGCCTGCGCGTCCTCGACCAGGCCGCACAGCTCGACGACAAGCACCCCGACTCCGTCGCGGTGCAGCGGGCGGTCGGGCACATGTTCAAGAAACTGAAGCGCCGCCGCCGCGATCAGGCCCGCGCCGCCGTCGCCGAAGCCGACCGGGCGGTGGTCGCCGCGACCGCCACCGGCTCCCCCCACCGCATCGACGACGAGACGGCCGGTATCCCGCTGTCCACCTCCGTCGACGGCGACGCCGCGGGCACCCTGCTGCGCGCACGGCCCTGCTACATCTGCAAACAGCGCTACACCCGCGTCGACCGCTTCTACCACCAGCTGTGCCCCGACTGCGCCGCCCGCAATCACGCCAAACGCGACGCCCGCACCGATCTGTCCGGCCGCCGCGCGCTGCTCACCGGCGGCCGCGCCAAGATCGGCATGTACATCGCCCTGCGGCTGCTGCGCGACGGCGCCCACACCACCGTCACCACCCGCTTCCCCAACGACGCGATCCGCCGCTTCACCGCGCAGCCCGACAGTGCCGAATGGCTGCACCGGTTGCGCATCGTCGGCATCGACCTGCGCGATCCGGCCCAGGTCGTCGCCCTTGCCGACGACGTCGCCGCCCAGGGGCCACTGGACATCATCATCAACAACGCGGCCCAGACCGTCCGGCGCTCGGCCGGCGCCTACGCCGCGCTCGTCGAGGCCGAATCCGCGCCGCTCCCCGCCGGTGAGCTGCCCGACACCATCACCTTCGGCCACACCACCCAGGCCCACCCGAACGCACTGACCGCCTCCCTGCACTCCGCGCCGGTACCGACCACCCTGTCCGCCGCCGAGGTCACCGATCTCGCCCTGGTCGCGGGATCCGCCACCCCCGAACGCATCGCGCGCGGCGTCGCGATCGATGCCGGTGGGCTGGTACCCGATCTCGCCCACACCAACAGCTGGGTACAGACCGTCGCCGAGGTCGACGCCACCGAACTGCTCGAAGTGCAGCTCTGCAACTCGACCGCGCCGTTTCTGCTTATCTCCCGGCTGCGGCCCGCGCTCGCTGCATCACCGGCCCGCCGCAAATACGTCGTCAACGTCTCCGCCATGGAAGGTGTCTTCAGCCGCGGGTACAAGGGTCCCGGCCACCCGCACACCAATATGGCCAAGGCCGCGCTCAACATGCTCACCCGCACCAGCGCCGGCGAGATGTTCGAGACCGACCGCATCCTCATGACCGCCGTCGACACCGGCTGGATCACCGACGAGCGCCCGCACTACACCAAGGTCCGCCTCGCCGAGGAGGGCTTCCACGCTCCCCTCGACCTCGTCGACGGCGCCGCCCGCGTCTACGACCCGATCGTGCGCGGTGAAGACGGCGTCGACCTGTTCGGCTGCTTCCTCAAAGACTACGAGCCGTCCAACTGGTGACGGGCCAGCCGCGTCGCGGCTTTTTTGAACGGGCGCTTTTGGGTTGATTGATTACATCTCGGAATGGTGACACATGTCTAGATGCGCATATCTGCGTATCAATATTGAATATTGCCAGCCATGCCCGATATGGCTTCCGATCTCCCAAGGCAATTGAATCTCTCAGTGCGACAACAGGTATCACCGCCGTCTCCTCTCCAGCGGGCCGCTGAACTACTCCCCGTCGCGGACATCGCGCATTGTTTTCTCTGTTCCGGCTGCCGGATGGTGCCCCTCCCCTCCTAATCGCCGGCGCCAGCCATGCCCGCCAACAGATTGTTGAATGCGCATATGTACGTACCAGTATCTTCAAGACGTCGAACGCCGCCCGCGATCGGAAGGCGATGGGAGGCAAAGACGTTCACGCGGGGTACACCGTGGCCGACGACGAAAATTCCGCGCGCGTGGTCGACGATCGCTTTAGTCTGGATTACGTGATGTACCGGCTGCTGGCAGATGCCACCGCGGGTGTGCATTTCCTGTTCATCGCCTACCTCGTCGTCGGCGGGTTCGTCGCGTGGCGGTGGCGGTGGACGATCTGGACCCATATCGCCGCGGTAGCCTGGGGTTTCAGCACGGTCCTCGTCGGCGTCGACTGCCCCTTGACCTATCTGGAGACGTGGGCCAGGGAACGCGGTGGCGAAGCCGGCCTGCCGTCGACCGGCTTCATCGCCCACTACATCACCGGGGTTCTCTATCCGAGCAGCGCCTTGGATCTGGTGCGCGTCCTGGTCGTGGCGCTGGTGGTGGTGTCGTGGATCGGCTTCGTCCGGCTGGGCAGGCGCCGGCGTTACCGATCGCATCACGCGGTCGCCGAATAGCAGCCGCGCCCGCTACTCCCGGCTCATCGCTCGTACCGCACGGACGACGTCGTCACCGGTCAGCTGATCACCGGCGGGAGCGATCAGCCACTGCAGCGCAATACCCTGGAACAGCGCGAAATACAGTTTGGCGACCGCGCGGGCATCGCCGGCCGACAACTCGGGATGCACCTCACGCAGCGGCTCGACGAGCCCCGCGTAGACCTCCTCGGTGGCATGGGAGAAGTACTCCTGGGATTCCGGTGAGCGCGCCACCCGCACTCCGTTCTCGAAGCTGAGGATCAGCTCGTCCGGGTGGTTCTGAATGACGTCCATCATGCCGTTCCAGGTGGCCTCCAGCGATTGCGCCAGAGTGCGCCCCTCCCCCGCGTCGCGGATGGCCTCTTCCATCCCCCGGCCGATCTCGTCACCGGTCACCTCCGCGATGGCCTCGGCGACCAATCGATCCTTCGTACCGAAGTGATAGCCGATGGCGGCCAGGCTGACCCCGGCGGCACCGGCGATATCGCGCGCGGTCACCTTGGCGAGACCGCGCTCCAGAATCGCCTTCCTCGCCCCCGCCAACAGATCCTCTCGATTACCCATAAGCCCAGGTTACAACGTCTTAGACATTTGTACTAGACAAACGTGCCAGCCATATGGCACATTTGTCTAAGACATTCGGACCAACCGATAGGAACCGTCACCATGAACACCGTCTCCCGCCCCCTGCACATCCTGGTCTCCGGCGGCGGCATCGCCGGCAATGCCGTTGCGCTGCAACTGCTTCGAGCCGGCGTCGCGGTCACCGTCGTCGAGCGTGCCACCGCTGCCCGCCCGGGCGGACAGGCGGTCGATCTGCGTGGCCCCAGCCGCGAAGTGGCCGAGCGCATGGGCCTGATGCCGGGCATCGCCGAGTACCAGCTCGAAGAACTCGGCATCTCCTACATCGACCACAAGGGCCGCAACTACGCGAACATGTCGATGGAACACTTCGAGGGCAAGGGCCCGGTCGCCGAAATCGAGATCACCCGGGGCGACCTGAACCAGGTCCTGCTCGACGCGGTCGCCGCGGCCGGCGGCGAGCTGGACTACCGCTACGGCGACTGGATCGAATCGCTGACCCAGGACGACACCGGCGTGGCGGTCGAGTTCGCCTCGGGACGCAGTGGGCGCTTCGATCTCGTCGTCGGCGCCGACGGCGTGCATTCGGCGACCCGGCGACTGGCCTTCGGCCCGGAGGAGCAGTTCAGCACGTTCCTCGGTGGCTACGCCTCGTTCTTCACGATGCCCACCCCGGAGGGGGTCACGCCCGGCTGGTTCGCCATGCAGCTGGTTCCGTCCGCCGCGGTCGGTGTGCGGCCCGACCGTGATCCCGCCACCGCGAAGGCGATTCTCACCCTGCTCGGCGAGCCCGACCCGGCGCTGCGCCGCGATACCGCCGCTCAGCAGCGGCTGATCCACGAGAAGATCGGCTCCCAGCCGCACTGGCACGCACCGACGATCCTGGCGGCCATGACCGAAGCCGACGACTTCTACTTCGACGAACTCGCGCGCATCGACATGCCCACCCTGGCGGCCGGCCGCGTGACCCTCGTCGGCGACGCCGGATACTGCGGCTCCCCGATGACCGGCATGGGCACCGCCATGGCGCTCGTCGGCGCCTACATCCTCGCCGGTGAGCTCGCGGCCGATCCCGGCGATGTGCCGGCGGCGCTGCGCCGTTACGAGGAGAAGGTCACGCCTTTCCTCGACAAGGCGAAGGAACTTCCCGGCGGCGGTATCGAGATGATGCTGTCCCCCAGCGACTTCGGCACATCACTGCGCCGGACCGCCAACCGGATCATGATGTCGAAGCCGATGCGGCCGGTGATCATGAAGCTCTTCTTCGGCAAGACCGACGAGTACGAACTTCCCACGTACGCGGCCTCCACCGCCGTGAGCGGCCGGTAGCAGCGGGTTAGAGCTGGGCCGTCGTGCCCGGCGCCAATCCCTCGGCGAGCCGCAGCTTGGCCGCCACGTCCGACAGCAGCTCGATCGAGGAGGCGGACAGTCCGGCCGCGGTGGTGAGCAGCCGCCGCAACGCCGGATCGTCCACCGCCGCCGACACCAGATCGTCCCCGGGGGCCGGATCACCCGGCCCGCCGTCGTTGAACCGGGTCGATTCCACCGCCAGCACCCTGGCCACGGTTTCGACCAGAGCTTGCGACGGGTTGTCCCGGTTGCCCGAGCGCAGCTGGGACAGATAGGTCGCCGATACCGGATGCCCGGCCTGAGTCACGCGAAAAGCCAACGCGCGATTGGTCATCCGGGTACCGTGCACCTGCTCCCACTGCGAGATGACATCGTTGAAACGGTCCGCGAATCTCACCGGCGAAACACCCCCAGGCCGCTGCGAGAAACCGCACGGACCACAACACGAGAAAATGACATGTCGAAACTACCCTCGACCGCATCGTTTCGCGCGCCGACAGGCCGGACGGGGCGAGCCGGCGGCGGGCCGTTACTCTCGCACCGTGCGGCAGACGATCATGGTGGACGTAGACACCGGAATCGACGATGCGCTGGCACTGCTGTATCTGCTGGCGGATCCGCAGCTGGAGATCGCCGGAATCGCCTCGACCGGAGGCAATGTGCCCACCGCGCAGGTCGCGGCGAACAATCTGGCTCTGCTGGATCTGTGCCGGGCGCCGGCCATCGAGGTGGCGCTGGGGGCGGCGCAGCCACTGGCGATCGCGCTGCAAACCACCGAGGACACCCACGGCCCGCACGGGATCGGCTACGCCGAATTGCCGCCTTCGCCGCGCCCGCTGTCGGATCGTTCGGCGGCGCAGCTGTGGGTCGACACCGTCCGGGCGCATCCCGGCGCGGTCCTGGGCCTGTGCACCGGGCCGTTGACGAATCTGGCCCTGGCGCTGGAGCTGGAACCCCAACTGCCGCACCTGCTTCGGCGGCTGGTGATCATGGGTGGCGCGTTCCGGCATCCCGGTAACACCACCCCCACCAACGAGTGGAATGTGCATGTCGACCCGGAGGCCGCCAAAGTGGTCTTCGACGCGTTCTCCTCCACGCCGCAGGATCGGCGACCGATCGTCTGCGCGCTCGACATCACCGAATCGATCGAGATGTTCCCCGAACATCTGCGACGGATCGCCGAACGGGCACACTGCGCGGGCGCCGCGATGCCGGCACCCGGCGATCCGCCCGGCCTCCGGTCCGAGGCCACCAATCCGATCGTGCGATTCCTGATCGACGCGGTCCGGTTCTACTTCGAGTTCCACCAGCACTACGACCAGGGGTACCTGGCGCATATGCATGATCCGTTCGCCGCGGCGGTCGCGCTCGAACCGACCCTGGCGGTGCTGCGCCCCGCCACCGTGGATGTCGAGCTGGCCGGCACCCTCACCCGCGGCAGCACGGTCGCCGACTGGGCCGGAATGTGGGGTCGCGCGCCCAACGCCGATATCGCGGTCGGCACCGATCCGGCCGCCTTCTTCGACCGCATGATCGCGCGGATCGGCGATTTCGCGGCGACGCTGTATCCGCCGGTGGCACAGGAGGTTCGGTGACGGTCGACGACGGGGACCGGGCAGCGGTCGCGCGATTCCTGAGCCGGGCGGAGCTGCCCGGAATCATCGACGTGCACACCCATTTCATGCCGGACCGGGTGCTGCGCAAGGTGTGGGCGTATTTCGATTCCGCGGGCCCGCTGATCGGGCGACCGTGGCCGATCGCCTATCGCGACGACGAGCAGGAGCGCCTGGATACGCTGCGCGGCTTCGGGGTGCGGGCGTTCACCTCGCTGGTGTATCCACACAAGCCCGATATGGCGGCGTGGCTGAACGAATGGGCCGCCGACTTCGCGGCCCGCACCCCGGACTGCTTGCACACCGCCACGTTCTATCCCGAACACGGCGCCGGAAGTTATGTGAGCGCGGCGGTCGAATCCGGAGCGCGGATCTTCAAATCGCATATCCAGGTCGGCGACTACCATCCGGGCGATCCGTTGCTGACCGAGGTGTGGGGGCTGCTGTCCGAGGCCGGGATTCCGGTGCTGATCCACTGCGGTTCGGGCCCGGCGCCGGGGACTTTCACCGGACCGGAGCCGATCGCGGCACTGCTGCACCGGTTTCCGCGACTGACCCTGATCGTCGCCCACATGGGTGTCCCGGAATACTCGCCGTTTCTCGACCTCGCCGAGCGCTACGACAACGTGCACCTCGACACCACGATGTCGTTCACCGATTTCATCGAGGAACGAAACCCGTTCCCGCGCACCGAGTACGCCCGCTTGGCGGACCTGGGTGAGCGCATTCTGTTCGGCAGCGACTTCCCGAACATCCCGTACTCCTACGTTCATGCGCTGGAAGCGCTCGAACGGCTCGATCTGGGTGCGGACTGGTTGCGCGCGGTCTGCTACGGCAACGCGGCGCGGCTGTTCCGGGTGAGGTGAGCTGTCCGGGGACGAATACTCGTCGCCCGGACGGCCGCTATTTCTCGTCGAAGGCGCGCAGCAGTTCCTCGGCCGCCAGGGCCGGGGTCAGCGAGCCGTCGCGGATCTGCTTTTCCACCTGCGCGCGAATCGCTTTCACGCCGGGACTGTCTGCCAGCCGGCGCAGCAGCTGATCGTGCACCATGGTCCAGGTCCAGTCGACCTGCTGGCGGCGGCGCTTCTCCGCGAACTCCCCCGCCTCGGTGAGCACCCGCCGGTGTTCGAGAACCGTATCCCAGAAGGTGTCCAGACCGGTGCCGTTCAGCCCGCTCATGGTGAGAACCGGTGGGCGCCACAGGGATTCGCGCGGATGGATCAGCCGCATCGCGCCCTGCAGTTCGCGCGCGGCCGCCCGCGCCTCCACCTCGTGGCGGCCGTCGGCCTTGTTGACCGCGACCAGGTCGGCCAGCTCCAGCACACCCTTCTTGATGCCCTGCAACTGATCTCCGGTGCGGGCCAGGGTGAGGAAGCAGAACACGTCGACCATATTGGCGACGGTCACCTCGGACTGGCCCACACCCACCGTCTCCACCAGGATCACGTCGTAACCGGCGGCCTCGAGCAGCACGATGGTTTCGCGGGTCGCCTTGGCGACACCGCCCAGTGTGCCCGCGGTCGGCGACGGGCGGATGAACGCCTCGCGCTCGACCGACAGCCGCGCCATGCGGGTCTTGTCGCCCAGAATCGATCCACCGGTGCGGGTCGAGGACGGATCCACCGCCAGCACCGCGACCCGATGTCCCTGGCCGATCAGATACATTCCGAGCGCGTCGATGAACGTCGACTTGCCCACGCCCGGAACGCCGGTGATACCGACGCGATTGGATTCGACGGCGCCACCTTCGGCCGTCAGCTCGAGCAGCAGGCGCTGCGCCGCCTCGCGGTGATCGGCGCGGGTGGATTCGACCAGGGTGATCGCGCGGGCGAGCGCGGCGCGCTGATTGTCGCGGATCGCACCTGCCAGTTCCGCCACATCGATGGTCCGGCGTCGCCCGCCGCCCTGCGACTGCGGTCCGTCCACGCGCAGCGCCGGGGGCAGGCCGCGGGCGGTGGACAGGGCCTGGGTTCCGGGCAACTCCGCGTCGGCGGGCAGCCCGGCCCCGGCGGGCGCATCGCCCGCCGGAGTCCGGTCGGCGTCGCTCATTCCGCCTCGGCTTGTCCGCCGATCTCGTGGCCGAGTTCGGCCGCCAGCTTCTGCAGTAGCCCGATCGCGGCGTCGGCGATCACGGTGCCCGGCGGGAAGATCGCCGCGGCGCCGGCGGCATACAGCTCGTCGAAATCACCGGGCGGGATCACACCGCCGACGATGACCATGATGTCGGGGCGTCCGACATCGGCCAGTGCCTGCCGTAGAGCGGGCACCAGCGTGAGGTGACCGGCCGCCAGCGAGGAGACACCGACGATGTGCACGTCGTTGTCGGCCGCCTGCTGGGCCACCTCTTCCGGGGTCTGGAACAGCGGGCCCACATCGACGTCCATGCCGAGGTCGGCGAAGGCGGTCGCGATCACCTTCTGACCGCGGTCGTGCCCGTCCTGGCCCATCTTGGCGACGAGGATGCGGGGGCGGCGGCCCTCGGCCTCGGCGAATTCCTCGACCAGCTCGATGGCCCTGCTGATGTTGGTCACCTTGCCGGCCTCCTCTCGGTAGACGCCCGACAGTGTGCGGATCTCGGCCTGGTGGCGACCGTACACCTTCTCCAGCGCGTCGGAGATCTCGCCGACGGTGGCCTTGGCGCGGGCGGCGTCGATGGCCAGGGCGAGCAGGTTGTTGCCCATCCCGCCTTCGGAAGATCCTGCGGCCCTGGTCAATTCGGCCAGCGCCCGCTCGACCTCGGCGCTGTCGCGCTCGGCGCGCAGGCGGCGCAGTTTCTCGTTCTGCTCGGCGCGCACGCGCGAGTTCTCGACCTTGAGGACCTCGATCTCCTGGTCCTCGGTCACCTGGTACTTGTTGACGCCGATCACCGGCTGCGCGCCGGTGTCGATGCGTGCCTGGGTGCGGGCCGCGGCCTCCTCGATGCGCAGCTTCGGGATGCCCTCCGAAATCGCCTGCGCCATACCGCCGTGCGCCTCGACCTCGGCGATGTGGGCCCGGGCCCGCTCGGCGAGCTGGTGGGTCAGCCACTCCACATAGTAGGAGCCGCCCCACGGGTCGATCGGGCGCGTGGTCCCCGACTCCTGCTGCAGCAGCAGCTGAGTGTTGCGGGCGATGCGGGCGGAGAAGTCGGTGGGCAGCGCCAGCGCCTCGTCGAGGGCGTTGGTGTGCAGCGACTGGGTGTGGCCCTGGGTCGCGGCCATCGCCTCGACACAGGTGCGCGCGACGTTGTTGAACACGTCCTGCGCGGTCAGCGACCAGCCCGAGGTCTGCGAGTGGGTGCGCAGCGACAGCGACTTCTGGCTCTTGGGCTCGAACTTCGACACCAGCTCGCTCCACAGCAGCCGGCCCGCGCGCAGCTTGGCGACCTCCATGAAGAAGTTCATGCCGATGGCCCAGAAGAACGACAGCCGCGGCGCGAACTGATCGATCTCCATCCCCGCGTCCAGGCCGGCGCGGATGTATTCGACACCGTCGGCCAGGGTGTAGGCCAGTTCCAGATCGGCGGTGGCCCCGGCTTCCTGGATGTGGTAGCCGGAGATGGAGATCGAGTTGAACTTCGGCATCTTCGCGGAGGTGTAGGCGAAGATGTCGGAGATGATCCGCATCGAGGGCTTGGGCGGATAGATGTAGGTGTTGCGGACCATGAACTCCTTCAGAATGTCGTTCTGAATGGTTCCGGCCAGCTGTTCGGGCTTGACGCCCTGTTCCTCGGCGGCGACGACGTAGAGCGCCAGGATCGGCAGCACCGCGCCGTTCATGGTCATCGAGACCGACACCTGGTCCAGCGGAATCTGATCGAACAGTTCCCGCATGTCCAGGATGGAGTCGATGGCGACACCGGCCATACCGACGTCACCGGTGACGCGCGGGTGATCGGAGTCGTAGCCGCGGTGGGTGGCCAGGTCGAAGGCGACCGACAGACCCTTCTGGCCCGCGGCCAGGTTGCGGCGGTAGAAGGCGTTGGAATCGGCGGCGGTGGAGAAACCCGCGTACTGGCGGATGGTCCACGGCTGATTCACGTACATGGTCGGGTACGGGCCGCGCACGAACGGCGCCACGCCGGGCACGCTGTCGAGCGGATAGCCTTCGGCGACAACGGCATCGCGGTCTGCCTTGGTGTACACCGGCGCGACGTCGATACCTTCGGGGGTCGCCCAGACCAGTTGTTCGGGCGCATAGCCGTTGGCGGCGGCCGATTCGGCGACGAACGCCTCGAAGTCGCCGCCACCGCTGCGCCCGACCGTCGGTTCACCCAGCGGTACCTCGGCGAAGCTGCCGATCACGTGGTTCACATCTCGAGTAGTCATTACGCTCCCAGCTTCTCCAGCAGGCCGGACAGGGTCGCCACCGCGTCCATGCGGGCCGTGAGGAATCCGTCCGGCCGCTGTGTGCCGCTCACCTCGGCCACCGCCTTCTCCGGTCCGGCCAGCAGTACCGTCGTCACGCCGGCGGCGCGCAACTGCTGCACGGCGGCCGCGGCCTCGGTGCCGTAGCGGGCGTCGCTGCCGCACAGCACCGCCATCGTCGCTCCGGATTCCGCTGCGGCCGAGCCGATCGCGGACGTCTCCAGCGCTCCCGGGTTCACCGTTTCGATGCCACCCGAGGCAAGCACATTCGCGGTGAAGGTCACGCGCACGTTGTGCTCGGCGACCGGGCCCAGCGGCACCAGCAGCGCACGCGGGCGGCGGCCGTGGGCGGCGAGGTAGGCATCCGAACGATTGCGCAGCGCCTCGAAGGCCGCGCCGTAACGCGCCACCGCATTCGTCGCACGCGCGGCCTCGGACAGCGGTTCCTCGGCGAGGTTCGGGAATTCGTTGACACCGGTGACCGCGGTGCGGCGGTGGGCGATATCGGATTCGCGGCGGGTCCGGGTGTCGGCGATGCGCTCGGCCAGCAGGCCGGACTCCAGGGCGGCGAGGTATCCGCCGGCGCGTTCGAGTTCCTGCATGAACGCCCACGCCGCACCGGCCACATCGGCGGTGAGACTCTCCACATGCCAGGAACCCGCGCCCGGGTCCTGCACATGTCCGAGATGCGACTCCTCGAGCAGCAGCAGCTGGGTGTTGCGTGCCATGCGTTCCGAGAACGCTTGCGACACACCGAGTTCCCCGGCCGGCAGGGCCGCGTCGAACGGCAGAACGGTGACCAGGTCCGCGCCGCCCACGCCGGCACCGAAAGCGGCCAGGGTGGTGCGCAGCATGTTCACCCACGGATCGCGCTGGCTCAGCATCGCCTCCGAGGTGACGGCGTGCTGCGGCGCGTTGCCGAAGTCCGGCGCTCCCGCCTCGTGCGCCACCCGCGCCCACAGCCGCCGGGCGGCACGGAATTTCGCGATCGTCTCGAACTGATCGTCGGTCGCCGCCAGCTGGAAACTCACCTGATCCAGCGCGTCGGCGATATCGAGGCCGGCGTCGGTGAGTGCGCGCAGGTAGTCCAGGCCCGCGGCGACGGCCGCGCCGATCTCCTGGGCGTCGGAGGCGCCGGCGTTGTGGAAGACCGTGCCGGATACCGTGATCGCACGGACGGTCTCGGTGCGGCCGGCGGCGGTGCGTGCCAGCTCGACCGCGGCGTCGAGGTCGGTGTCGGCCAGTCCGGCGAAGCGGCTGGTCAGCGGCGCCGCGCCGAGGAAGACGTGGATATCGGAGCGGTCGGCCACCTCGTAGCCGTCGAGCAGGGCCAGCACCTCGGCGGCGGCGGCCGGAGTGTCCGCACCCGCCCGCAGGCTCAGCGGAGCCAGCTCGAACAGCAGACCGCGCAGCGTGTCCGCCAGTCCCGCCACCGGGACGCCGTTATCGCCCACACCGAGCCAGACCGAGCTGACGCCGTTCTCCAGGACGGCGAGAATCTCCTCGTTCACGGCGGCCGGATCCGTTCCGCCGATGCGGGCGCTGACATGCCAGCCGCGGTGCACGTCCCGGGTGCCCTCGTTACCGCGCACGAACGGGAACTGTCCCGGCAGCGGTTGTTCGGGCAGTTCGTCGCGACGGGTGTACAGCGGCGCGACGGTCACTCCGTCGTAATTGGTGACCTCGAGCAGGCGCTCCGGCTCGTCACCGAGTTCGGATGCCTCGACCTTGCGGGATTTGGCCAGTACTCCGGCCACGCCCTTGCGCCATGCGGCGTATCCGGGCACGGTGTCCGCACCCGGATCTGAACCAATCGGCATCGCTGCTGTACCTCTTCCACTCGACTCCGATACTTCACTCGTACCGGATACCTACGCTGGGACCCAACTCTTCGCAGCGCCTTCGCAACCGCCTGTGTGACCCCTTCACAGTGCGACGGGCGTGCGATATCGGCAGGTCGACGACCAGTTCGGTTAACGATCATTCATCAACCTTCATTCGATGCTAGCCCGGTGTTCGCATACTCTTCGCACAGCCTCGCCATACCGACCGGTAACCTGTCGCGGTGCCGAGGACGACGGATGTGGCGTTGCGACTACTGCGCAATCGACGGGTCGTGATGCTGGTGATCCTCGCAACCGCCCTGGTCGCGGTCGCCCTGCTGGCCCCGCATCCGGCCCCGCAACAGATTCGGGACTGGGCCGATTCGGTCGGCCCGGTCTTTCCGCTGCTGTTCTTTCTCGTCCACGCGCTCGTAACGGTGGCGCCGTTTCCGCGCACCGTGTTCACACTGAGCGCCGGACTGTTGTTCGGGCCGATTCTCGGCATCACCCTCGCGGTCGCCGCGACGACGGTCAGCGCCGTGCTGGCTCTGCTGCTGGTCCGGGCGCTGGATCGGGATCAGGTCGCCGCGCGGTTGACCCATCCGGCGGTGCGGGCGGTGGATCGGCGGCTGGCCCGGCGCGGCTGGCTCGCGGTCGGCTCGCTGCGATTGATCGCACCGGTGCCGTTCTCGGTGATCAATTACTGCGCCGGACTGTCCTCGGTGCGGATGATGCCCTATCTGCTGGCCACCTTCGTGGGCATCATTCCCGGCACCATCGGCGTCGTCGTCCTCGGCGACGCGCTGACCGGCCGGACGAACCCGGGTCTGCTGGTGCTGTCGGGGGCGTGCATCACCATCGGCGTGATCGGGCTGGTCGTCGACGCCCGCTGGGGCGCAGAGCAATTCGCGGCCGTCGCCACCGACGCGGCCGAGGAGCCGGCGCCGCACTGACCCCGACACCGCCGCGGCCGCTCAGCGCGCGCGCAGTGCCAGTCCGGCCGGAACCGCCTCGAAGGCCTCGCGCACTCTGTCGGTCAGCGCGTCCCGGCCGCCGCGGCCGTCGGCGCGGACCCATTCCCGACCGGCCACGCTCCACGCCGAGGTCACCAGTTCGGCCAGGATGTGCAGTCGCAGATCGTCCGCGGGCAGTTCCAGGCGGTCGGCGAGGATCGTGACCGCATCGGCCTTCACGCCGTGGCGGTGGTACTCGACGTAGGCCAGTAGCGCCGGTGTGGTGCGGATGAGCCGGCGCGTCGCGACATATCGGCGATCCCACTCCGGTTCCAGATCGGCGACGGCCGCGGTCAGCGTCTCTCGCATCCCGTCCAGCACCACCCCGGTCAGCGGACGATTCACCAGCGCCGCGAGATATGCGGACCACAATTCGGCCTCCGCCTCGATCGCGGCCGCCTCCTTGGCCGGGTAGGTGCGGAAGAAGGTGCTGCGCGACACCTCGGCCTCGTCCACGAGTTCGTCGAGTGTCGTCGCGTCGAATCCGCGTTCGGTGAACAGCCGCAGGGCGGCGTCGGCCAGAGCGCGGCGGGTGCGCAGCCGTTTGCGCTCGCGCAGCGGCAGCGTGCGGTCGGATGCTGGATCGGGCATGCCGAGATGCTATCCGAACCCGGGTCCCAGGCACGTAAGAAATTGAGAATCGAATGAGACTTGCGCTCGTATGGAACTCAGTGTCAGAATTGGCGCATCGTCTCGTAGTCAGGAGTCCGCCATGTCCCCCGTCACCCTCGATCCGTCGGTCATCGGCCAGGCCGAAAAGCATCACAACGCGCTTCTGCATCGAGTCCTCGCCGGTACCGGCGTCGACGAGGCGCAGTGGATCACTCTCAGCCAGGCCGCGGCAGCAGGCGGCACCGTCGACCGCGAGCGGCATATCGCCACTCTCGCCGCGAAGACGACCTGGGCGCCCACCGTTGTCGCGACCGCCGCGACGCGGCTCACCGAGCGTGATCTGATGCGCGAGGCGCCGGACGGTGAACTCATGGTCACCGAGTCGGGCGCTCACCTCGTCGCGGACATCCGCTCCCGTACGAGCGCGGTGCTCGGCCGCGTCTACGGTTCGGTCCCGGCGGCCGACCTCGCGGTCGCCGGGCAGGTTCTCAGCATGATCACCGCCGGTCTGTCCCGCGAATTGGAAAGCTGACGATGACCACACCCGCCGCGTGGGAACGGAATTCCTGCGCGGCGCGCATCGTCGCCGGTACCGGAACGAGATAAAGCTCGTCCTCGCTCGGTAATGATGGGCGGCCGGGAGTATCGACGGCCGTAATAGGGCGGCCCGAACAGTGATCGGCTCTCGCTGCGCACAATCATTGTGTCGCGTCCCCGTCCGGACCAGAGTGCCTGTATCACTTTCGGTCCCGGCAGGAGGATGTATGGCCGCCACCGATGAACCGCGTTCGGGCGCTCGCGCCGTCGATCGTGCGATCGCGGTCCTGAACTGCTTCGACGGCGACGACCCCGAGCTGTCGGTCAGCGAACTGGCACAGCAGACGGGTCTGCCCGTCAGCACCACGCACCGACTGCTGCAGGCCCTCGTCCGCGGGCGACTGCTGGAACAGGACCATGCCAACGACCGCTACCGCATCGGGCACGGGCTCGCGTCGCTGGCGCGGCCGGCGCTGACGCGACTCGGCCTCGATTCGGCAGCGCCGCACCTCTACGCGCTGGCGGCGAATATCCGCATCTCGGTCAGTCTCAGCGTGCCCGACTCGCGCGACGCGCTGACCGTCTTCCAGGCGCGGCCCCCGGTCTCGTTCTGCCCCAACCAGATTCCACGGCCACGACGCCCGTTGCGATCCAGCGCCGCCGGGCACGCGCTGCTGGCGTTCTCCCCCGGCGACCGCCTGATCGAGACCTACGCCGGCCGCCACGAATCCGATCCGCCGGCGTCGGCCGATCTCGACCGGGTGCGCCGCGCCGGATTCGCGGTCGAGGTGATCGACAGCGACGATCCGATCCGTTCGGTCGCGGTGCCGATCGTCGGCCGTGGCCGGCAGGTACGCGGCGCGCTCTGTGTGCAGGCCCGGTCCGCACGCCTCGACGCCGACCTGATGCGCTCGATCCTGCCCCCGATGCGCCATATCGCGAACCGGATCGGCCCGCTGCTGCACGCCGAACCCGACGCCGCGGACACATCCTCGTAAGCCCTTCGCGCGCCCCGCATTTCGGCTGCGGAATTATCCTCACGCTGATTTCCACACTGTGAAAACACCGTTGCTCACCAGCACGGACAGCCGCACCATGTGATCAACGCAGGTTGCTGTGATCCGCATCGCCGGTCCGAGCACTTTCCGAGAAGGCATCCGATGAACGTCTCCCGACTCTTGACGCGCCGCCGTACGGTGGATCTCATGCGCGTCCCGCACGGGATCTGTCGCGCCTGAGCCCGGGCGCCATTGCCGTCGCCGAAAGTCCCGCCAGGCAATTCGTTTCGCCGATCTACCGGTCGCCGCCCCCGATGTGCGCGTGGCCGCAGACGCATCCAGTGAAAGAACCGATCATGTCGTTCAGACGACCCCGGGTGGTGCGCGCCCTCGCCGCCGTCCTCGCCCTGCCCGTACTCGCCGCGCTCGCCGCGGGCTGCTCGAGTTCCGGCGCCGGTACCACCGCCGACGGTAAGACCATCCTTCGCTACCAGGGCCAGGCCGGCTCCGTCACGCCCTACGAACTGGCCGCCGACCTCGGCTACTTCTCCAAGATCGAGCTGAAGTGGGAGGGCGACACCACCAGCGGCCCGGCCAATATTCAGGCCGCCACCACCAAGCAGATCGAATTCGGCAGCGCGTTCAACGGCGCGGTCGTCAAGCTCATCGCCGGCGGCGCACCGGTCACCTCGGTGCTCAGCTCCTACGGCGCCGACGGGCAGAGTTTCACCGGCTACTACGTCCGCGACGATTCGGGCATCAAGACCGCCAAGGACCTGATCGGGAAGAAGGTCGGCGTAAACACTCTCGGCGCCCATCACGAATTCATCACCCGGCAGTGGTTGCACGATCAGGGTCTGACCGACGACGAGATCAAACAGGTGCAGCTCGTGGTCCTTCCCCCGGTCAATACCGAGGACGCGCTGCGCAAGGGGCAGATCGACGTGGCGGCGCTGGGAGGCCCGCTGCAGGACATCGCGCTCGCGCACGGCGCCATCCACCCGCTCTACACCGACAAGGGCCTGTTCGGCGAATTCGACTACGGCACCTACGTTTTCCGCAACGACTACATCGCCGATCATCAGGACGCGGTGGCCGACTTCGTCCAGGGCACGGCCCGCGCGACCCGCTGGCTGCAGATCACTCCGCACGATCAGGCGGTGGCGCGACTGGCCGACATCATCCACAAGCGCGGCCGCAACGAGAACACCAAACTGCTCGACTCCTACAAGTCGTCCGGCATTCCGGTGCCCGGCGCGGTGATCCAGGAGCGAGAGCTGCAGATCTGGATCGACTGGCTGGTCCGCAACGGTGAGCTGCCGGCCGGGAAGTTCGCGGCCAAGGATCTCTACACCAACAAGTTCAACCCCTACGCCAACGGCAAGTATCCCGCCGAGAGCGGGCCGACCGGAGAGGTGGTGGCCGCCAAATGAACGTCACGGCAATCAAACTCGCGCTCGACGGGGTACGCAAGGAGTTTCCCGCGCGCGGCGCCGGAACTCCGTTCACCGCCCTGGAGAACATCACCGTGGACGTGCGCGACGGTGAATTCCTCGTGCTGGTCGGGCCCAGCGGTTCGGGTAAGTCGACCCTGCTGGACCTGCTGGGCGGGCTGACCCGGCCGACCCACGGCCAGATCCTGCTCGACGGCCGGCCGGTCACCGGCCCCGGACTCGACCGGGGGATCGTTTTCCAGCAGTACGCGCTGCTGCCGTGGCGCACCGCGCGCGGCAATATCGAATTCGGCTTGGAGGCCAAGCGCATCCGCCGGCGCGAGCGCCGCCGGATCGCCGACGAGTACCTGGAGCTGGTCGGCCTGACCGGCTTCGGCGACCGTTACCCGCACGAGTTGTCCGGCGGCATGAAACAGCGTGTGGCCATCGCGCGCAGCCTCGCCTTCGATCCCGAGGTGCTGCTGATGGACGAGCCGTTCGCCGCGCTCGACGCCCAGACCCGCGAATCGCTGCAGGACGAGCTGCTGCGCATCTGGCGCACCACCGGCAAGACCATCCTGTTCATCACCCACGACATCAACGAAGCCGTCTATCTGGGACAGCGGGTGGCCGTGCTCACCTCGCGGCCGGGACGGGTCAAGGCGGTGGTCGAAATCGATCTCGACCGCGACACCGACCCGGACGCCGACATCCGCTCCAGCGAACACTTCAGCGAAGTCCGGCATCGGATCTGGTCGCTGCTGCACGACGAGGTGGCCCGCGCACAGGGTCTCGAGCAGGCCGACCTCGCGGCCACCGACAGGAGGTAACACCATGTCCACCACATTGCCCGCCACCGCCGAACCCGTGCTGGTGTCGAAGAAATCCTCCGTCTCGACTGTGAGTGCGGCCGAGGCTCCCGCTCGCTCCACCGCCGGCACAGGGCGGCAGCTGGCCGCCCTGGCCGGTCGCTGGGGCTGGCGGCTGTTCAAGCCCGTCCTGGTCATCGGCCTGTTCCTGGCCTTCTGGGAGCTCGCGCCCCGCTTCGGCCTGGTCGATCAGATCTTTCTGCCGCCGTTCTCCACCGTCGTGCAGCGCGGAGATGAGCTGATCCGCAACGGCCAGCTCTGGGACAACACCTCCGCCAGTCTGGGCCGATCCCTGGTCGGCTTCGCGATCGCGGTGGCGTGCGCCGTTCCGGCCGGCGTCGCCATCGCGTGGTACAAGCCGGTGGCCGACTTCGTGAACCCCCTGCTCGAGCTGTTCCGCAACACCGCGGCGCTGGCGCTGCTGCCGGTGTTCATCCTGATCCTCGGCATCGGCGAGACCTCCAAGGTCGCGATCGTGGTCTACGCGGGCTTCTTCCCGATCCTGCTGAACACCATCAGCGGTGTTCGATCGGTCGACCCGCTGTTGATCAAATCGGCTGTGTCACTAGGCTTCTCGCCGCTGCGGCTGTTCCAGAAGGTCATCCTGCCCGCCGCGGTCCCGACCATCTTCACCGGCATCCGGATGGCGGCCTCGGCCTCGATCCTGGTCCTGATCGCCACCGAGATGTCCGGTGCGCGAGCGGGACTCGGCTATCTCATCACCGCCGCACAGCAGAATTTCCAGATCCCCGACATGTATGTCGGGATCGTCGCCATCGCGATCGTCGGCCTGGTCTACAACGCCGTACTCGTCGCGATCGAACGCCGCCTCACCCGCTGGCGCCCGCAAACCGATCGCTGAAGCACTACACCGAAGGGACGACGACGCTCGATGTCGCCATCACCGAAAACCTTTCATCTCAACGCCTTTCTGATGGGCGTCGGTCATCACGAGGCGGCCTGGCGCCATCCGCGCACCGAGGAACGGCGCGTGCTCGACGTGAAGCATTTCCAGGAATTGGGCCGCATCGCCGAGCGCGGCAAACTGGATTCGGTCTTCTTCGCCGACGGTCTGGCGGTGGGCCCGCGCATTCAGCGCAATACGCTCGCGGTGTTCGAACCGGTGACATTGCTGTCGGCCATCGCCGCGGCGACCGAACATATCGGTCTCATCGCGACGGCCTCGACGACCTATAACGAACCGTTCAATCTGGCCCGCAAATTCGCCTCGCTCGACCACATCAGCGGCGGTCGTGCCGGATGGAACATCGTCACGTCCGGCAGCGTCGACGAGGCCTACAATTTCGGCTACGACGCCATTCCCGAACATGCTCGGCGATATGAGCGCGCCACCGAATTCGTCGATGTCGCTTTGCAGTTGTGGGACAGCTGGGAGTCCTCGGCCATCGTGCTCGACCCCGAGGCCGGTGTCTTCGCCGACCCGGACAAGGTGCACACCATCGACTACGACAGCGACCGGTTCCGGGTGCGCGGCCCGCTGAACTCCCCGCGCGGACCGCAGGGCCGGCCACTGCTGGTGCAGGCCGGATCCTCCGAGAGCGGAAAGGAATTCGCCGCCCGCTACGCCGAGGCGGTGTTCACCGCGCAGCGCACCCTGGAGGAGGGGCAGCGCTTCTATCGCGATCTGAAATCACGGCTGCCGAAGTACGGCCGCGGTGCCGACGAGCTGAAGGTGCTTCCCGGTCTGGTGCCCTACATCGCCGATACACCCGCCGAAGCCCTGGCACTGGAGCAGGAGTTCACCGATCTCATCTCCCCCGACTACGCGTTGCGCCAGCTGTCCACGCAGCTGGGCATCGATCTGACCGACCATCCGCTGGACGCGCCGCTGCCGCCGCTGCCGGTGGAAAGCGAGATCGAGGGCAACAAGTCCCGGTTCACGCTGGTCAAGGAGCTGGCCACGCAGGAGCAGCTGACCGTGCGCCAGCTGATCGGCAAACTCGGCGGCGGGCGCGGACATCGCAGCTTCGCCGGCACGCCGGAACAGATCGCCGACGAACTGCAGACGTGGTTCGAGGCGGGCGCGGCGGACGGATTCAACATCATGCCGCCGTATCTGCCCGGCGGACTCACCGATTTCGTCGACCGGGTGGTGCCGATCCTGCAGGAACGGGGCCTGTTCCGCACCGAATACACCGCCGACACCCTGCGCGGGCACTACGGACTCGCGCCGGTGGAGAGCCGGTTCGCGGCCGGAGCCGCGATCAGCGCCTGACCGGCGGATACAACGCGACAGGCCCCTTCCGGGTAGATCCGGGAGGGGCCTGTCTGCACGCTGTGTATGCGGACGAACCGCGGGCGGAGGCGAACCTTACAGGTTGGCGCCACACACCGGCCAGGCGCCGGGGCCCTGGCTGGCGAGCACGTTCTCCGCGACGCGGATCTGCTCGGAGCGGCTGGCGTTGGCCGGGTTGCCACTGCCGCCGTTGGCGTTCCAAGTGCTCTGGGTGAACTGCAGGCCGCCGTAGAAACCGTTTCCGGTGTCGGCGCCCCAGTTGCCGCTGGCCTCGCACTGCGCCACCGCATCCCAGTCGTGGCCGCCGTCGGCAGACGCGGTAGCGGTCAGGCCGAAGGGGACGGCGACGATGGCGCCGGCGACGGCGGCGAAGCCGAGTGCGCGAGTGCTGAACTTACGGTTACGAGACATGTGGTTTTCCCTGCCTGCGCCCAGCCGGCCCGATGGTGACGATTACGGGTCCCTGTCCCCAGGTATGTCGGGGTCGAACTCGAACCGCGGGACAGGGTTGCCGGTGTTCAGCGATTCGAGCGTCAGCCCGGAATTCCGAGCTGCAAACGACCGTAACGGAGAAATCTCGATACATCACGTTGCGATAACAACCGAACTGTCTCAACCCATCGTGGAGGATATTCACGTTTACGCAGCGCATGGTGCGATAAACGCGCGTTACATAACTGTAGTTATATAAACGTTATGTGGTCGAGATCACTGAGATATAGTGATCCCCGTCGCATGACAACGCCCGAAATCGGTCATTTCACCCACCCGAATCACCTACAGACACCCAAAGGTGCCGGTCAGAGGGCTAACGCTCGGACACGGTGACGGGCCACCGGTCCACCGTCTCCAGCGACGTGAGCTGGGCATTCTCCAGTGCATGCGCGACACGCCGACCGTAACGAGATGCCAGGGCGGGAGTCCGGCCCACCCCGCCGGGACGGCGCCGCTCGGCATAGGCCAGCCAGCCCGAGGCCTGACGCAGGATCTCGCCCGTGCTCAGCGGCCCCGCGAGCAGCAGACCGCCGTATTCGGGCACGACCGCCACCGCACTGCCCAGATGCTGCAGGCACCGGCAGATTCCCAGTTCGTGCCCGAGATCGCGGTAGACGGTCAGCGCCAGCAGCCACCAGCGCATCGCGCGCCGGGGCTCCCCGCGCATCCACCACAGCAGCCCCAGCGTTTCGAACGTGTGCGCCCGGCCGGACGGGTTGCGTCCGCCGCGGGTCAGGGTTTCGGCCAGCTCGAGACGGTCGCGGGCGGCATCCAGGCGGCCTTCGTGCATATGTGCGATGGCCAGGTCGTTCAGCGCACAGACCTCGGCGGCGATATCGCGCCGTGGCAGCAGCCACCACGCACGCTCGAAACCGGCCACGATGTCGGGCAGTGGGTACTCGCCACCCGGCAAGCGGTCGAAATCGCGCATCGCCTCGGCATGCGCGCGCCGGGCGTCCAGGCCCGTACTCCGGCGTGGACGGTTGCGGCGCCGCTTCCGGAGCGGACGCGGCCATCCCCGGCGTGTCGCGGTATCGAGCGCGAGATCGCAGCGGATCGATGCCAGTTCACGGATCTGCGGATGCGCCGGGCCGCTCAACGCCAGCATCGCCCGCGCCGCGGGGCCATCGGAAGGGGCCCCGATCCGCGCGTACCAGAGGTCGAGCGCGTCGGCGATCCGAGCCAGGGCCGCAATGTCGAGTTCGACGCCGTGATCGCAGTCGGCGCATGCGCGCACCAGCTCGGCCAGCCGGTCCGCGGTGCCCGTGAACCACCGATGCGCGCCGGCGCCGAGCCGATCCGAATCCAGGGCCACCGCCCAGCGCGTCGCCCGGTCGGAGTAGTGCCGGATCAGCGCGGGCCACGCGGCCCGCCACTGCGGTGTGCGGCGGACGACGGCGCGATCCGGCGATGTCGTGGTCTTCGCGACGGCGAATCGATCGTGTCCGTCGTGGACGATCACGCCGTGGGCGGCGAGCCGGATCAGAACCTCGCCGGTCGTACGCTGAACCACCGCCCGCTCTCCCGGCAGGACCGTCGCGGAGTCGAGCATCGCGGTCACCGTGTCGTAGAGCGCGGCGGCCTCGTAGTCGGTGAACGGCAGTGCCCGCAGGACGACGGCGACGACCGCATCGGTCGCGTCCAGCGGCTGCGTCCGGGCCGGCGCGAGCGCGGGCAGCGCCGCGACGGTCCGCTCGACCACGGGTGGCGGCTGCACCAGGTCCGCGGTGAGATCCAGTTCCCGCCGGACACGCGCGCCCTCGCGCATATCCATCGTCTTGCGCCACAGCACATACAGCGCGGCGGCCGCCACCACCGCGACCGCCACCCAGCGCAGCACCCCCGCCAGCGAGTTCAGCACCCGGCTCTGCCCGACCGAACCCTCCAGCAGTTTCGCCACCACCTCGAGCAGCAGCGACGACGACATCACCCACGCGGCACCCAGAAACCCTTGCCAGACAGAGGATTTCGGGGTGGCGATGAGCTGCGACGCGATGTCGTGCTCGGGCCGGTGCGAGTGGCCGCTCATCGCACGATCCCGCCCGTCAATCCCGGAACCAGGAAGCGGCGCCAGGTCATCAGCAACAGCAGTACCGGTGGGACCGTCGACAGCAGCGCCCCGGCCGCGAGATGGGCGGCGTTCTCCTGGAATTGCCGCGCGTCGCCCCACAGCAGCAGCGACCACGGACTGACATCGGCGCCGCTGACCATCAATCCGATGAAGAAGTCGTTCCACACATGAATCAGTTCGAGCACCGCGACCGCGCCGACGGCGGGCCACGCGGTCGACACCACGCGGCCCAGCACGGCCCACGGTTTGGCCAGACCGTGCAGGGCGTCGGCGGCCGGACCGTCCGAGGGCGCGAGCAGCGCTCCGCGCAGAATCAGGATCGCGATGGGCAATCCGATCGCGGCGTGCACCACGATCAGCGAGGAGAACGACGTCCCGGTCAATCCCATCCGCTCGATGACGCGCCGGATCGGCCCGACGTAGAGCTGCGCGGGCAGCACGGTGAACACCACCAGCACCACCACCGCGATCCGCGAACGCAGCGCATCGGCGGGCAGCGCGGCGAGCTGATGGGCGACCGGGAACGCCGCACCGATGACGAGAACGGTGGCCCACACCGCCACCCAGCCCGTATTGGCCATGGCATGCAACAACTCTCGGTGCTGCCACACCGATCCGGCGCCGGCGAGGGCGGGCCCGTCGGCGCCCACCCAGCTGAACACCACCAACGCCAGCAACGGCCCCAGCGACAGCGACGAGACCGCCACGAGGCGAAGGACGCCGCGCGCGGTGCGTCGCGTGCGCACCGGATCGGCGCTCGGACGGCGCATCCAGCCGACGCGGTGGCGGCGCACGTCGGTCTGCAGAATCCACGCCGCCGAGCCGATCAGCACCGCCAGCGGCAGCGAATAGGCCGCGGCCACACCGGGATCGGCATCGGGATCCGAGACCAGCCGCCACCAGTGCACGGTCGCCGAGTCCAGCGAATACTGCAGCGATCCCGGCACCGCGATCAGAATGATGTCGAAGATCCGCGCCGCGGCGACGGCGACGACGAGGCCGAGGATCAGGAAGACCGGGCGTACCAATTCGAACAGCCGGGCCCGGGTCCGGCCCGCGCCACGCGCGTCCTCGAGGTAGCCGCGCCGCACCGGATCGGCCTCGATGGCGGCGATCGCGGCGCGGAACAGCGCGAACAGCGCACCCAGCCAGCACCAGACGAAGGCCGCGATCAACAGGGTCATCAGCCACACGCGCTGGCCGGCCACGCCCGGCACCGGCATCCGGTAGTCGGGATTCTCGGCCAGCAGGCGCAGGGCCAGTCCGGCGACGAACGCGGAAACGCCGAACGGCAGGATCAGCGGTGGCCACGGCCACCAGCCCCGGCGGCCACGCCAGGCCAGTTCCAACGCCAGGACCAGCACGGCCAGCGCGCACAGCACCCACACGAGCGTCCGCACATAGGCGCCGCGCCCACCGGGCCCCAGTTCGACGCCGATTCCCCGAATCGTCACCACGAGCGCGACCACCACGACGGGCCACCACAGCGAACGCCACCGAATCCGTGCGACGAGGCGCGCGCCGTCCGGCGCCTCGCGGCGAAACACGGTCGGCCACAATCGATGGCGCAGCAATGTCCAGCGACCCCGCACCGCCGCCGCCGCGAGCGCGCGCACCGCGTCGTCGCGGCGCCACAGCAGCGTGCCCGCCGCGACCAGTACCATCAGCAGCGCACACCAGCCGACCATCGCCCACTGTGCGCGGATCGCGGTCCACACCGTGGTGGCGGCCGGCCCGACCAGCAGCAGCAGGATCAGCACCAGCGCCGGCAGCTGCGCGGGCCACATCGACCACCGCCGAGGGTGGCGTCCCGGGATCACCGGACCGGCGATGCGTGTGAGCGCCGGCTCCAGATCCAGTCCGTGCGCGTGGATGTGGCCGGCCGTCATCGCGCTCTCCGTTCGAACTCATCGAGTGCGCGCACCGCGTGATCGACCGCCGCGTCGAGTCGGTCGGCGTGGCCGTCGCCGACGGTGACGAGCAGGTCGGTCAGCACCCGCCACAGGCCGTCGCGCCGCCCGGCGGCGCCGATGAGATCGGCGAAATCGAACGCCGACCACGAATGCAACTGACCCGCAACCGGATCCAGCATCGGCGCGTGGTCCGGGACGGTGCGCGGACTCGGTGCCAGGAAGCCGCCGTAGTCGCCGATCCAGGCCGAGACGGCGCCCGGCGCGGTCAGTGCGCCGAGCACCGGCACCGCATCGTGGGCCCCGGCGGCGGTCGCGACGATCACGTCGCCGCCGCCGATGGCCGGGCGCGGGCCCCCGGGCGCCACCGCCGGAAAGGGCATGACGCCCACGGCGTCCGCGGGCCGGCCGGCCCGGCGCAGGCAGCTACGCACGATCGGTTCCGCGAAATCGGGGGCCACCACCATCGCCGCGGTGCGCCGTTCGAACACCTCGCGCACCGATTCCGGAAATTGCCGGGTCAGGGTGGCGGCGATACCGCCCGGGAAGGTGCCACGCGGCGCCCACATGGTGCCCAGCCGGTACAGGGTCGCCCGCACCGCGTCGCGATCCCATTCTCGCGGACGGTCCGGCTCGCCGGCGGCAGCCAAATCCTCGTAGTCCCAGGCGGATTCGCCGTAGAGAATGTTGCCGAACAGGTCGGCCAGCACCCAGCCGTCGGCGCCGCCCAGCGCCAGTGGACGGCGGGCGGTCGCCTCCGCGATACGCTGCGGCCACTGCGAGACGGTCCAGTCGCGCGGGTCGTCGCGCGGCCGGTCGCCGCCGAAGGCGTAGCGGTCGTACCACACCAGCGACTTGTCGGCCGCCTTGAACGGAATGCCGTAGAGCGCACCGTCTTTCCACAGCAGCGAGCGCCACCGATCCGGATAGCGCGGTCCCGCCGCGTCGTGCCACAGTGTGGGCGGCAGTGCGCGCAACACCCCGCCCGCCAGCTCACCGATCCGTCCGACCTCGGGCAACATCACCAGATCGGGGGCGGAACGGCCGCGCGCCTGCAGGGCCGTATCGATGTCGTCGCCGAGCGGTAACACCGCGACCGTGGCACCCAGCCCCGCATCGTCGAGCACCCGGCGGAACGCGGCGAGCTCGGATCCGCTCCAGGGCACCGCGATTCGCACCGAGGCGGGATGGCCGAACAGCACTCCGGGGGCGCATGCGGTGAGCATCGGCGCCAACGCCGCGGCACGCAGCACCGCCCGCCGTGTCGCCATGCCCACCCCCGAGTCCGCGTGCCCTGCACCGACATTCGAATGCCGGTCCGCGTGATT
>NZ_BAFQ01000091.1 GCF_000308375.1 Nocardia aobensis NBRC 100429 | reverse complement strand
ACCGCACGCAACCGCGGCAGCGGCCACGACTGCGCGGCGAATCGCCGGGCACCGGTGATGGCGACATTGAACATCGTGTGCGGGGCCCCGAACGGGCGCGGTTCGGGATAATCGCGCGCGATCGTGTATGCGCCCGACAGCAATTCGGGTACGGCGGTGCTGATCCGCCCGGCCGCGCGCACCGCGTCGGCCGAGCGGCGCAACAGCGTGCTCGAGCCGGCGCCCGGACGTCGGCCGGGAGAGCGCCACGGCGGCACGCAGTCGCGGGCGGCGGGGTCGGGCGAGAGGGCCCGCTGCCAGGTGCGGACCGCGGACACGCCGTCCATCAGCGCGTGATGTGTCTTGGTGTACAAGGCGATCCGGCCGTCGGCGAGCCCGTCGATGATGTAGACCTCCCACAGCGGGCGATGGCGGTCCAGCAGCGATCCGTGCAGCATCGATACCAGTTCCAGCAGTTCACGCACCCGCCCGGGCGTGGGCAGCGAGAGCAGCCGGACGTGGTAGTCGAGATCGACGTCGTCGTCGAGATCCCACCGCAGCGGGGAGAAACTCGCCAGCGACCGCGCGGGCCGGCGCCGGAACACCGAGGTGAGTTGGCCGGTGCCCGAGGCCAATTCCTCGTGTAACTGCCGTGCCGATCGCTTCTGTGTGTCCGAGGGACGAAACAGCGAGAGGCCGCCGACGTGCATGGGGTGTTCGCGCGATTCGAGCAGCAGGAATGCCGAGTCCAGGGGTGACATCAACGCCATCGCGGTACCTCATCACGGTCGTTTCCGATCGGGCCGGGCGGCCACGCCTTCCGGTGATCATCGCGGATACGACCGGATCAGGTGGGCGATCCGGAGTGTCACCGGCGCGGGCGGCTCGAGCGTCGGTAATTGCCGCGAACAATCGGTCCAAACATATTGACAATGTGAGAGGAGTCACTTCATTCTCTCATTAGGACATAGTGTCCGAACATAGTGACCCCGAAGGCGGCGCCGATGCCTACCGACGAACCTGCCGACCCCTCGCCGACCGATTCGGGCATCCACGCGACCGTCCGGGACCTTCCGGCGAATGACCGCGGTCACGACGAAAACGACTGTCCGGAAGTCGAATTCACCGACGTGGTGGTGGTCGGTGCGCGTTGCGCGGGGTCGGCAACGGCCATCGCCTTCGCCCGCGCGGGACGGCGCGTCGTCGTCGTGGACTCGGCCCGATTCCCCTCCGACACCCTCTCGACCCATCTGCTGTGGCCGGCCGGCCTCGCCGAGGTAGCGGCGTTGGGCGCGTTGGAGCGGGTGCTGGCACTCGGCGCGCCCCGATTGCGAGTCGCGTTCGCCGCCGGCGCTGGGCAGGTGGTGCGGGCGCCGTTCACCGCCGTGGAAGGCATCGACTACGCGATGTGCGTGCGGCGCACCGGATTCGACGCGGCCCTGGTGTGCACGGCCCGCGCGGCCGGTGCGACCGTCCACGAATCGATGCGGGTCATCGAACTCATCCGCGACGCCGGCCGGGTCGCCGGTGTGCGCGCGGTCGATCGTGCGGGGACCACCCACGAGATCCGGGCCCGCCTGGTGGTCGGCGCGGACGGGCGCCGCTCCACCGTGGCGCGGCTGACCGGAGCCCTGGACCCGTACCGCAGCAAGCCCAGCGGGCGTGCGTGCTACTTCGCCTACTGGCGCGACGGCCGCCCGGAATGGCGGTCGACGGCCGCGCAGTGGCGGGCCGGGGATCTGCTGGGAACCGCCTTCCCGTGCGAGGACGGTGCGGTGCTGTCGCTGATCCAGCCACCGGTCGCCCACGGGCCGCGCACCGCCGGGCAGACCGAGCGGCGCTACCGCGACATGGTGGCCGCGATCCCGGAACTCGCTGTGCGACTGGCCGATTGCGAACCGATCGGCCGGGTGCGCTCGGCCACCGGCATCGTCTCCTATTTCCGCCGCTCCACCGGTCCGGGCTGGGCATTGCCCGGCGATGCCGGGCATTTCAAGGATCCGGTCACCGCACAGGGAATGCGCGATGCGATGCGCTACGGACGGTTGCTCGGCGAATGCGCGGCACCGGTACTCGACGACGCGGCCGCGCTGGACCGGGCACTGACCCGATGGGAGCACCGGCGGGAACAGGACTGCCTGCCCATGTACCAGTGGACCAACCGGCTCGCCCGTGGCACCGAGATGTCACCGCTCGAGGTGCAGCTGTACCGCGCCGGTGCGGCCGACCCGAACCTGGCCGGCCTCGCCTTGGATGTGATGACCCGGGCGCGGACCCCCGACGAACTGCTGACCCCGGCACGGGCGGCGAAGTTCGCGCTGCAGGCACTGGCGCACGCGCCGGCGGCCACGGTGGTGGACACCGTGATTCGCGAGGTGCGCGACGGCGCGCAGGACTGGCGGGAACGTCAGGCGGCGCGGTGGGGTTCGGCGTGGCAGCGGTGGCCGGTGGCGGCGCCGAAGTGAGGGGCGGGCCGGCCGGCGGGCCTTCGATACTGCCGGACCTCGGTGAAACAGATTCGCAGGCACAGAAATTCGGGCTTCGGGATCGACGCAGGGCCGGTCCCGCTCGCTGATTCGAGGAGTGGACATGACCGGTCGAGACGATGCGGGTGGATTCGGCAGGCGGCAGTTGCTGCGAGGGGCGGCGGTAGCGGGCGCGGCCCTCGCGACGAGCGGCGCATGGGCCACGGCCGCACGCGCGAATCCGCCACGCCGCCAGGTGCGCCCGGGACGCACGGTGGCGGTGTTCGGAGGTGGCGTATCCGGATTGACCGCGGCGCACGAACTGGCCGAACGCGGCTATGCGGTCACGGTGTACGAGCCGACCGCGCTCGGCGGCAAGGCGCGCAGCATGAGCGTGCCCGGCACCGGGGCGGGCGGGCGCGCGGACCTGCCCGGCGAACACGGCTTCCGCTTCTTCCCCGGCTGTTACCAGCACGTACCGGATACCATGGCGCGAATCCCGTTCCCCGGCAACGCGAACGGCGTGGCCGGGAATCTGATCCGGGTGGAGGCCACGGTCGCCGGATTCCCGGATCTGCCCCCGGTGACGGTGCCGACCGAGATCGCCGGGTTGCGCGAACTGAACCCCGATCGCATCCGCAACTCACTCATCGCCGGATTCGGCTTCATCCCGCAGCTGCCGCCGCAGGAATTGGCGTTCTTCGGCGACCGGATGATGATGTGGTTCACCAGCTCCCCCGAACGCCGCTTCGGCCAATGGGAGTACCGCTCGTGGATGGACGCGGTCGGCGCCGCCGGGAAGTCGCAGGCCTATCGGGACTACCTGGCGCGAGCGCTGACCCGGATCACGGTGGCGGCGAAGTCGGAGACCAGCTCCGCGCGCACCATCGGAACCATCGGAGAGGCACTGGTTTTCGCCGGCGCCGGCATCGCGCCGCAATATCGCGGCGGGGTGGATCGAATCCTGAACGGCCCCACCAACGAGGCGTGGATCGATCCGTGGGTGGCGCATCTGTCCGGACAGGGAGTCCGGTTCGTCACCGGCGCGGGCCTGACGAGCCTGCGTCTGTCGGGTGACCGGATCAGCGGCGCGAACGTGGGCGGGCGTGCGGTACAGGCGGATTGGTACGTGTGCGCGATGCCGGCCGACCGCGCGGCCACGATCCTCGACGACGACATCCTCGCCGCGGACCCGGCGCTGGCCGGGATGCGGGAACTGGTGCTGGACTGGATGGTCGGCGTGCAGTTCTATCTACGGCAGCCCACCGGCGTGCCGGAAGGACATATCGCGGCACTCGGCTCGCCGTGGGCGATCACCGCACTGCGGCAGGCGCCGATGTGGCGTGGCGATTTCGCGGCCCGCTACGGCGACGGGACGGTGGTGGAATGCCTGTCCGCGGACGTCTCGGACTGGGACACCCCCGGCATCCTGTACGGCAAACCGGCCAAGCAGTGCTCGAAAGACGAAGTGGTGCAAGAGGTGTGGGCGCAGCTGAAACGCTGGCTCAACACCGGCACCGGCTGGCTGCGCGACGACGACGTGCACTCGTGGTTCGTCGATCCGGGTGTGCATTTCGAGGAGGGCGGCAACCGCAACGACACCCCGCTGCTGGTGAACACCGTCGGCTCCTGGGATCACCGGCCGGAGGCGCATTCGGCGATCGGCAACGTGTTCTTCTGCGGCGACCACGTGCGCACCGGCATCGACCTCGCGACCATGGAGGGCGCCTGCGAGGCGGGACGCAAGGCGGCCAACGCGGTGCTGGACGCGGCCGGTGACACCGCGCCGCGGGCGGCGGTGTTCCCGATGTACGCACCGCCCGAATTCGAGCCGTTCAAGCGCATCGACGCCGACCGCTATCGGGCCGGGCTGCCGCATCTACTCGAGCTGTGAACGGCGGCGCAGGAATTCGGCGGTCGCCGGGCTCGCGGGCAGGAACGACTCGATCGCGAGCTCGGCGACCGTGACGTTCATCGGGCTGCCGAAGATGGTCATGGTGCTGATGAAATCCAGTTCGATGTCACCGCGGTCGCCGTCGTGGTGGCGCAGCCGCAGCGGGACGACGGCCTGATCCGGTTCCGGCAGGCCGGGATCGTCACGGCCCCCGGGATATCCGAGCAATTCGCTACGCAGCGCGGCCAGATCGGCCGAGCCGGTGGCCTCGATCTGGCGATCGACGCGTTCGAACAGATGTCCGCGCCACTGCGCCAGATTCAGGATGCGCGGCGCCAGCCCCTGCGGGTGCAGACTCAGCCGCAGGGCGTTGACCGGCGGGGTGAGCAAGTCGGCGGGAATGCCGTCGAGGAACAGGGCGACACCGGAATTGGCGTCGACCATATTCCACTGCGCGTCCACGGCCAGGGCCGGATACGGCTCGTAGCCGGTGAGGATCTGCCGCATCGCGGTGCGGACGGGGGCCATGGTGGGGGTATCCAATCCGGGTTCGGCGTAGACCGGGGCGTAGCCGGCGGCCAGCAGCATCCGATTGCGTTCGCGCAGCGGGATGTCGAGCTCCTCGCTGAGGTGCAGGATCAGCTGGCGGCTCGGCGTGGACCGGCCGGTTTCGACGAAGCTGAGGTGACGGGTCGAGGTTTCGGCGCGCCCGGCCAGCTCCAACTGGCTGAGGCGGCGGGTGCGACGCCAGTGGCGCAGCAGATCTCCGGCGGTATGGGTCGGCACCTGCCCGATCGTATGCGGGTGCGGTCGGCGTGACGATTACCTCGCGGGTCATGATCGCTGTCCGGATGCCCGGCGCCCGGCTCACGGTTAGGGTGGATTGCGTGTCGTTGGTGCAGGCTGGACTGGACCGGCTGCCCGAACGCTGGCGCGCACTGTTGCTCGCCCATCGGGAGCTGATGAAATTCGCCGTCGTCGGCGCGATCACCTGGTTCGTGGACACCGGAGTCGTGTACGCGCTCAAGCTGACCGTGCTGCCGGACAAGCCGCTGACCGCGCGCGCGTTCGGCGTGCTGATCGCCACGATCGTCTCCTACATCCTCAACCGGGAATGGTCGTTCAACACCCGCGGCGGACGCCGGCGCGGTCACGAGGCGGCGCTGTTCTTCGCCGTCAGCGCGCTGGCGGTCGGCGTCACCGTGATTCCGCAGGCGGTCTCGCTGTACGTCTTCGATATCCGGGTGCCGCATGTCAGCCCGTTCACCCAGGCGGTATCCAACTTCATCACCGGGCAGATCCTGGGCGTGCTGCTGGCGATGGCATTCCGGTTCTGGGCGTTGCGGCGATTCGTCTTTCCCCAGGATCTGCGCGAGGCCGAGCTGGAAATCCTCTGACGCCGGACCGCCGAAACCGCGAGGGGTGTCGGGCATCACGACAGGTACGGACCGGTGGACCTGGCAGCCGAGACCGTCGCCGAGCACCGATATCATGAGCGGGTGCGAGCAACGGCCGACCCTTCCACGCGACTGCGTGGTGGATGCGTCGGCGCCGCAGCGGGCACGGTGAGCATCGCCGCACACGCCCTCGGCGGCGGCACGGTGGCACCCGGATCAGCGGCGATTATGGCCCTGATCGCCGTGAGCACCGCGATCGGCTGCCTCGCCGCGCACACCCGCACCGGACTGTTCCGGCTCATGGGCCTGCTCGCGATCGGACAGCTGCTCGGCCATCTGGCGCTGACGCTGTCGCCGCACTGCCACAACGTGCTGATCACCGCCCCCATGCTGGTCGCGCACCTCGTGGCGACGGTGGCCGGGGCGATTCTGGTCCGCGGCGCGGAAACCACGCTGCGACGCGCGGTTTCACTGATTCGACGCGCGGTCGGCGCGGTCACGCACATCCTGGGAATCAGCGGCGCTACGGTCGTCGTCTCGGTGCCGGATACGGTGACAGTGCCGAGGCGGCTCGTGCTGGCGTCGGGCACCGGGCGGCGTGGGCCGCCCGCCCCCAGCCGTTCGTTCGCTGCCTCGCATGGGGTCGTCGCGGGGGCGTGATACCGGTATCTCGGTGGACACGTCCGCCGTCTCGCTGGATTGGGCCCTGGACTCCCGATGACCGTCAAGCTGAGCTGCGTGATACGCGGATAATCCCCCGGGAGCCGCCGCAGGGTGCGCCCAGCGGGTGCCCGTAGCCCACCACCGGTGGTTCGCCACTCGGCAGTCGCCCGTCGGCAATCGGCAAATCGGCAATCGGCAATCGAGGTACGGCGACCCGAATGGACCGTGCCGCACGGCTCCTGGACGGCCCGCTACGCGATCGGGAGTGGTCGCTCGAGCAGTCCAGGCCGCGGGACGCTGTCGGACCGGGTGCACACCCGCTATCAGCGTCGGTTGTCCGGTGCGCCGGGTCGACGTCGGGACGCCTGCCTTGCCCGGGGAGGGGCGCCGCTGTAACCGTCCGCGACCGCCGCTCGCTGATCGCACGCAGTGCTGTTCCGGCCGCCCATCCGTCCACGGTTCCGATAGAGCCCGGGTCGATCGGATGCCGGACGAGCTGCATGCGGCCGGTTCCGGGTGGTCGCCTAGGTCGAACCCTTCCGTGGCTTGGCAGCAACGAGCGAATACCGATGGCCGAGTACGGCAAACGCTCACTCACCCGTATGCAGCGCAACGTGCAGACCAGGGTGTAGCCAGCACCCGGTCGCGGTGAGTGTGTCCGCTACGCACCCTGCCGCCCCACGATGAAACCTCTTCTCATGCAACGGAGTTCACCAATGTTCTCTCTCCCCCATCCCGTGCGCCGCCACCGGTCCGCGGCCCTGCTCATCACCGCCACGGCCTCGATCCCGCTACTGCTGGCCGGATGTTCGTCCGGCGGCACATCCACTGCCGCGGACGCCAATTCAGTCACCGTGAGCGATCAATGGATCAAGGCCGCCGATGCGGGAATGTCGGCGGCGTTCGCGAATTTCACCAACAACAGCGACCACGAGATCCGCGTCGTCGACGCGACCAGCCCGGCGTCGGCGCGTATGGAGATCCACGAGGTGGTCGAGTCGAACGGAGCGTCCATGATGCGGCCCAAGGCCGGCGGTCTGGCGATACCCGCACACGGCAGCGCGAAATTGACGCCGGGTGGCGACCACCTGATGTTCATCGATCTGAAGGCGCCGCTGCGCACGGGAGCCCAGACACCGGTCACGGTGAAATTCGCCGACGGCACCAGCACCACCTTCACCGCGCAGGTGCGTGACTTCGCGGGCAATCAGGAGAATTACTCACCGACCCCGGCCGCCCACGGTGGCTGAGCGGCTCTCGCGGCGGCGGCTACTCGGCGGCAGCGCGGCCGCGGCCGGTGCGGCGGGCGTCGCGGGGCTCACCCTCGGCGCCGAACGCTGGACGCGCCATCCCGAGACCGCCGACCCGGGCACCGTGCGCGAACCGTTCTACGGACCGCATCAGGGTGGGATCGCGACCGCGCCGCAGCAGCATGCGGCGTTCGTGGCCTTCGATCTGCGGCCCGGCACCGGCCGGGCCGACCTCGCGGGATTGCTGCGCATCTGGTCCGGGGACGCGGCGCGGCTCGCGGCCGGTGAACCGACGCTGGCCGACACCGAACCGGAGCTGGCTCGCCGGCCCGCCCGATTGACCGTCACCGTCGGATTCGGCCCGCGGCTGTTCACCGTGGCAGGACTCGAATCCGCACGGCCGCAGTGGCTCGCGCAACTGCCCGGCTTCACCATCGACCGGCTCGACTCCGCATTCTGTGAAGGGGATCTGCTGCTGCAGGTCTGCGCGGACGAGGCGACGACGGTGGCGCACGCGGTACGGGCGCTGTCGCGCAGCGTGACCTCCCTGGTGACGGTGCGCTGGACCCAGCGCGGATTCCGCAACGCTGCTGCCGGGCAGACGATGCGCAATCTGATGGGCCAGGTCGACGGCACGGTCAACATCGCCCCCGGAGCGGATCTCGATCGGCTGGTGTGGGACGACGGCGCGACCGTGCCGTGGCTGCGCGGCGGCACCTCGATGGTGTTGCGCCGGATCGCGATGAATCTGGACACCTGGGACGAACTCGACCCCGAGGGACGGGAACTGACCGTGGGCCGGCGCATCGCGACCGGGGCGCCGCTGACCGGTACCCGCGAATCCGACGATCCGGATTTCGCGGCCGTGGACGCCCACGGCATCCCGGTCATACCGCCCTCGGCGCATATCGCCCGGGCGCATCACACCAGCGACGGCGAGCGTTTCCTGCGGCGGGGCTACAACTACGACGATGCCCCCGCGCCCGGGACCATTTCGAATTCGGGGTTGCTGTTCGCCGCCTATCAGCGCGATATCGCGGCGCAGTATCTGCCGGTGCAGCGCCGCCTGGCCGAATTCGACGCCCTGAACACCTGGACCACACCCGTCGGGTCCGCGGTGTTCGTGATTCCGCCGGGAATCACCGACGCACAGGGCTACCTCGGCCAGACCCTGCTGGAGGGCTGAACGGGCGTCGGATGCGGTTCGGCAGTCGATGCCGAACCGCATCGACTGCTCAGTGCCACAACACGGCCACGAACACGTTGGCGATGGCCAGCAGTCCGGCGGCGTCGGCCATCCAGGCAATCGTCTTGCCACGCTTGGCATCCGCGTGCGCGATCTCGGCAAGACCGGCCACGGCGACCGCGATGACCAGCTTCACCACGATCTTGGCCATGTCGAGATTCTTGTCGAGGGAATCGATGCCGTCGGCCATGCCGACCAGGATCAGACCCGTGACGATCTGCGCTCGCGCACCCCACAGCATCACCTGCGACACCGCCGGCCGTCCGGCAGCGTATCCGCCGATCACCGCGGCGAGACCGAGCAGGTGGGCGATGACCACCAGGTTGTAGACCACTGTCATGGCTCACAGCGTAGAGGATCGACGCAGATTCAACGACACTGCGTAGTAGAACAGCCCTCGCCCGCCTCCCCCGCATATCCGCACCGCCCCATGCGTTCTCGCGACGTCGCCCTCTCACAGCCCCGGTTTCCTGCGTGTTGTCCGGGCGCTCGGCAGGCCGCCGCCACCCCACGGGGTGCCGACCGGTTTGAATGCCGACGGGTGGGGAAATACGCGCGTTTCACGCCGGATCGGCTCGGGTAGTCATCTTCAGGTGGCTCTCTTCGTTCGTGCCGCGGCAACGGTGCGCAATCGAGTGGGTCGGGACTGCTGGGTCGCTTGGTGATGGCTAGGAGAAGAGGGTGGCGGTTGTACTCGTGCTGCGCGCACGTGGACTGGGTGATCTCCTCACCGCGGTCCCGGCCCTTCGTGCGCTGCGCCGGGCGAGGCCACGCGATCACATCGTGCTGGCCGCACCGCACCGGCTCAAACCCATCGTCGACCTCATCACGTCGGTGGACGAGATGGTCGCCGCCGCCGACCCGCACACCATGCGCTGGGACGGCGCGGCGCCCGCGCTGGCGGTGAACCTACAGGGCTCCGGCGCCGAGGGCATCGTCGAATTGGCCCGCACCGAACCCGCCCGGTTACTCAGTTACCGCAACGCCGCCTTCCCCGATCTCGACGGCCCCGAATGGCAAGCGGATATGCACGACATCGACCGCTGGTGCCATCTGCTGGAATCGGCCGGAATCAGCGCCGACCGCCGCAATCTCGGGCTGGTGCCGCCGGTGGCCACCACCAGCCACCGCGACTGCGTGGTCGTGCACGTCGGCGCCGGGGCCCCGCCCGCCGCTGGCCCGGTGAACGATTCGCCGCGGTGATCCGGCATCTGCTCGTGCAGGGCCGCGAGGTCGTGGTGACCGGCGACGAATTCGAACGCGATCTCGCCCTCGGCATCGCCGCGCGTGCCGGCCTGTCGCACGACCACGTGCTGGCCGGGCAGCAGAATCTCATCGAACTGTCGGCCACCGTCGCCGAGGCCGCGCTGGTGGTGTGCGGAGATACCGGCGTCGCACATCTGGCGACGGCATTCGGCACCCGCACCGTGGCCCTGTTCGGTCCCACCGCGCCCGGCCGCAGTGGACCGCCGCCGCATCTGTCCGGCCGCCACATCGCGCTGTGGGCGGGCAGTACCGGGGACCGCGACGGCGACGCCCCCGATCCGGGTCTGTTGCAGATCACCGTTCCGGATGTGGTGGAAGCCGTCGACACCCAGCTGGACCGGCGCCGGTGGGCCGAGGCCGACCGGCGCGGCACCGCCTATCGCCGCGTCGGCTGAGTTCCGCGCCGCGGGCGCGGTCAGCGTGGTAATCGCCACGAACCACCGGACTGGACACGTTCGGGCAGTATCGTGTGCCGATGATCACCGTCCGAACCAAAATCTGCGGTATCCGTAGCGAGTCCGATCTCCGGGCCGTCGTCGCAGCCGATGCGGACGCGGCCGGATTCATTTCGGGCACGACGCATTTCAGCGAAGACGAACTCGACCCGGAATCCGCCCACCGATTGTCCAGGCTGGTGCCCTCCTCGATGGAACGCGTACTGGTCACCCATCTCACCGACGCGGGCGAGGTTCTGCGCCTCGCCGATCGGATCGGCGTCGACTGCATCCAGTTGCACGGCCTGATCTCACACGACACCGCGCGCGCGGTCCGGCGCGGCGCGGGCGGCCGGCGGGTGATCCGCGCGATCCACGTCACCGGGCCGGAGGCGATCGACGCCGCCGAGCGCGCGGCGCCCGATTGCGATGGGCTCGTACTGGATTCGCGATCCACCGACCGGCTCGGCGGCACCGGGCGCACCCACGACTGGTCGATCAGCGCCCGCATCGTCGAACTGTTCGACAGCCCGGCCTTTCCGGTCATGCTCGCCGGCGGACTCAACCCGCACAACGTCCCCGCGGCCATCGACGCGGTCCGGCCGTCCTGGGTCGATGTCAATTCCGGCGTCGACGACGGCCGGGGTGACAAGGACCCCGCGCACTGCACCGAATTCGTCAGGGCGGCACGCGATGTCGCGGCGCCGATCGCTGCTCTAGCCCGGCCGCGATCAGAATGAGCAGCCCTGCCGCGGCGGTCGCCGCCGTGGGCAGACTGTGCGTGGCCACCGCTCCCACCAGGGTGGCCACCACGGCCTCGTTCAGCCCGATGACGCTGGCCGTGGCCGCGCTCAGCTCTCGCAGGGCCTGCCAGTAGAGCGCGAATCCGGGTCCGAGCAGAGTGGCGCCCACCGCGGCCAGCTCGATCGCCACCCGCGCGGAGGGCGGATCCAGCAGCAGCAGCGGACTACTCGCGATACCGCCGAACAGCAACTGCAACGCCGCCGAGGTGATCGTGTGGTCCGGACCCGAGTGCCGGGCTATCACGCTGACCAGCAGCGCGACACAGGCCGCACTGCCCAGTGCCAGAACACATCCGGTCACCGCGGCGATCTGCGGGTCGCCGCCCGGGTGCCGCCAGGCGACCAGCCCGATCGCCGCCGCGACCAGGAGCAGTTCGAGCAGCACCGGTAGCGTCGGCGCGCGCCGGCCGCGGACCAGTGCGGCGGCGATGATCAGCATCGGCGCGGTCAGGTGCAGGGCGACCACCACCGGCAGCGGCCCGATCCGCAGCGCCGCCACGTACAGAGCCAGATTCGCCGCCTCCAGCCCGCCCAGCCGGAAGTACAACGCCGGATGGGCGGTCAGCGTCGTCCACGGATGCTGACCGCGCAGCCGCGCCGACACCAGCAGCGGCACCGCTCCGCCGAGAGCCACCAGGCCCGCGGTGGTGGGAGCGGCCAGCGTCGCCAGCAGGGCGCTGGAGGTACCCCACAGGCAGGTCACCGCGACCATGCGCAGGAGCGGGGCGCTCATCGGCTCAGGCGAGCAGATAAGTGACCACCGGCATGACCAGCGCGGTGAACGCGGCGAATACCG
>NZ_BAFQ01000092.1 GCF_000308375.1 Nocardia aobensis NBRC 100429 | reverse complement strand
TGGGCGGCAGCACGATCATGTTCACCGCGACTCCGATGGCCGACCCCAGCAGGATTTCGGCCATCCAATACGCCAGATAGGTCAGATTCTGCGCGGTGCCGTAACAGACCATCAGCAGTGCGGTCACCCCGGTCCAGATACCGCTGGTGCCGAACCGATGCCATTGCCCCACAATCATTCCCACGAATACCGCGACGCCGAGCGTCAGCACCGGCTGCGGGAAGACGAGTGTGGTGAGGTAGGCGACCGCCAGCCCGGCCAGCAGTGCGCACGTCTGCTGCGCGGCGCCGGTGAGTGAGCGGTACACCGTGGTCGTCATCAGGAAGACCGCCGCGTAGGGCGCCATGAACGACTGCGGCGCCGGTATCGCAGCCCGGGCGATGGTCCAGGCCGCGACGGCGGCCGCGGCCATTTTCGCGGCCTGGATCAGTGCCTCACGTTCGCGCCCGGAACGAGTGCAGGCGCGCCCCGGCCACGTCGTGGTCAGCCGTCGCGCCGCTCGTGCGCGATATCCGACAGGCGGAATGAACAGTCCCTTCGTCGCGGGTGGGCCGGCATCTACTCGCCGAGCTACCCGCGACGTTTCCGGCGAAACGCGGCGCCGGCCGCGGTCACCAGGCCAGAACCGGTTTGACGACACGTCCCGCGTGGTGGTCGGCCAGGGCGGTGCCGATCTCGGTGTACGGGTAGGACCGGACCAGCCGGTCGAGTGGCAGCCGGCCGGCCGTGTAGAGCTCGAGCAGCTGCGGGATGAATCGCCGCGGCACCGCGTCGCCCTCCAGACAGCCGTGAATCGTCTTGCCGCCCAGCACGATATCGCGCATGTCGAGCTGCGGGACGCCGATGCCGAGGCCGACCACCGCCACCGCGCCGCCGGTGGCCAGCCCCGTCACCGCCGCCGCGAGCACGTCGGGACGACCGGTGGTGTCGAGGGCGTGGGTGGCGCCGCCGCCGGTGAGTTTGTCTATGGTCGCGGCGGTCTCGTCGCCCGGGGCCAGGGCGGCGGCCGCGCCGAGTTCGAGGGCGAGCGCACGGCGATCGGCGGACGGTTCGACCACCAGCACCGTGGTGCCGGGACGTGTCCGTGCGGCCAGCAGCCCGGCCATGCCGACCGCACCCGCGCCGTAGATCACGATCTGCGAATCCGGTTCGGGGGCGAGCACATTCAGTACCGCGCCCGCGCCGGTCTGGAAGCCGCAGCCCAGCGCGGCGGCGACGACGAGATCGGTGTCGCCGGGGACGACGACCGTATTGTCCGCGGTGCTGAGCGCGTATCCGGCGAAACTCGACTGCCCGAAGAAGCCGTCGCGCACGCGCGTGCCATCGACGGTGATGCGGGGCGAGCGATCGGCACGGCCGCCGAACTGGTTCAACGCGGTGGAATGAGCGCAGTAGGGCAGGCGGCCGAGCCGGCAGTTGCGGCAGGTGCCGCAGTGCCGGAACGTCAGCACGACCCGGTCGCCGGGCCGCACGCCCGCCACCTCGGCGCCGACCGCGGCCACCACACCCGCGCCCTCGTGGCCGAGCAGGATCGGGCGGTCGGCGGCGCCGGCGGCGCGGGAGACCAGATCGGTGTGACAGATTCCCGACGCCTCGATCCGGACCAGGATCTCGTCGGCACGCGGTTCGTCGATCGTGACGGATTCCAGGCTGAAGGCGGCCCGCGGATCGCGCGACAGCGCGGCAGTGGTCACCGGCACGGCTCAGACCCGCTCGAGCAGGAAGTAGAAGTATTCGCCGCCGGCCAGCACCAGTTCGGGGCGTCCGTTCATGATGCCCATCAGCGTGTTGTCGTCGAGGCGTTTGAAGTGGTCGAACACCGCGCGCCCGTCGTAGACCATGGTCGCGGTGACCTGGCCGCGGAATTCGATATTCCACAGCGTGGCCTCGCCGCCGCCCAGTTCGACATCGGAGTACAGCGTGCCGTCCTCGGCGCGGCAGATCAGCGGTTTCGCATCCATCGTCGAATGGAAGGTCTTGCCGTACCAGCCGCTCTTGTCCAGTGCGCGGCACAGCGGGTGGCCGGTTCGGAAGGCGGCGCCCTTCCATTCGCCCAGGATGTCCTCGGCGCGCACGACCGCGAGTTCGGCCCACAGCCGGTCCAGCTCGTCGGCCGATACTCCGCTCGATTGCGCCGCCAGCTCGCGCCAGCGCTCGGTTGTCCCGGTCATCGCATCCTCCACAGTTTCCCGAACCAGCTGGTTCGGGAAACTACACCCGAACCGGCTGGTTCGGCAAGATAGGATCCGCGGCATGCGCGCAGCAGGCCATGCCACCAGGGAGCGAATCCTCGCCGCGGCCAAGGCGGAGTTCGCCCGCTACGGCATCGCCGGGGCCCGGATCAACCGGATCGCGGAGGCGGCCAATGCCAGCAAGGACCGCCTGTACGCCTACTTCACCGGCAAGGACGACCTCTACGCGGCGGTGACCGAGCAGTGGGCGACCGAGACCACCGCCGAGACCGCGCTGGACGCGGACGATCTGCCGTCCTATGTCGGCAGGCTCTTCGATCACTATCTGCACCACCCCGACAACGCCCGGCTGCAGGCGTGGGCGGAGATCGAGCGCACCCATATCCCGGACGCCGACGAGGCGATCCGGCGCGCGGTCGCACCCAAGATCGCCGAGATTCGCCGCGGTCAGCGCGCCGGGCTGATCACCGCCACCTTTCAACCGCTGACCCTGCTGACATTGCTGACCGATCTCGCCCGCACCTCCGCGGTCCACGCCCTGCACGACGACGACGCCGAGGACCGGCGCGCCGCCACCGTCCTCGCGGCCCGGCGGTTGATCGCGCCCTGAGCGCGGCGCTGGTTTGCCCGAAGCGGGTGCGGGTAGCGCGAGTGCTGAGAATACCCGGGCTCCACCGACCGTAGGGGCCTCCACCGCCGCCACGTCGACAGGAGATCGCGATGGGTTTTCCGGAGCAGCAACAACAGGTCCCCGGGGTGCAGCAGCGGATGACCCCGCAACCGGACTGCGGGGAGGACAGCTATCGGGGGTCGGGCAAACTCACCGGGAAGGCGGCGGTGATCACCGGCGCCGACAGCGGAATCGGGCGCGCCGTGGCCATCGCCTTCGCCCGTGAGGGCGCCGACGTGCTGATCTCCTACCTCGACGAACACGAGGACGCGCAACAGGTCGTCGCGCTGGTGGAGCAGGCAGGCCGCAAGGCGGTCGCGGTGCCGGGCGACCTGTCCGATCCCGAACACTGCAAGGTCGTCATCGACCGCGCCGCAACGGAATTCGGCAAGATCGATGTGCTGGTCAGCAACGCCGCGTATCAGATGACGCACGAAAGCCTCGATGAGATCTCCGGCGACGAATGGGATTACACGTTCAAGCTCAACGTCGGTGCGCTGTTCCATCTGGTGAAGGCGGCCGTCCCGCATATGCCGGCGGGCGGCTCGGTCATCGGCAGCTCCTCGGTGAACTCGGATATGCCCTCACCGACGCTGGCGCCCTACGCGGCCACCAAGGCCGCCATCGCCAACTTCTGCGCCAGCCTCGCACAGCTGCTGGGGGAGAAGGGGATTCGCGTCAACAGCGTCGCGCCGGGCCCGATCTGGACGCCGCTGATCCCGTCCACCATGCCGGTGGAGAAGGTCCGCAACTTCGGCGACGACGTCCCGCTCGGGCGGGCCGGACAGCCCGCCGAGCTGGCCGCCTCCTACGTGCTGCTGGCCTCCGACGACGGCAGCTACATCTCCGGTGCGCGGCTCGCCGTCACCGGTGGCCGGCCGATTCTCTGATCGGCCCGTCAATCGGTCCGCCCGTGGCCGGTGCCGGGTGGAGCGGACTCCGGCCGTCCCGGCTGCGGCGATCCCTCGAACAGGATGGGACGGTCGCCGGCCGGACCGAGGAACAGCCCGAGCAGCAACATCGCCGCGCCGAGGCCCAGATGCAGCCAGTTGTCCGCGGTGTTGACCGGAATGACGTTCGCGGTCGACTCCTTGTCCACGACCAGGCCGTACACCCAGAGCGCGAGGTAGACGACGCCGCCGGCGATGAGATAGGTCCGCGCGGTCATCGTCGTGCGGCCCATCGCCAGGCCCGCGACGCCGAACACCAGATGCACGATGTTGTGCAGCGCCGAGACCTGGAACACGCCGAACAACTCGGCGCCGGAATGATGCCCGGTCCAGGTGAGCATGTCGTAGTTCGTGGTCACGCCCGGGATGAACCCGAGCACCCCGACCACCAGGAACGCCGCCCCGACCGCATAGGCCGCGGCCTGCACCGGGGAAACCCGCGCCCGATGCCGAGATACAGATGCGGTGGCCATCGCTGCTCCCTTCGAATGCCGAAGATTCGCCCGTGACTTCGACGGTAGCCGCACCGGACCGCCGCGAACAGCGCGAACCCGTTACAACCCGGTCGGCGCGGGTATCGCGCACACAGACCGGGCTGTCGCCAGGACCGGATCCGCGCCATCCGCCACCCTTCGTCTCCGAGGTGACCATGCATATCCGATCCGGTACCCACACGGCCGGGGCGAGCGAACACGACCGCATCGCGCACCCGTGGGGGACGCGCACCCCGTACGGCCCCGGGCAACCGTGGCCGCAACGCGTGGATATGTTCCTGGCCGAAGGTGTGCGCGAGGACATGGTGGAACGCTGGGTGCCGACCGCCTCGGTGCTGCATTCCAATGGCGACGCGATGGATATCGCCGTGCACGAGGGCCGCATCGTGGGGGTCCGCGGCCGCGCCGGGGACCGGGTCAATCGCGGGCGGCTGGGCCCGAAGGACCTGTTCGGCTGGCAGGCCAACAATTCTCCCGACCGGCTGACGGCCCCGCTCGTGCGCCGCCGCGGCAAACTGGTCGAAACCGATTGGGACACAGCCATGTCGATGGTGGCCGAGCGAACCCGGGAGCTGCTGGGCGCGCGGGCCGGGATCGATCGGCTTCTACACCACCGGGCAACTGTTCCTGGAGGAGTACTACGCGCTCACCGTCCTGGCTCGCGGCGGCATCGGCACCGATCATCTCGACGGCAACACCCGGCTGTGCACCGCCACCGCCGGTGAGGCGCTGAAGGAGTCGTTCGGCTCCGACGGGCAGCCCGGCAGCTACTCCGACGTCGACCACGCCGACGTGATCGCGCTCTACGGCCACAACGTCGCCGAAACCCGGACCGTGCTGTGGTCGCGCATGCTCGATCGCCTGCGCGGCCCGAATCCGCCCGTCCTCGTCTGCGTCGACCCCCGCACCACGCAGGTCGCGCGCGCAGCCACCATCCATCTGGCGCCGCGCCCGGGCACCAACGTGATGGTGATGAACGCGTTGTTGCACGGGCTGATCCGCAACGACTGGATCGATCGCGACTACATCGACGCGCACACCGTCGGCTTCGACGAATTGCGTCAACAGGTCGCCGGCTGCACGCCCGACCGCGCGGCGGAGATCTGCGGCGTGCCGGCGGTCGATCTGCGGGCCGCGGCGAGGGTGATCGGCACCGGCGAGCGGGTGCTGTCGACGGTGCTGCAGGGCTTCTACCAGTCCCACCAGGCCACCGCGGCGGCGGTGCAAGGTCAACAACGTTCATCTGATTCGCGGCATGCTGGGCAGGCCCGGCTGCGGGGTCCTGCAGATGAACGGCCAGCCCACCGCGCAGAACACCCGCGAATGCGGCGCCAACGGCGATCTGCCGGGATTCCGCAACTGGGCCAACGATTCTCACGTCGAGGAATTGGCGCGGCTGTGGAATATCGACCCGCAACGCATACCGCACTTCAGCGCGCCGACGCATCTGATGCAGATCCTGCGCTTCGTCGAGGACGGCTCGATCCGCTTCCTGTACGTCAACGGCACCAATCCGGCGGTGTCGCTGCCCGAACTCGCGCGCGTGCGTGCCCTGCTGTCGCAGCGGCGGCTGTTTCTCGTCGTACAGGACATCTTCCTGTCCGAGACGGCGCACTTGGCGGATGTGGTGCTGCCCGCGGCGACCTGGGGCGAGAAGACCGGCACCTTCACCAACGCCGACCGCACCGTGCACCTGTCGGAGAAGGCGGTCGAGCCCCCCCGCGCTGCCCGGCCGGATCTGGACATCTTCCTCGACTACGCCCGCCGCCTGGATCTGCGCGACGCCGACGGCGCACCGCTGCTGCCGTGGCGGACGCCGGAAGAGGTGTTCGAGCAGTGGAAGCGGTGCAGTGCGGGACGCCTGTGCGACTACTCGGCCATGAGCTACGCGAAACTCCGCGCGCGGGGAGGTATCCAGTGGCCGTGCACCGAGGAGTATCCGGAGGGCACCGAGCGCTTGTACGTCGACGCGAAATTCCGTGCGGCGCCGCAGGATTGCGAAACCTACGGTCGCGAGCTGATCACCGGAGCGCCGTTGGAGCCGACCGAATATCGCGCGCTGAACCCCGAGGGCCGCGCGGTCATCAAGGCGGCGGAGTATCTTCCGCGGCACGAGTCGCCGAGTGCGGACTATCCGTATGCGCTGATCACCGGTCGCACGCTCTACCATTTCCACACCCGCACCAAAACCGGCCGGGCCCCGCAACTGCGGGCCGCCGCGCCGGAGGTGTGGGTGGAGATGGCCGCCCAGGACGCCCGGCGCGAGGGGGGGACGACGGCGACCTGGTCCGCGTGCGCACCACGCGCGGGCAGGTGACGGCCCGGCTGCGCACCGGCGACATCCGTCCCGGCGTGGTGTTCCTCCCGTTCCACTACGGCTACTGGGACACCGCGGTCGGCGATCGCCCCGCCGGGAAGGACGGCACCGCCGCCAACGAGCTCACGCCCACCGAATGGGATCCGGTGTCCATACAACCGCTGTTCAAATCGGGCGCGGCAGCGATGGAACTCGTGCGCTCCGGCCGGCGATCGGAACGAACCACCACACCGGCGGTCGAACCGGAGCGGAGCGCGCGATGAACGACCTGGACGCCATGCTCGCCGAAATACACCGCAGCGAAACCCATCTCGGCAAACTGCTGATCCGCACCGCCGATCGTCACCGCACCGACCACGAGGTCCACCACGTGTGCCGGGATCTGCTGTTCTGGACCGACGAGCATCGCCGCAAACTGGCCCACACCGGAGAACGGCGCGGCCTGCGCCTGGACGCGTCGCCGTTGTCGGTCGCCGGACCGGTGGAATCGGCGCGCCGGGCGCTCGGCACTCTGGTCGGCCGGCGGCACGCGCCCGCGCTGTTGTTGCTGCGCGATCTGCGCACGCTCCACAGCCACGCCGCGGTGGTGTCGGTGAACTGGGAAATCCTGGCCCAGGCGGCGCAGGCGGCGAGAGACAGCGAACTGCTGGATCTGGCCTCCGACTGCCATCCGGAGACGTTGCGACAGATGCGCTGGGCCGATGCCGAGATCAAGGAGCCGCTCCCCAGGCTGTCGCGACGCCGTGAATACCGCTGCCGACGGCGGGTATGCGCCCGCTATGACTGCCTCGATAGAGCAGTTGCTGCACACGCTCACCAAGGTGGTGAACGCGCTGCTGGCCCATGAGATCGACTTCGCGGTCGGTGGCGGCTGCGCGGTGTACGCGCGCGGGGGTCCCGCGAGCGATCACGATGTCGACATCTACGTCAAACCGGCCGACGCCTTCCGTGCCCGCGACATCCTGACCGCGTCCGGGCTGCACGCCGTCGACCCGCCCGAGGACTGGCTGACCAAGGTGTACGACGGAGATACGCTGGTGGACTTGATCTTCCGGCCCAACTACCGCAACGTCGACGACGATCTGCTGGGCCGCGCGACCTGGATGCGGATAGGCCCGGCGGCGGCTCCGGTGCTCAGCGGCACCGATCTGATGGTGGACAAATTGATGGTCCTCGACCCGCACCGGCTCGATTTCACCCGGCTGCTGGCGGTCGCCCGGGATCTGCGGGAACAGGTCGACTGGCGGCGCGCCCGGGACGAAACCGCGGTCTCGCCGTACGCACGGGCGTTTCTGGCGCTGGTCGAGGATCTCGGAATCGGAGGTGAGGTCATGGCTCAGGACTCGGGCGACGAGGTGTTGCCGCAATATCTGGTCGCGAATCTGCGGCGGGCGTTCGCGGAGGACCCGCGCACCGCCGAACTCGGCGTGCAAGTGACCATCCGCGGCGCCGTGGTGGTGCTGTGCGGGGAGGTCGGCAGTGAACAGCAGCGCAGCGACCTGGAGGACATCGTGCGCGAGCACGCGCCGAAACTGCGCATTCACAACGATATTCGGGTGTCCTCCACGCACTCGCCCATCGTCGATCACGAACGGCTCAGCTGATGACGGGCCCGGAACGGACGACAGACGGGGTGGTGCGCATCGCGGCGGTGGCCGATATCCACCTCGGCGCGGAGTCACAGGGAACGCTGCGCCCGGCATGGGAGCGACTGCCCGAGGAGGCCGACGTGCTGCTGGTCGGTGGCGATCTCACCCGGCACGGCACCCTCGACGAGGCGCGGGTGGTCGCCGCCGAACTGGAGGACCCCGGCGTGCCGGTGATCGCGGTGCTCGGCAACCACGACCACCATTCCGATCTGCAGGACGACATCACGGCCCTGCTGTGCGATCACGGGATCCGGGTGCTGGAAGGAAGCTCCACCACGGTGACCGTCGGTCCGTATTCGCTGGGCGTGGCGGGGACGAAGGGCTTCGGCGGTGGCTTCGCCGGCAAGTGCGCGAGCGTGTTCGGTGAGCGCATCATGCGCGACTTCGCCTCGTACACCGTCGATCTCGCCGACGCGCTGCATGTCGCACTGTGCGGGCTGGACACCGATGTGAAGGTCGCGCTCACGCACTATTCCCCCTGCGGGGACACCCTGCACGGCGAGCCGCCCGAGATCTATCCGTTCCTGGGCTCGTACCTGCTCGGCGAGGCGATCGACACCTGCGGAGGCG
>NZ_BAFQ01000093.1 GCF_000308375.1 Nocardia aobensis NBRC 100429 | reverse complement strand
CGAGGGTGTCGCGGTTGGCGGGGGTGAAGGTGAAATCCGGATTCGCCGCGGTGGCCCGCTCCACCAGCAGCAGCAACGCGTCGCTGTCGTGTGCGGCGACCGGAAGCGGCGGAATCGGCATCACCTGCTCACCGGGTATGCCCAGCACCTCGCGGCTGGTCACCAGCACCCGCACCTCCGGGGTGGCGGCGACGAGATGGGCGACCAGCGCCGCGCACGCGTCGATGAGATGTTCGCAGTTGTCCAGGATCAGCAGGAGCCGTTTGCTGGCGAGGAATTCGGTGAGGCGGTCCAGCGGCGCGGTGGTGTCGTCGCGCAGATTCAACGCCTCGGCGACGCTGAGGGTGACCAGGTCGGGATCGTGCACATCGGCCAGTTCGACCAGCCACACCCCGTCCGGGAAGGCGCGCGCCATCGCCGCGCCGACCTGCCGAGACAGCCGCGTCTTACCCACGCCGCCCGGACCGAGCAGAGTCAGCACCCGGGTCGCGGGCAGCAGCCGTTTCGCGGTGGCCAGTTCGTCGCGGCGGCCGACGAAACTGGTGACCTCGGCGGGAAGATTCCCGGTGACACGCCGCGCCATGATCGCCAACCCTATCGTGATCGAAACGCGTTCGGACCACATCGGCGATGTCGGTCCCGCGTGCCCGCGGACGGTGAGAACGGGAATAGGCTGAGACCGCGAACCGAGACTCGCGCCGCGGTCCCTCGGGGCCGCGAACCCACAGACCCCTCGCCCCCAGGAGGCTTCCCGTGCGGATCGGCATCATGCTCAGCGAACAGACCGGACCGGATGCGCTGGTGCGCCTGACCGACGAACTGCAGCAGGTGGCCGGCGAGGGTTTCGAATCGGCGTGGCTGTCGCACATCTTCGGTCTCGACGCGCTGACCGCGCTCGCCGTCGCCGGCAGCAAGGTGGCGAACATCGAACTCGGCACGGCCGTGGTGCCGACCTATCCGCGGCACCCGGGCGCCCTGGCCCAGCAGGCGGCCACCACCGCGCTCGCCGTCGGCCGCGGCCGGCTCACCCTGGGGATCGGGCTGTCGCACCAGATCGTCATCGAGAACATGTTCGGCTACGACTTCGGCCGCCCGGCCCGGCACATGAAGGAATATCTGTCGATTCTCGGGCCGCTGCTCGACGGGCAGCCGGTGTCGTATCAGGGCGAGACCCTGAGCGCTAACCTCGGCCTGACCGCGGGGGAGACCGGCCGGATTCCGGTGCTCGTGGCCGCCATGGGAACCCAGATGCTGAAACTCGCGGCGCGGCGCACCGACGGCACCGTGCTGTGGATGACCGGCCCCGCGACCATCGCCGACCACATCGCACCCACCATCACCGCGGCGGCCGCCGAGGCCGGCCGGCCGGCGCCGCGAGTGGTCTGCTCGCTGCCGGTGCTGGTCACCGACGACGTGGAGCGCGGCCGGGAGCGGGCCGCCACCGTCTTCGCCGCCTACGGTTCGCTGCCCTCCTATCGGGCCATGATGGATCGCGAGGGCGCGGAGGGACCGGCCGATCTGGCGATCATCGGCACCGAGGAGCAGGTCGCCGCCCGCATCGAGAAGGTGTTCGCCGCCGGCGCCACGGAATTCGTGGCCGCCCCGTTCGTGGGCGGGCAGGCCGCCGAGCGCACCCGCAAGCTGCTCACCCAGCTGGCGGACTGAGCGAGCGTGGCGCGCCGGGCGCGGATCGAGGACGTGGAAGAGCTCGCCCTCGCGATGCCGCACGTCGCGGTGGTGCGGGGATCGAGCGGCAATCCGGTCTACCAGGTCGGGGCCAAGTCGTTCATCTTCTTCCGCACCCCGCGCCCGGACGCCGTCGATCCGGACACCGGCGAACGGTATCCCGATGTGATCGTCTTCTGGGTGCCGTCGGAATCGGACAAGCGTGCGCTCGTCCAGGACCCGGACTCGCCGTTCTTCACCACCACTCATTTCGACGGGCATCTATCGGTACTGCTGCGTGGGGCCCACATCGGTGAACTCGATCTCGACGAACTGCGCGAGGTCGTCCAGGACGCCTGGCTCTCGCGGGCCTCGCCGACGCGGGCCCGGCGCTGGCTGGCCGAACATCGGCTCTGAATCTCACTGAAACCGTTGCAGCACAAGGATTTTCAGTTCGCCGCAGCGGAGGCGACGTCGAGTCCGGCCAGTTGGTGACGCATCCGCTCCCGCTTGGTCCGCAGGTAGCGGACGTTGTGCTCGGTCGGGTCGGTCTGCAGCGGAATCCGGCGGGTGACCGCGATGCCGTGCGCCTGCAGGCCCGCTTGCTTATCCGGATTGTTGCTGAGCAACCGCACCGATTCGACACCCAGATCGCTCAGGATCTGCGCGCCCGCGCCGTAGCGGCGGGCATCGATCGGCAGCCCGAGGCGCAGATTCGCGTCCACGGTGTCGGCGCCGGCGTCCTGTAGTTCGTAGGCGCGCAATTTGTTCAGCAGGCCGATGCCGCGTCCCTCCTGGCCTCGTAGATACACCACGACGCCGCGCCCCTCGGCGGCCACCGCCCGCAGTGCGGCGTCGAGCTGTTCACCGCAATCGCAGCGCAGCGAGCCGAACGCGTCGCCGGTCAGGCATTCCGAATGCAGCCGGGCCAGGACGTCGGTTCCGGACGGATCGCCGAAAACCAGGGCGAGATGTTCGACCGGCTGGGTTCCGGAGTCGGCGTCGCGGTAGCCGAAGACCTGGAAATCGCCGTAGCGCGTGGGCAGCCGGGTCTGCGCGAGCCGGGTGACGGTGTGCTCGCGATGCTTTCGATATTCGATGAGGTCGGCGATGGAGATGATCGGCAGCCCGTGCTCTCGTGCGAAGACCAGCAGCTGTGGCAACCGTGCCATCGACCCGTCGTCGTTGACGACCTCCGCGATCACTCCCGCCGGCCGCAATCCGGCCGCGCGCAGCAGGTCGACGGTCGCCTCGGTGTGCCCGGCCCGGCCCAGCACGCCGCGTGGATGCGCCCGCAGCGGGAAGACGTGCCCGGGTCGGGTGAGGTCGGCCGGGGTGGTGCGCGGATCGGCCAGCAGTCGCATGGTGTGGGCGCGGTCGGCCGCCGAGATACCCGTGCTGACGCCGGCGGCCGCGTCGACCGATACGGTGTAGGCGGTGCCCTTGGGGTCCTCGTTGACCGCGGTCATCGGGGGCAGCGAGAGCCGGTCGAGGTCGGCGCCGGGCATCGGCACGCACAGCACGCCGCTGGTGTGGCGGATCAGGAATCCGATGGTCTGCGCGGTCGCGAATTCCGCGGCCAGGACGAGATCGCCTTCGTTCTCCCGATCCTCGTCGTCGACCACCACGACGGGCCGGCCGGCGGCCAGGGCGTCGAGTGCGTTCTGGATGGAATCGAGTTCACCGGTCATCGTGCACCTCCTGTATGCCTAATAGAAATATTCCGAAACGCTCCTCGCTAGGAAGGGTTCCGCTCAGTGAGATTCTGGGGACGACGAATTCCGGGGACCCACTGCCGGCGTTGACCTCGAGTGCGGTTGAGGGTGCACGCTGGGGTCATGACACAGGCCGCAGAGTTCTGGAACACCGTCTACGACGACGACACCGCTCCCTGGGTGATCGGTGAGCCGCAGCCGGCGATCGTGGAAGTGGAGCGCGAGGGGTTGATCCGAGGGCGGGTGCTCGACGTCGGAACGGGTGCGGGAGAGCACACCATCGCCCTCACCGCCCTCGGCTACGACGTGCTGGGTATCGACCTGTCGCCCAGCGCCGTCGAATACGCGCGGCGCAACGCGGCCGCGAAGGGGGTGCCCGCGGCACGCTTCCGGGTAGCGGATGCGGTCCGGCTCGGCACCGATGCGGCGGCCGCCGAACTCGGCGTCTTCGACACGATCGTCGACAGTGCCCTGTTCCACATCTTCCGCGAGGATCCCGGGACCCGCGCCGACTACGTCCGGTCGCTGCACACCCTGTGTGCTCCGGGTGGTCTGGTGCATGTGCTGGCACTCTCCGATGCCGATCCGGGTTTCGGGCCGCGCATCAGCGATCGGCTGCTGCGTGAATCATTCGGTGCGGGTTGGGAATTGGAGGATCTGCGACCCGCGTCCTATCGCGGCCGGGTCACCCCGGTGGTCGCCGATCAGGTCGCCGGGCTGAACGTGGCCGAGGACGGGACCGTGGATACCGCCGCCTGGCTGGCCCGGATCCGGCGAGGGTAGCGACGGATCCGGTGCGGACCGGGTGCCCCGGTCCTGTGCTCTATCGCGGCCGAGCCTTCGGCTTCGGTGGTGCGAGCGGCGCCTCGCGATTGCGGGGCAGCCGTCCGCGCTTGTTCAACGCCTCCAGGTCGTCGAGCAGATCCTCGGCCAGTTGGCGCTCCGCCTCGTAGTGCCGGATGCACCAGCGCAACACCGCGCTGGGGAAGGCCCAATCCGGGTTGGCGTCGGACCCCTCGGCGTCGGCGGCGGCGCGGCGGCGCATCTTCTCCGCGTAATCGATATGCGCGGTGAGGATTTCGCGCAACCGCTCCGGCTCGGCCAGATGTCCGAGCCACGCCCGCAGCAGCACACTGTGTTTCAGTACCGGCGCTTCGACCGGTGAGTGGTTGACCCAGTGCGCCACGGCATCCCGGCCGCTGGTGGTGATCGCGTACATCCGCTTGCCACGCACGCCGTCCTCGGAGGTCACGGTGCGCGAGGTGACGTACCCGTGCTTCTCGAGGCGTTTGAGTTCGGCGTAGATCTGGCTGAACGACGGGCTCCAGTAGAAGAACTGCAAACTCCAGTCCGCCCACTTCTTCAGGTCGTATCCGGACAACTCGTCCGCATGCGACAGCATCCCGAGCACGGCCCACGAGGTGGTCGGCAGATCGGTGCCAGATGTCATCGCCGAACTATACCGCCCAGTCATATGCGGATCCGAAATCAGCGCCAGCGGGTGCGGTGCGGGAACAGTGCCCGCCCGGCCTCGTGTACGACCTCGAGAACGACCCGGGCCAGCCGGTCGTAACTCATCGCCTCGGCACGTCCCGACAGCGAGAGCGCGGCCGGCGGGGCGCCGCGGCCACGCAGCGGCGCGGCCACACAGGCGATGCCGACCATGGCCTCCTCGCGGTCGATCGCCACGCCTTGGCGCAACCGGATCTGCCCGAGTTCGCGATGCAGCGCATCGGGTTCGGCCAGGGTGCGCGGAGTGAGGCGCGGCAGCCGGCCGCGGAAGGCGGCCTCGGCGATGGTGGGTTCCAGCGCCGCCAGCATCGCCTTGCCCAAAGCCGTTGCGTGCGCGGGCATCCGGCCCCCGAGGCGGGTCGGCAGCGCCGCGCCGAAGCGACCGCCGGCCTTGTCCAGATAGACGACCTCGCGACCGTCGAGCACCGCCAGATGGCCCACCATGCCCGTCCGCTGCGACAACTCGTGCAGCAGCGGGCTCACCGCGTCACGAATCTCGTTGTGGTCCGCGGTCAATCCGCCCAGTTCCAGCGTGCGCATGCCGAGGCGGTAGCCGCCGGCGGAATGCGCCAGCCAGCGCAGCCGGATCATCTGATCCAGGATGCGGTGGACCGTCGAGCGCGGAAGTCCGGTTCGCTCAACCAGTTCCAGCAGTGTCAGCGTCGGGGTGTTCGCGTCGAAGGCGTCCAGGATCAGCGTCATTCGCTCGATCATCGACACCGGAATCGGCGCGCCGGCTCGATGAGCCCTGGCGCCCGTCGTCGCGTGATGCGCGGCCGTGGTGGTGCGTTCCGCGGAGGGCAGCACGGTGACGGTCATATGTACCTCCGTTGGCTCATATGCAGTCTAGAAGTATTTCGACTAGGCATGTTCGGTTTCGGCATTTGTGTCACCTATCACAGTGGCTGCCACCACACCGATCGCGAATCGGTGGAACTACGTAAGTGCTACCGAAATCTCTCCCGTTCACCGGACCTGGCTGTTGACGGGGGCGCCCCTCGACCTGGTGTCATGACTTACAGCTATATGTCTGTCCGAAACAAGGAGTGGCCGTGGAGCCGGTAGTACAGGTGGACGAGATCTCGGAGGCGACCTTCAAATCCGTGCTGAGCAGGTTCTGCTCCGGGGTCACGGTGATCACCGCGCTGTCCGGTGACGAGCCGGTCGGATTCAGCTGCCAGTCCTTCTCGTCGTTGTCCCTCGACCCGCCCCGGGTCTGCTTCTTCCCCGCGCGGACCTCGACGTCGTGGCCCCGCATCCGTGAGGTGGGCCGATTCTGCGTGAACATCCTGGCCCACGACCAGGACGAGATCTGCCGCGCGCTGGCCCGCCGCGGCACCGACAAATTCGCGGGTGTGGACTGGGAGTTGTCCGGAAACGGGTCGCCGCGGCTGAGCGGCGCGCTGGCCAGTATCGACTGCGAGCTGGATCGCGAGGTCGACGGCGGTGACCACACCATCGTGATCGCCCGGGTCACCGCGCTGGCCGAACATTCGGACCAGGCGCCGCTGCTGTTCTACC
>NZ_BAFQ01000094.1 GCF_000308375.1 Nocardia aobensis NBRC 100429 | reverse complement strand
GACGGTGACCGCGAAACTCCTGGTCTCCGCCGGGAATCCGCTCCACGACAACTGCGGGGAGATATCTCGGCCGCCCGCCCCGAACACCCCGCTGACCTGCTCGTTACCCAGCGGCTGTCCGTCGGTGACATCGGTGGAGGTGAGGGTGAACTCGGGCAGCTGCGGCAATGCCGCATAGGGATTGTAGGAATAGTCGGGCACGAGGACCGTCCTTTCTGCTAGTCGAGCGGATCGTCAGCTGTGCAACAGGAAATGCTCCATGACGCGGGCGCCGAATTCCAGCGCCGACACCGGAACCCGTTCGTCCACGCCGTGGAACAGCGCGGAGAAATCCAGGTCCGGCGGCAACTGCAGCGGTGCGAAGCCGAAACACCGAATTCCCAAGCGCGCGAACGCTTTCGCGTCCGTGCCTCCGGACAGCATGTAGGGCACGGTGCGGCCGTCGGGGTCGTGGGCCAGGATCGCCTCGTTCATCGCGTCGACCAGATGCCCGTCGAAGGTGGTCTCGTAGGAGTCGAGTTTGGTGATCCACTCCCGCTCCACATCCGGGCCGATCAGCTCGTCGACCTCGCGTTCGAAGGCCGCCTGCCGGCCCGGCACCACCCGGCAATCCACGGTGGCCTCAGCGGTCTGCGGAATCACGTTCGCCTTGTAACCGGCGCGCAGCATGGTCGGATTGGCGGTATCACGCAGGGTCGCACCGATGATGCGCGAGATGGTGCCCAGTTTCGCGAGCTGCCCCTCGATATCCGGACTGTCCGGATCGAACTCGATGCCGGTCTCCTCGCTGACCGCGGCCAAAAACTCGGCCACCGAATCCGACAGCACCAGCGGGAAGGTGTGCTTACCCAGCCGCGCCACCGCCTCGGCCAGAATCGTCACCGCGTTGTCGTCGTGCAGGAACGAACCGTGGCCCGCGCGGGCCTTGGCGCGCAACCGCATCCAGCCCAGGCCCTTCTCCGCGGTCTCCACCAGATACAGCCGCCGCTCGGTGCCGTCGCGGCGCGGCACGGTCAGCGAGAAGCCGCCGACCTCACCGACCGCCTCGGTGACACCCTCGAACAGATCCGGCCGGTTGTCGGCCAGCCACTGCGAGCCCCACTTGCCGCCGTTCTCCTCGTCGGCGAGGAAGGCGAACACCAGATCGCGCGGCGGCACCGTGCCCTCGATCTTGAACTGGCGGGCGACCGCCAGCATCATGCCGACCATATCCTTCATGTCGATCGCGCCGCGGCCCCACACATAGCCGTCGCGGATCGCACCCGAGAACGGATGCACACTCCAGTCCGCGGCTTCGGCCGGCACCACGTCCAGATGCCCGTGGATCATCAGCGCACCGCGGCTGGGGTCGGCTCCGGGCAAGCGCGCGAAGACATTTCCGCGCCCCGGCGCACCCGACTCCACGTACTCGGTGGTGTACCCGGCCTGCTGCAACTGATCGGCCACCCATTGCGCACACTCGCGCTCGCCCTTGGTGGTTTCGAGCACCCCGGTGTTGGAGGTGTCGAAACGGATCAGCGTGCTGACCAACTCGACCACTTCGGCTTCCGCCCGGGAGCGGGACTCGCGCTGTACACCTGTCACGCCCCTTTCCTACCACGCGCCACGCAGGGGCGAATGCCGCCCGACCCGGCCGTGCCCGCGAATCGGCGCACCGACCTGCGCCGGGGCACGCTCACGTCGCAGCGGCGCTCGCGATGCCCGCTCCGCGGACACCGATCGCCTTGCGATCTCGCTGATCGAATTATCCGGGTGGGCGTCGCCGGAATCGCGGCGGTGACCGTGCGGCGCCTGCGCGAATCGGGCGCGCGGATTCCGGCAGCGACGCTTACCATTCCGGCATGCGCCGTCGTAGGTGGCTTCGGGCCGCGGTGTGCTCGATCGTGTTGATCGCCTGTGGCTGCGTCGGCGCGGTGGAACGCGACGCCTTCGAGCAGGAGATCCGGGCTCGCGGCGGCGGCTTCGTGGACGGGCTGCCCGCCGCGGCGTTCGAGGCGTTGCGAAACCGGCTGGGCACCGGCGACATTCAGGCCGGTGTGGTGATGTTCGTCGCTCCCGAGTCGACGCAGTTCCGGCTCGTCCTGGCCGATCAGCCCGAACAGGTGACCCGATTCCTGGCCGACCACGACGATCTGAGCACCCGCGAACCGGCCGTCCACCTGCGCGTCCGAACCGCGCGGCGCCCACGTGAACTCGACGACTACTCCTATCGCCTCGGCGCCGTGAGCGCACCGCGGCCGGTGCGCGTCTCGGCCTTCGACGACCTGGACGGCGAATGCTTCACCCTCGGCGAAGTACCCGGCCTCACCCGGCTCGAGTCGATCGTCGATACCGCCCTCGCCCGCAGCGCCCTCGCCGACGGTGTCGTTCCGGTGATCGTCGTGAGCCGATTCGGACGCGACATCCGCATCGTCGCCGACGTGACGTCCGCGCGGACGGACATGATCGCCGAATTCGATTCCGCCGGTACGTTTCTCCGCATCCGGCAGGTGTGAACAGTGCCCAGACCGCTCATTTCCGCACTCGGCACCGGCGTCGCCGCCGGAAGTATCGTCAGCTTCGTCCTGCCGCTGGCGATCTGGCCCGGGGAAGCCCGGCTCACCGCGCCGCTGTTCTGCCGGGCCCCCTACCTGGATCCGATCGTGGTGTCGGACACCTTCCACGATTCGGAGGGCACGTCGGTGAACTACACCCTCTACTGCGTGAGCGAGCGCGGCGCCCTGACCGACGAAGGGTTCGTGTTGCCGTTCCTGACGCTGTTCGCGGCGCATATCGTCCTGGTCACCGCCGTGGTCCTCGTGGCGACGCTGTGGGCGCGCAAGCCGTCGGTCGCCGCGGCGGAGACCGGCGCCGTGGAACTGTGACGTCCGAGTAGCGCACGCGGGAGCGCTAGCCGCTCGTGGCGACGGCGTTCAGTTCGGGCGGCTGTGCGGCCGGCGTCACCGTCGCGTTCTCCTGCCAGCCGGGCGGGCCGAAGACGTAACCCAGTCGCCCGCGCCAGGTGTGGGCGCCGCGCACGTCGCGCAGCAGAGCCGCGAATTCGTGATAGTTGACCTTCAACGGATTTCCGGTGCCGATGTCGTGGGTGAGCCCGTAGCGGATGGGTTCGGATTCGGCGGCGAAACTACCGAACATGCGATCCCAGACGATGAACACGCCGCCGTAGTTGGTGTCGAGGTAGGGCTGGTTGGAGCCGTGGTGCACGCGATGATGGGCCGGGGTGTTGAACACGAATTCGACCGGGCGCCACAGGGTTCGGACGCGCTGGGTGTGAATCGGGAACTGATACAGCAGGCCGAGGGTGTTCAGCAGGAAGATCATCCACGCGGGGAAGCCCAGCAGCGCGGCCGGCACCCACGCCAGGCTGCGCGTCATCGACGCGATCGGGTTGAGCCACGGCAACCGGATCGCGGTCGTCAGATTGAAGTGAGTGCTCGAGTGGTGCACCGAATGCGCCGTCCACAGCAACCGGATGCGGTGGTCGGCCCGGTGGGCCCAGTAATAGCAGAAATCGGTGACCATCAGTCCCAGCAGCCAGACCCACCAGTCGCGCGGCGACAGGTGCAGCGGTGTCCACGAGGCGGCCAGCACGATGGTGGAGAACGGCAGCACGTACTGGAGCAGGGGCTTGGTGAGCTGCCCGATCGCATAGGTGGCCCAGTTGGTGGCCGCCTCGCGCCCGTACCGGCCGCTGGGTGCGCGGTCGGGATCGCGGCGCGCGTCCCACCACTCCACGCCCATCATCGCGATGAAGGCCGGCACCGCGTACAGCGCCAGGTCCGCATTGTTCATCCGAACTCCTGTCCCGATCCGATCCGCCCGCGGGCACCGAGGCGTCCTCGCGAGCGGCGTGCCACAGCGACGGTAATGCCGCCGACCAGCCCGAACATCGGGCCCGAGAGGGACCTCCAATCCCCCGCCCGAGGGACTCGCCGTCACCGTCCGCGCCGGTATCGTCGCGGTGTGTTGTGGGAGCGAGCGGTGTCGCCGAGCCCGTGGGCGCTGCTGCGGCGTACTCCACGGCAGCCGGGGGCCGAGAGCGCGGCGGGGCCGCCGGGCGGTGAACTGCGGGCGGTTCGCCGGTCGCTGACCAGGCAATCGGTGGCGGTCGCGGTGGTCGCGGCGCTGGTGGATGCGGTCGTGTTCGCGCTCTCCGGCATCTTCTCGGTGGCGCCCGGCCCGGCGAGCGCGGTCCTGGCGGCGATCGTGGCGGCCGATCTGGCTTTCGCCGCGCCACCGGCAACGGCCGCGGTCGTCGCCGTGGTCCAGGTCGCGATCAGGCTGGCGGTCACGGTGCTGCTGCATCGGCACGGGCTGCCCGTCCGGGTGGCAGACGTCGGTTTCCTCGTCGCCGGCTATCGGGCGGGTGCTTGGTTGTCGGGCCGGGCGTCGCTGGTCACGGTGCCCGTGCTGGTGCTGGGTGCGTGCGGTGCGCCGCTGATCGCGGGCGGCGCGCCGGCGGCGGGCTGGCGCCTGCTGCTCACCTCGGCGATCTCCGGCGGCGTGGTGCCATGGCTGGTCGGCCGTTACACCGCGGGTCGCGGCGCCTACATCGCAGAACTGGAGCAGCGCGAACGGCTCGCCCGCCAGCAGCAACGGACCGCGCTGGAACGGGCACTGACCGACGAACGTGAGGCGATCGCCCGCGACCTGCACGACGTCATCTCCCATCACGTCAGCGCGATCGGTATCCATGCGGGCGCCGCGCGTTTGGCCCTGCACGGAAGTGGCGCCGCCACCGTCGCGGCGACACGCTCCCTGTCGGCCGTGGAATCGGAGAGCCGCGCGGCGATGGTGGATCTGCGCCGTCAGCTCGATCTGCTGCACGGCCGCGAGGACGCCGCTCGCCAGCCCGGTATGGCCGATATCGACGATCTGGTCGACCGCGTGCGCGGCGCCGGCCTCGATCTGACCGTCACCACCAGCGGCGCCGAACTACCCCGCTCGCTCGACATCACCGTCTACCGGATCGTGCAGGAACTGCTCACCAATGCCCTGCGCCACGGCGCCGGCAGTGCGCGGCTGACGGTCCGCAACGACGGCACCGGGGTCGAGATCGAACAGTCCAATCCACTTGCCGGCGAAGAGGATTCGAACGTCCCCGCACCTTGCGTACCGCCGATCCGGGCCACGGGTCCGCTCGATTCGGCGGCGACTCCGCACGGACCCGATGCGGTCCCCGCCGGCGAGCGCGTGTCCGTCCGCGCCACCACGCCGGCCACGGTCAGGTTCCGGTCCGGCCGGCGAGCTTCGTTGCGAGAACGCGGCCCCGCCGCCCGCCCGGGCGGTGCCGCGCCGGAGGCGGCCACGGGCGTGCATCGGGGACTCGACGGCATCCGCCGGCGCGCGGAACTCTTCGACGGCAGCGTGGACCACGGCGTCGCCGACGGCCGCTGGCGCGTCCTCGTCCGGCTCCCGGGTGGGCGGTCGTGATCGGCCCGGTCCGGGTCCTGATCGCCGACGACCACGCGATGTTCCGATCCGGACTGCGAGCCGTCCTCGATGCGGTACCGGACCTCGAATGCGTCGGCGAGGCGGGCGACGGCCGCACCGCCGTCGCCGAGACCGCGCGGCTACGGCCCGACGTGGCGATCCTCGACATCCGGATGCCGAAACTCGACGGTCTGGCGGCCACCGAGGCCATCGTGGCCGCCGGCGGCACCCGCGTGCTGGTGCTGACCACCTACGACAGCGAGGCGAGCCTGGCGCGCGCCCTGCAGGCCGGTGCCAGCGGATTCCTGCTCAAGACGCTGCCGCCGGAGGAGTTGATCGCGGCGATCCGGGTGGCGGTGCGCGGTGACGCGATCATCGACCCATCGATGACGCGCCGCCTGGCCGCCCGGCTCGCCGACACCTTGGCCCCGGCGCCGCCGCCCGATCATGCCCTGACCGCCCGGGAACAGCAGGTTCTCCTCCTGCTCGCCGATGCCCGCAGCAACAGCGAAATCGCCGCCGCTCTGGGTGTCGGCGAGGAGACCGTGAAAACCCACGTATCCCGGATTCTGGCGAAACTGCAAGTGCGCGACCGCATTCAGGCTGTCGTGTACGCGTACCGGCACGGCCTGGTGCGATCGCCGGGCCGCTAGCCGTCCGCCGAGCACCTCGGCGACGTGGGCGAATCGTGGCAAATTTCCCGCATCTCGGGTATCCGAACCCCCGCCACCACCGCCGAACCGGGATTATCCTCGCGGTGTGTCGACCCATCACCGGGCTGCCGGTGATGTTCAATCGGTGCCGTTGAGGTTCCAGCGAACGAGTGAAAGGTTAGAGACATGGCACTTCCCACCATGACCGCCGAGCAACGCTCCGAAGCGCTGGCCAAGGCGGCCGCGGTCCGTAAGGCGCGGTCGGAACTGATCGAGCAGATTCGCAAGGGCTCGGTCTCGTTGGCCCAGGTGCTCGAGCGTGCCGACAAGGAGGACTTGGTCAAGAAGACGAAGGTTGCCGCGGTCATCAAGGCTCTGCCCGGTATCGGGCCGGTCAAGGCGGCAAAGCTGATGGACGAAGCCGATATTCCGGTCGACCGCCGTATCGGCGGCCTGGGGTCCCGTCAGCGTGCCGCACTGCTCGAGGCGTTGACGAACTAGCCCTCCCGAAGGCGGCGCTCAGCAGTCACCCGCGAGTCCGGGACCTGCACGGACACCCGTGATTTGGACCTCGCGGAGAGATCCGTTAACCTTGCTGAGCACCACCGGTCCGGGTGGCGGAATGGCAGACGCGCTAGCTTGAGGTGCTAGTGCCCTATTAACGGGCGTGGGGGTTCAAGTCCCCCTCCGGACACTGTGTGTAACTCGGAGTTACAGATAACCCCCGGCTTCGGCCGGGGGTTATCTGTTTCCCGTGATTCTATCGAGTCGGACCGACTTCGTGGGGAGGATCCGCTCATCTCGTCGCGGCGTTGTTCCGGATCGCAACTGGCCGGATCACACCGTGCTCCTGGTGTGAGGTGTCGTAGGCTCGAGCCGACGATCACCATGAGGAGCTGACTGTGACGGTATCCAATCCCGACGCGCATACGCGAATCACCGCCGAAGAGTTTCTGGCCACCGAGCCCGATGCATTCAGCGGCACATTCGGCGACGTCGAGATCGTGGACGGTGCCGTGGTGCGACTGATGGCCCAGAGCGAGGCGCACAGCCGAGTCGTGCGTCGGCTCGCCACAGCCTTGGACGACGCGCGCGATCCCGCGGGTCCGTGCTTGCGAGTCGGGTCCGATGTCGCTGTCCGGTTCGCCGACACGGACGATCGCCGAACCGACCACCGGCTCAACGTCCGCTACCCCGATATCTTCGTTCGCGATTGCGAACCGTATGACATCAACACCGTCCGCGACCACATCGCCCTCATCGTCGAAGTCGTCTCGAAAAGCACGGTAGACACAGACACCAGTGAGAAACACACGCTCTACGCACGCACCGGAATACCCGCCTACCTGATCGTTCACTTCGACAAGAGCTGGGAAACAATCGACCGCATCGAGGAGTACCGCCTCGACTGGTCCGGATTGCGATACATGCCCCACAAGGTCCACCGCACCGCCTTGGTCCTGGACTCACCGGTCACACTCGCCATCACCTTCGACGCACTCCACCGTCCCTGACCACCATGGTCTTCCCAGATCGCTTCGAGTGCTTTCACCGCTCGCCCGGCGCTGCCGGGGCCGTGTTCTCCTAACGTGTCGGCTCGGCGCCGTCGGAGTGTTCATCCACATCGGGCAGGTCCGCGACCGCCTCCGTCACGGTCGGATACAGCCCGACCGGTGTCGCCTGCGCTTGCGCGGTGCCGAGCGCGTCACCGAACTGGCCGATCGAGCGGGCGATCCGGAAGTCGATATGGCGCCGGCCCAGATCGTCGCGCAGGTCCGCCAGCATCGCCGCGGCCGTGACGTCGATGCTCGGTGAGGTCTCGGCATCGAGCACGACCAGCCGGGTCCGGTCGGTGCACAACTGCTCGATACGTCCGCGCACATAGTCGGCGTTGGCGAAGAACAGACCCGACTCGACCCGCACCACTACGAGGTCGGGCCGCTGGGTCAACTCCGGATGCCGGTCCGCGTCCAGCCACAGCGTGCCCGACCGCACCACGGGCGCCACATGCGGGCGGGACGTGCGATACACCAGCAGCAGCATGGAGATGCCGATGCCGATCAGCAGGCCGGGCAGCGTATCGAACAGCAGGACGCCGACCATCGCCGCGACGGCGGCGGCGAAGTCGGCGCGGGCGGCCTTGCCGTAGATTCCGCCGAGTCGCTGCGTCCACACCTGATACAGCCGCCGCAGCGCCGCGAAGTCGACCAGCTCGATCACCGCGGCGATCACCACACCCGCCAGCGTCGCCTCGGGCAGGTTCTCGAACAGACCGGTGAGGAACAGCAGGGTCAGCACGGTCAGCGCCGCCACCACCAGCCCACTGCCCTGTGATCTGGCACCTGCCGAGCCGTTGACGGCGGTCTTGGACAGGCTGCCGTTCACGACCATGCCCGACGACAGCCCGGCGCCCAGATTCGCCGCACCCAGTCCGAGCAGTTCGCGGTTGGCGTCGATCTGGTAACCCGCTTTGGCCGCATAGGTTTTCGCCGCGCCCAGGCCCTCGGCGAAGCCGATCAGCAGCACCCCGACCGCGGGGCCCAGCAGATCGATGTAGTTGCCGACATCGAGCCCGTCCGGAAGCCCCAGCGCCGGCAGGCCCGAATCGATGTGACCGACGATGGCGACGCCCCGCTCGTCCAGATCGAACACGGCCACCGCGCCGATTCCGACCAGCACGGCGAGCAGCGAACCGGGTACCAGCGGCAGCCAGCGCTTCACCACCAGCACGATCGCCAGGCTCACGGCACCGACCACCACGGTCCGCCACTGCGCATCGCCGAGATGGCGCAGCACACCCCAGGCTTGTTCGAAGAAATTGCCCTCGTGTTTGTGGATGCCGAGCAGTTTCGGCACCTGGCCGATGATGATGGTCAACGCCAGCCCGATGATGAACCCCTTCAGCACCGGTTCGGAAATGAACGCCGCGACGAAGCCGAGCCGGATCGCGCCCGCGATCAGGCCCACGATTCCGGTCGCGATGGCGAGCCCCGCCGACAACGCGATGTAGCGGCCGCCGTCGGCGCCCGCCATCGGCGTCACGATCGCCGCCGACAACGCCGCGGTCGCCGACATGGGCCCCACCACCAGATGCCGGGAACTGCCCGCCAGCGCGTACAACACGAGCGACGGCACGGCGGCGTAGAGACCCACCACCGGAGGCACACCCGCGATCGATGCGTAGGCCAGTGCTTCCGGCACCAGAACCGCCCACACTGTGAGGCCGGCGACGACGTCGGCACGCAACCATTGCGGGCGATATCCCGCCAACGACTCGAATATCACCCAGCGTGCCGCCACCTGTCCTCCACCCGTCCGCAGGACCGGTCTTCCGATCACACACCGTCGTTGCCGCTCGGCAGCGACGCTAACGACGGTGGCGGCGGGCGCGCGTCACACGTTGCGGGTGAATTCGCGGTCGGTGCTCACACCTTCCGGCCGACCGCGCCGTACAGCGACACCTTCTTGTCGTGGTCGGCGGGATGTTCGATGCCCTTCTGCCGCCACCGGTGAATCACCTCGACACCCGGTTCGACGAGTTCGAGGCCGTCGAAGAAGCGGGCGACCTCCTCGCGGCTGCGCGGGCGCACCGGAATGCCCTGATCCGAATACACCCGCAGCAGCCGGCTCATCCCGTCGGGATCGTTGGCGCCGCTGTCGAAATCCGTCGTGACATGGCTCATCGCGAGATACGAGCCGGGAGCCAGCGCGTCCATCAGCGTGTTCACCATGGCGTAGACGTCGCCGGGGACGAAATGGACCACCGCCATCAGCGAAATCGCCACCGGTTGCGACAGATCCAGAGTGTCGCGCAGTTCGCGGGAGCCGAGGATCGCCTCGGGATTCGCGGCGTCGGCCTGCACATAGGTGGTGCGGCCTTCGGGCGCGCTCACCAGCAGGGCCCGCGCGTGCGCGAGCACGATCGGATCGTTGTCGACGTACACCACCCGCGATTCACACGCCTGTTCCTGCGCGACCTGGTGCAGATTGGGTTCGGTCGGGATGCCGGTGCCGATGTCGAGGAACTGGCGCACGCCCTGCTCGGCGAGATAACGCGTCGCGGTGCGCATGAATTCGCGGTTGGTGCGTGCGGTCAGGCGGACCGCCGGGAAGTTCGCGAGAGCGGTCTCGGCGGCGCGGCGGTCGGCCTCGTAGTGGTCCTTGCCGCCGAGAAAGTAGTCGTACATACGGGCGGGGTGTGCCACATCGGTGCGGAGGTCGACCGGATGATCGGACACGGGAAGGCTCCTCGCGGGTTGGGAACGTATCGCCGATGTATAGCGCATACGGGCCAATTCGGCAGCGGGACCGCGTAATTCGTGCGCGATCAGGCCGGGGCGGAGTCGTCGGGCGGAAGCCGGGGCGATCGCGTGTCCGGCCCGGCGTCGTGCGCCGGGCCGATGCGCGGATCGGCGAAGATCTCGGCGGTATCCGAGACCGCCGCCGCCCGCGTCGCGGCCGCATCGCTCACTCGCAGCGCGTACAGGTGCTGGTCCGGGTCCACTGCGACGAGGCCGTAGTCGAGGTCGACCTCGGCCTCCGTGAGATGCAGTTCGCGCAGCGCCGCCGCCAATGTGGGGTCGGTGGCGAGCCGGACGGTGAGCAGCGGCATGGTTCCACGCTACGCGCGGATCTCGGTGTTCTTCAGCTCCGCCAGCAGGGCGGCGGCGTCGACCACACCGAATCCGTAGTCGTAGTCGAATCCGCCGGGCTGCGCGGTCGCGGTGCGCCGCAACAGATCTCGCAGCTGCGCCGGGGCCAGTTTGCTCGCCGGGTAGACGGTCCGGATCGCCGCGACCAGCCCGGCGGCGACCGGGCAGGCGGCCGACGTGCCGGTGTCGGGTTCCTTCGCGCCGAACACCGTGGACCCGAGGAAGTGGGTGTAGCTGCAGATGTCGGGTTTGCGATCGGACAGCCGGCCCGGCCCCTGCGAGGAGTAGCCGACGCGTTGCCCCTTGGTGTCCGCGCCGCCGATGCTCAGCACGCTCGGATGTGAGTTCGCGCCGCCGATCGGCCGATCCCGGTACGCGCACCGCGAATCGGGGCAGTCGCGGCCGCAGTTGCCGGCAGCGAACAGGATGTCGGCGCCGGCCGATTCGAGCGAGCCGACGATCACGTTGAACGGATGGGACGGATTGTCGGAGTAGTTGCCGGGCTGCCCCACCGGGAAGTCCCAGTCCGGTGAGAACGCGCCCCAGCTGTTGCTGATCACCAGCGTGCGGGTGGCCTCCGGCTGATCGGTGAGCACGGTGCGCAGATGGGCGTAGGCGGCCAGCGCGTCCGAGAGCAGCCCGTCCATGGTGGAGCCGCCGCGAGTCTTGCTCTGCAGCACCGGTATATCGAGCAGGGTGGCGTTCGGCGCGCCGATCAGGGTGTCGAACGCGCACATCGATCCGTGGTCGACCGGGAACTGTCCGGCCGTGCCGCTCACCCCCGGCGGATTCCAGCTGCGCGCGGTATCGACGGTCACCGGCCCGCCGCGCGCCTGCTGGACCCGGGCGGCGTTGATCCCGGTGTCGACGATCGCCACCGCGACGGATTTTCCGTCCATTCCCGCGGCGGCCAGATCGCCGGTGTGCAAGAGGGTTTGGACGTCGTGCCAGGTGCCGACCGCCGGATCGCCGCCGCAGGTGAGGTTCGTCTCGATCCGCGGGTCGGCGAAAACGCCTGCCACGCCGCGGGTTCCGGTCAGTCGCGCCACCGTCGCGTCGAGGTCGGCGTCGGGGATCTGTCCGCGCACCACCACCGAACCCGCGCCCGCCTGTTCGGCGGCCACCGTATCCGGGACGGACAGCGGGGCGAAGTCGTGGTCGAGGTCGAACCCGGGCAAATCCCCGGCGACATCGGCGGGGGTCACCGCGACGGCCGGATCGGCAACTGCGGCAATCAGATCGGCGGAGGGACGGAGTTGGATGAGTGCGCGCATACCTGCCATCCTGCCGCCAATTGCCGCGGATTTCCCGCCTATCGCCGGAACGGACTGTGCACCGGGTCAGCGCGCGGCCGACACCACGTCCACGAGTGCTCGCACGGCACGAGCACAGTCGTCGCGGGTGTAGCCGAGCAGACGCACCTCGCCGGCATCCGGTTCGTAGGCCAGAGTGTTGCCGCGGCCCTGGATGATCGAGGCGTCCGGCTGCAATCGATGCTGCTCGTCGCGCTCGGCGATGATTCGCCCGCCGCCGGCGGCATCGACGAGCATCTGGAAGAACTCCCGATAGGACAGGTTCTGATCGCCGACGAGATAGGCCGCACCCGGCTCACCGCGCACCAGCGCGCCCCGAATCGCTTGTGCGAGTGAGGCGGCGGACATGTAGTTGGTGCCGCCGGGCGGTGCGAAGTCGGGGATGTCGGGTTCGTTCCCGGTCGCCCAGGACACCATTCGCCGATACCGGCGAGCCGACGGTCCGGGCACGGCACCGATGATCGACGGCGGATTGAGGGTGCACGCGGCGAACGAGTCGTCGGCGAGCGCGCGAACGCCTTCATCGGCGGCTTTGCGGGCCGCGATGTACGGATTGTGCTCGGCGAGGTCGGGGCGCAGCTGGTGGTAGTAGCTGCCGACCTGCACGAAGCGCGGCACGCCGGCCCGCTTGGCCAGTGCCGCGAAACGGGGTACGCCGACGCTCTGGGCGGTCTCCCAGAACTGCCGGGTGTCGTCTTCGGAAGTCTTGTGCCGCACGTCCTGCCCCGCGGCGAACACGATGCCGTCGAAGTGTTCCAGTTGTGCCGGGGTGAAGGTGGGCACCGTGTAATCGCCCAGCAGCAGAGGAAATTCGGCGACCGGTGATTCGGCCGATATCGGGCCGCGACCCGCGACGGTGACGTCGTCACCGTGCTCGCGCAGGTGCAGCGCGGCATGCACGCCGATCATGCCGGTGCCGCCGACGATCAGGACCTTCATGGACAGACATCTCTCGCTCGGGGACAGGGACGATCGTTTCCGGTCGCTCGTCAGCGTGGCCGGGGAACCCGCTTGTCGATGAACAAACCCTCCACCGAGACGCAGAGCGTGCCGTCGGCGGTGTGGATCGCGCCGGTCGAATTGATCTTGCGGCCGTCCTCCGACACCATCCGGCCGCTGACCGTGAGCGGTGCGAACAAAGGAGTCGGGCGGTGATACCGCACATTCAGTTGCGCCGTCGCGCCGCTGCGTCCCGACCAGGCGTTCGCCACCCCGAGCGTGTGGTCGAGCAACAGTGCCGCCACTCCCCCGTGCACATGTCCCGGCGGTCCCTGATACGGAAGCGTCAGGGTCACGACACCCTCCACCGATCCGTCCGCACGGCCGGTGAGCGCGAGAGGCGGTGCGATCGCATTCTCCGGTCCGGTGACCGGGTCGTGGCGGGTCACACCCTCACCGCGCCACATATCGATCAGCCGTTCCGCGACCACCAGGGCGTGCTGTTCGAGGTGGTCGGCGATGCTGTCGAGTTCCTCGGCGACCCGGTCGAGATTCGCATTCGCCCGATCGGTGCGCAGCAGCGCGTCGATCACCCGCCGCGCCGCGGCTGTCGCGCGGTCGACCGGGACGTCCTGCTGCTTTGACGTGAGGACGATGTCGGCAGGCGAATCGCGCACTGTGGGAACGCTTTCCGGTTCCGGTTCGGCCGACGTCATCGAATCCATCGTGGTTCTCCTCTGCCGTTCGCGGGTGTCGCGATACGTCGTTCGCACGTTAGCGGTGTCGACCGATCGGATGACCGGCGAGGTCCCACCCACCGGAAAGCTCTGGTCCCGCGCCGGGTCGAGCGGCGAGGATGGGAGCGTGGAATCCCCGGACCGACTTGCCGTCACCGCACTCGCGGCGGGATATGCGCGCGCCGTCGACCGCCGCGACAGTGCGGCGCTCACCGCGCTGTTCGCTCCCGACGCGGTCCTCGTGTTGCCCCCTGTGCTGAACGGGACGGAGCAGGCCATCGAGCTGGTGGGCAGGCAGAGCGTGGTTTCGTCGGTGGTGAACTCGGTGTCTCGTTTCGTGCTGACCCGGCACGTCGTGGAACAGCTCGTGCTCGAGCCGATTTCGGGCGACCGCATGCGGGGTGAGGTCTATGGCACGGCGCACCACATCTCGCGCCGGGCAGACGGCTACCGGGACCGGCGGGTCGCCATCCGTTATCAGGACACCTTCGCCCGCTCGGGGGAAAACTGGTTGTTCTCGCGGCGGGAACTGGTGGTCGACTTCATCGAGGATGTCGCGGTTCGCGTGCCGGAGGCGTCCGGCGCCGAGAACGCGGGTCCGGCCTAACCGCGGCCCGCGTTGCGAGCGGTCCCGCGGTGGGCGGGCACCGTGGTGGGGTCTTCGGGCCAGGCGTGTTTGGGGTAGCGGCCGCGTAGATCCGCGCGGACGCGAGGCCAGCCGGTGCGCCAGAACGAGGCGAGATCCGCGGTCACCGCGACCGGACGCTGAGCGGGTGAGAGCAGATGCAGCACGATCGGGACGCGACCGTCGGCCAGGCGCGGTGCGTCCGTCCAGCCGAAGATCTCCTGCACCTTGATCGCCAGTACCGGCGGATCGGCGGAGTAGTCGATGCGGGGGTGGCTGCCGGACGGGACCGGCACACGTTCCGGTGCCAGTTCGTCCATGCGCGCCGCATCCGGCCAGGGCAGCAGGCGACGCAGGGCTTGCGCGGTGTCGACGCGTTCGAGGTCGGTGCGGCGGCGCGCACCGGCGAGTTCGGGGCCGAGCCAGGTGTCGGCGGTGGCGAGCAATGCCTCGTCGTCGACCGCCGGCCATGGGTCGCCGAGGGTGCGGTGCAGGAAGTCGAGGCGCTGACGCAGAGCGGTGGCCTCCGCGGGCCAGGACAGCAGGCCGAGTCCGGACGAGGTCAGCCCGCGGCGCACGGCGGCGGCGAGCAAACTCGGATCCGGGTCGCGAAGTGCCTTCTCCGACAAGGTGATCGCACCCAGCCGTTCGATGCGCCGCGCCACCACATCGCCGTCGGCCCACTCGACCTCGTCGACGGTCGTCAGCAGATCCGCCGCGGCGCGGCGAGCGAGGCGTTCGTCCGCGACCGCGGCCAGCCGGATGTAGCCCTCGGAACGACCGGGGTCGCGAGTAGCGACGCCGACCGCCAGCCATTCCGGATCGCCGGTCCCGGAGCCGGGCGGCAGCGTGACCGCGGTACCGCCGGCCATGAGATAGCTCGCCGAGCCCGCGGCGCGCCGCCGCGCGAGTCGCTCCGGATATGCCAGCGCCACCACATAAGCGGGATCGTCGGTGCCCTCCGGCCCGTCGACCGTTCGGGCCAGCCGCTCGGCCTCGCGTCGCCAGCGCGCCGGCTGCTCGCGGCGGAGCCGACGCAGGCCGGCCGTGAGATCGACGCCCGAGACCAGGGTGTCGTCGTCGAGGACGGCGACGACTTCCGCCGCCGTTCGTGCTCCCACTTCGGCCGCTCCGTCGAGCAACGCGCGTGCCAGTCGCGGGTGCAGCCCGATGCGGGCCATCCGTCGCCCGCGCTCGGTCACCGCGCCGTCGGCGTTCACGGCTCCCAACGCCTGCAGCACATTCCGGCCCGCGGTCAGCCCACCGGCCGGCGGTGGATCCCACCAACTGAGCCGCTGCCCGTCCGCCGTGCCCCAGCAGGCCAGTTCCAAGGCCAGCCGGGTCAGATCCGCGGTGCGGATCTCCGGCTCGGGATAGGCGGGCAGGGTGGCGTGCTCGTGCTCCGGCCAGCATCGCCACACCCGGCCCGGTGCCTCGCGCCCGGCCCGCCCGGCCCGTTGGTCGGCGACGGCCGCCGAGACACGGACCGTGGCCAACCCGGACAGTCCGCGTGCCCGATCGATGCGTGGCACTCGTGCCAGGCCCGAATCGACCACGGCACGCACGCCGGGCACCGTCAGGCTCGACTCCGCCACCGCCGTGGCGAGCACCACGCGCCGCCGCGGTCCGGCACGCAACGCCGTGTCCTGGCTCGCCGCGCTCAGTCTGCCGTGCAGCGCGACGATATCCACGTCGTCCTGGTCGTTCAGAAGTGCTGCGACTCTTCGAATTTCGGCCGCACCGGGCAGGAATACCAGGATGTCGCCCGCGGTTTCGGCCAGCGCGGTTCGGGTGGCGCGTGCGACCTGCGCGTCGATGCGCTCCCGGGGCAAGGGCGAGAGGTATGTCGTGTCCACGGGAAAGGTCTGCGCTTCGACCCGCACCACCGGCGCCGCGTCTTCGGTACTCAGCAGGGCCGAAAGCCGTTCGGCGGCAACCGTGGCCGAGGTGGCGAGGACACGCAGGTCGGGCCGCAATCCGGCCCGGGCGTCCAGCAGCAGCGCCAACAGCAGATCCGCGTCGAGATGGCGTTCGTGACATTCGTCGAGCACGACCACGTCCACCCCCGCCAACTCCGGATCGTCCTGCAGGCGGCGCACCAGCAAGCCGGAGGTCACGACCTCGACGCGGGTCCGCCGTCCGACTCGTCGATCGCCACGGACCGAGTAACCCACGGTTTCGCCCACCTGCTCGCCGAGCAGCGCGGCCATCCGCGCGGCCGCGGCCCGGGCTGCCAGCCGCCGTGGCTCGGCTACCAGCACCCGACCAGGGTTGTTCTGCGCCAGCGCCAACGGCACCAGCGTCGTCTTCCCGGTGCCCGGCGGCGCGACCAGGACCGCGGTCTGCCGGTCGGCCAACGTCGCGACCAGATGGCCGAGGACGGCCCGGACCGGCAGATCGGGAAGTTCGAGTCCGGTCACCGCAGCCCCAGCGTGCGCATCGCGGTGTCTCGCGCGGCGCCGCGGTCGGTCTTGCCGCCCGGGCCGAGCCGGAGCCGAGCCACCGCCACGACATATTCGGGCGTGTATTCCTTGGTGACCCCGCGAGATTCGAGCCGGGCCGACAGGTCCGCCGCGTCCAGGGTCGCGCCGTCGGCGAGAACGACCACGGCACAGACGCGTTCGCCGTAGACGTCGTCGGGAACACCGACGACGGCGACGTCGGTGACCGACTCGTGCTCGCGCACGAGTTCCTCGATTTCGGTGATCGATACGTTCTTGCCGCCCCGGATGACGAAATCCGATGTCCGCCCGACCACCCGGACCCGGTCGGTCTCGTCGATCTCCACGATGTCGCCGAGCAGTGTCCACCCGTCGGGCGTGTACAACTCGGCATCGGCGGCCGGATCGTCCCAGTAGCCCGCCGAGACCAGCGGCCCGCGCACCGCAGGCCGGCCACGCCGCACCTCACCGTCCACATCGGCGCCGACCTCGTCGAGCACGCGGACGTTCATCATGGGGAGTGTGCGGCCGCAGGTGCGCAGCCTGGTGTCGGTATCGTCGTCGAGGGTGGTCCGGCTCACCGCGCCGCTCTCGTTGGAGCCGTAGAACTGCAGGACCTTGGCGCCGGTTCGTTCCTCGAACGCGCGGGCATCGCGATACGGCACGGGCTCCCCGCCGGTGTACAGCACCCGCAGGCTGGACATGTCATGGCGTTCGAGCGTTCCGGAACGCAACAGCATCTTGAATTGTGTACTGACACAGCACAATACGGTGACGTGCTCACGCTCGATGAGCATCGCGGTCTCCTCGGCGTCGAAGCGGGCGGTGACGACGACCGGGATGCCCAGCAGTGCGGGCAGGAAATGCGCCGACCAGAGGCCGAATCCGTACGGCGCCGGAACCACCGAGCAGATGACGTCCCGGGGACCGATCCGGGCACCCAGCATCGCTTCGCGTGCGAAGGCCGTCCATCGTCGTTCGGTGTGCGCGACGATCTTCGGTGTCCCGGTCGTTCCCGAGGTCGAGTTGAGAACGGAAACCTGCGACGGCGTGAAAGGCATACCGGCAGAAAGGTTCTCGTGCATCTGCTGTGCGCCGATGCGATGATGTTCGAGGGCGCCCGACTGCTCGTCGACCACCAGGACGTCACCCGGCATCACACCCTCGGCCCCCAGTTCCCGGACCAGCGTCCGCCAGGTTCTGCCGCGAATCTCGGGCACGGTGATCAGTGTCGACGAACCGGTCCGGCGCATCACATGCGCGATCTCGCGAACGCCCGACCGCACTCCGACAGCCGCGGCGATACGGCCCGCGCGCGAGCATCCGCACAGCGCCGCGTGGACGGCGGCGGTATCCGGCAACAGCAGCGCGACCCGCGAACGCGGGCCGCCGGGAGTAGTACGCACCTCGTCGCGGATCGTGTCCGCCGACCGGTCGTATTCGCTCCAGCTGGTCGACCCGCCCACGGTGACGAAAGCCGCGTGATCCGGGATGTGCTGCGCCCAGAGGCGAACGATGTCGCCGATCGAGTGATCCGCGTAGGACTCCGGAGCGGTCGCGAAGCTCCCCGGGACGATCGAATCCGCCGCGCGATTCCCCATGACCACCTCACTCACCTACCGCCACCGATGCCGCGTCCCCAACCGTAACCACCGCGCCCCGGCGCGCCGCGCAGCGGTCAGAAGATCGCGACCGGGGCGACCGGACTCCCGGTGGCGCCGACGAACGGTTCCGGCATCGCCGACAGCAGGAATTCGTAGCGGCCGTCCTCGGCGCACACCCGCGACAGGTCCTCGAGGTTCCAGTTCTGCCCCTGCAGCATGCCCATTTCGACCAGGTGCAGGGCATGTACCGCCAGCCACGGCCCGTCCGCCTCGGGCGGGCAGATCTCGAAGGTGAGCGTATCGGTGGCGACGGCGGCGACGTCGCGGGCGTGGAACCATTCCGGGCAACGCACCGACAACCCCGGCGACGGCGTCGCGTAGCCCTCGCGGTCACCGGCGAGGTAGAGCCGCATCTGTCCGGTGCGCACGAGCACCACATCTCCGGGCCGTACCTGCACCCGCGCCAGCGCGGCGGCGGCGTCGAGATCCTCCGGTGAGACGGCGTGATCGGCGGCCAGTCGATCGACTCCGCGGGCGTGCGCGACGTCGAGCAGCACTCCGCGCGATACCAGGTGGGGCACCTTCTCGATACCGCTGAACCGCGCACCGCGGTGGGCGGTGATCGAGTCGGCGGGACGGCCGTTGTAGAGGCGCCCGGCATAGGAGACATGTCCCAGGCCGTCCCAGTGCGTGCCCGCCTGCAACCCCATGGTGATCGAATCATCGCTGGTCGCAATCGTGCCGGGGCCGAACATCTCCCAGTTCAGGGCGACCATGGTGTGCAGCGGATTCACGCGCCCGGGCACGAGCCCGGTCTGCACGCCGCGCTGATGCAGCGGCAGCGCCAGCCCGACCCGCCGGCCCGTGCGCACGGTCGCCGCGGCGGCCCGTACCACCTCGTCGGTGACGAAGTTCAGGGTGCCGATTTCGTCGTCGGCGCCCCAGCGCCCCCAGTTGTTCACGCGCGCCGCGATCTCACGGAAGACAGACATGTCCGGCATGTGCGCACGGTACCGGCGGTTCCGTGGGTTGCCAATCCTCAACTCCCACTGAGCGAAACGACGACCAGGATCGCACCGCGGTCACTCGGCGGGCGGCCACACCGGAGTCGTGCGCCATGGACGCGCCTGCTCGAGTTGCGCCGCGACCTGCAGCAACAGATCTTCGCGACCGAACGCGGCGACCAGCTGGACACCGACCGGCATTCCGGCGCTGTCGATGCCCAGCGGAAGCGAGATCGCCGGTTGTCCGGTCACGTTGAACGGGCTCGTCATACCGCTGAACGACATCGCGTGCTCCCACAACGACGCCGGGTCGGTGGTGTCGAGCAGGCCCAGCGGCGCGACGACCGTCCCCAGCGTCGGTGTGAGCAGCAGATCGTGGTCCGCGAAGTAGCCGCCCAGCATGGTCGCGGCCGTTTCGAGGTCGCGCAGCGCACGGACATAATCCGCCGCGCTGTCCTGATTCGCGGCGTCATAGATCATCCGGGTCATCGGTTCGAGGTCGTCGTCGCGCAGGTCGCGGCCGAGCGCCGCCAGGCGCGCCTTCACCTCCACCGCGACCGGCACCGCCATCAGATACTGCAGCCCGCTCATGATTTCCTCGAAGGGAAAGTCCGGCGCCTCGTCCACGACGTCGTGGCCGAGGTCCGCGAGGACGCCGGCGATATCGCGTGTCGCCGCAACACAATCGGGATGTACCGCAGCGCCCGAAGGCAGCGTCGTCGCGATTCCGATGCGCAGGTGACCCGGATCGATACGCAGGGCGTCGACATAGCGCATCGACGGCGCGGCGATCACGTACGGATCGCCGGGGACGGCGCCGGCGCCGATATCCAGCAATATCGCCGTATCGCGCACACTGCGGGTGAGGGCGTGGTTGACGGTCATCGGCACGGCCAGCAAATTCCGTGCCGGATATGCCGGCACCCGGCCGCGGCTGGGTTTGAGGCCCACCAGACCGCACGACGAGGCGGGGATGCGGATGGATCCACCGCCGTCGCTGGCCTGACCGGCGGGCACGATTCCCGCGGCCACCGCCGCCGCCGAACCACCCGAGGAACCGCCGGCGGAATGGTCGAGGCGATGCGGATTGCGCGTCGGCCCGAACAGCACCGGTTCCGTGCTCGCGTTCAACCCGAACTCCGGCGCATTGGTTTTGCCGATGATCACCATGCCGGCGCGCCGATACCGTTGCACCAGTTCGGAATCCGCGGTGGCGACGGCATCGGCGAACAGGCGGGAACCGTTGGTCGTCGGCAGCCCCGCGACATCCATGTGCAGATCCTTGATCACGAACGGAATCCCGCGCAGCGGCCCATCGGGTAACCCCGCGGCCACCTCCCGGCGCGCCTGGTCACCGCGTTCGCTCACCACCGCGTTGATCGCCGGATTGCGCTCCGCGAGCCGGCTCAGACTGACGTCGAGGACCTCCTCGGCCGACACGTCACCGGCCTCGATCGCCGCGGCCAGTCCCGTCATGTCGGTGTTGTCGAACAGATCCCGCATCGAAGCCCCTATCAGTCGTGCCGTCACGAGAATCGCGAGATTCGTCCTACCAACCGACGGGCGCGGGGCGGACCGGCATTCCGCCTACCGGGATGTGCCGCGCCGGGTCGACAGGTGCCGACGGTTCCACCGGCGCGGCGCGGCGGGCTATGGTGTGAGGCGATGTCTACCGGGACGGCTTCGCGCCACACACGGATGGGTTACCCGGTGCTCTTCTGAGCGCCGTGCGGGCCGGTACGGGCTCGCGTATCGACCGGGCTCGCCGTGGTGTCGCCCGGGCTCCGCCTTCGTCGTATCGATCACGAAAACTCGACTACGACAGAAGGATTCGACAATGACTGCAACGCACGGCATTTCGGTCGACGTGCGGACACCCGACGGTGTCGCCGACGCCTACCTCACCTCCCCCGCCGACGGCGCCGCCCATCCCGGAGTGCTGGTGATCCAGGACGGGTTCGGGCTGCGGCCCAGCCTGCGGGCGCTGGCCGACCGGATCGCCGCCGGCGGCTACACCGTCCTGCTTCCCAACGCCTACTACCGCCACGGGCGCGCACCCGTCATCGAGTTGCCGGACTTCATCGACCCGGCGCAGCGACCCGAGATCTTCCAGCAGGTCTTCCCCATGATCCGTGACCTGACACCGGAGCTCTGGCGCTCCGATGCCGACGCCTACCTCGACTGGCTCACGACCTCACCGAAGGTCACCGCGGGCAAGGCCGGAGTCACCGGCTATTGCATGGGCGCCCGATTGGCCGTGTTGACCGCCGCCATGTTCCCCGATCGGGTCGCGGCGGCGGCCGGATTCCACGGCGGACCGCTCGTCACCGACACCGCCGACAGCCCGCACCTCAGCATCGGAAACATCACGGGTGAACTGTATTTCGCCCACGCCGGCGAGGACGACCACATGACCGCCGAACACATCGGCGCCTTCGACAAGGCGCTCGCCGACGCCGGCATTCGCCACCGCACCGAGGTCTACGCGGGCGCCCACCACGGGTTCACCCAGGCCGACACCTCCGCCTACGACCCCGAAGCCGCCGAGCGGCACTACCGCGAACTCCTGGCACTGTTCGACCGCACCCTGAGTCGGTAGGTCGCGGCGGCGGGCACGGCCCCATGACCGGGCGCGACGCCGGATCGATGGGGCCGAGCGCCCGGGCTCGGCGGCGCGGCGGAGACGCCGACTACCCCGAGCCCGGCTGTCGCCTCCGTACACCCATCTGACGGCTACTTGGGTGCGACCAGCTCCAAGGCGATATTGTCCGGATCCCGGAACTCCAGTATGTAACTGGCACCGATGTCCTTGATGTCCTCATGCGCGACCCCGCACCCGTCCAGATGCGCTGCGGCGGCTTCCAATTCGTCGAGTGAGGCAACAGGGAAAGCGAGGTGGTCGAGACCGACGCGATTCTCGTCGAACCGGTCGTTGCCCACGGGCCGCAGCCCGAGCAACCCGTGTTCCAACCGGTAGATCACCCCGCCGTAGAGAAAACCGAGGCGCTCGCGCGTCTCCTGATCCGCATTGGCCGAAACCTCCAGCGCCACAGGCCAGCCGAAAACCTTGTCGTAGAAGTCTCGCGAGCGGCCGATATCGCACACCGTGAGACGGACGTGAGCAATGGATCCCGTAGCAATCGCCATGTCGAACATGCTTGCACGCCGTCTCCGTTTCCATACCCGCAGGTTCCCGGCAAACGACCGGCCTGCGACGCCTTCGCCCTCGACGTCACGGATCGACAACTGGCACTGCAGCACTAATCCGGGGGCAGATGCCCTCGCTCGCGGCAGATCCTCGCCAAAGTGATCTCGGACCTGCACCCGTGCCCGGCATGCAACCGAAGGTTGAACAGCAGTGGAGGAACATTCTCCGGCCTCCGGGCGTCCACGTCCACCACATACGGGCACACCGTCGATCGGGCGTTGTCCGCCGCCGTGACCTGCTCCGGGCAATCGGTGCCGGAGCCGACGGGGCCACCCCACCGCCGCGCGAGCGCCTCCACGAACTCGCCTTCATCCCGAAGGGCCCGGCCCGCAACGAGTTCCACCTCGAAGCGCGCCGGGTCGAGCCGTGCCACGGCCGAAACCATCGCCCTGGCACTCCGTGCGATGCTCCGCTTGTCGCCGACCACCGTCCACGCACACAACCGCGGTGCATGAACAACCCACCGCGGGCCACAGCAATGCACCCTGATCAGAAAGTGCCGCACCGCTCCTCCTGAGGCGAACCCATCAGTCGAACCCATTGGTAAGCAACCCGGAGCCGGGACGAGACACCTGCTCCGGGCGGCTGAAGACGACAGTAGAAACGGCAAGCGCTCCGATCCAGAGCCATGCACGAGTATGCTCGAAATGCATCGAAACTGGTCAATGCCTTCATTTTTCGGCCACGATGGTCCCTGACGGAGCATGAATCCGCATAATTCGATCGGAGGCTCAGACATGCGGTTGACATTTCTCGGCAAGGGCGGCTCGGAGGGTGGCGGCTGCCCGGCCCTGTTCGCGACCGACAGAGGAAGCTACGTCGTACAGGGCTGGAAGACGGGCACACCCGGAATGGTCGAAATACCGCATCTACTCGCCGGCTTCGCCGAGCCCGATACATACATCGGCGCCAAGCTTCACGACACAGGCAGGGGAACATTCACCCTGAGCGGTGAGGCGGTGACCGATGCCGAAGCCCTCGCTCAGATGGACATCCGCACCGACGAAACCTGCATCGAAGTACCGAAGCCAGGAAGGACGTTCTACGGCAATGGAATTAGTGCAGGGTGAGGCGTTCGACGACCTCTTCCGCCGGGCGCAGCGTGAAGCGTTCCACCTCGAGGTTCGCGACAATTACTATCCGGACGACTACCCCCCTTTGCGCCGGTTCCTCACCGGAGCCACTGATGATTTTCAGTGGTTCGAGCCGTGGCTCGATCATGTTCGGAACACCAAACGCAGAGGTGTAGCGGTCAACCGGGCGCGTGTGGTGACCGTTCCGCACAGCGACTACACCAGATACGCCAAATACGTTGCGCGCCTGAATGTCGAGGCGGGCGAGGATATCCGCTACCTGAGCAGGCACCGGATCGACCCGGAACTGCTGACGACCGACGATTGGTGGATGTTCGATGATTCGGTCGTGGCCTTCACGATCTTCGAACCGGGTATCGACGGCCGGTGGCTCGGCGGCGCCGTGACTACCGATCCGCAACTGGTCGCCTACATCCGGTCGGTCAAGGAACGTGTGTGGTCACTGGCAGTGCCGCTGGCGGATTACGACGAGTCGTGACCGATTCACTGGACCAGGCCAGAGAAGCTCTCGGGGCACGGCTCCGGGAGCTTCGCTCGGATGCGGGCCTTACCGGTACGGAACTGGCACGCCTCGCGGGCTGGCATCAAACCAAGGTCTCCAAGATCGAGTACGGCAAGACGAAACCGACCGAGACGGACATCCGTACCTGGTGCGTTCTCACCGCCTCGCAGGATCAGATACCGGAACTGACAGCCACACTTCGGAATCTCGAAGCCGCGTGGCTCGAATGGCGGCGTGTGCTCGGCACAGGAACGAAACTGCGTCAGCAAGCTTCGATCAAGTGGGAAGCGGAGACCGCCGTCTTGCGGGTCTACCACCCGTTTCTCGTCCCGGGCCTGCTCCAAACCGCCGAATACGCCGAGAACGTGCTGCGCAGCGTCGTCGAGTTCCAGCGAGTGCCGAACGATATCGAAGCGGGCGTTTCGAAACGTATGGAACGACAGCAGATTCTGTACCGGCGAAACCATCGGTTCCATTTCGTCATCGCGGAACAAGCACTGCGAACCACGGTCGGCGACAATCGGATCATGGTCGGTCAGCTGGACCGCCTGCTGGCCGTGATAGGTATGCCCCGCGTACTCGTCGGCATCGTTCCGGCGGAGGCATCATATGCCGTATCCATGACGAATTTCGCCCTGTTCGACGACAAACGCGTGATGGTGGAAACCGTCACAGCCGAATTGACCATCACGCAACCGAGGGAAATCGCCCAGTACGGCCGCGCGTTCGACATTCTCGCGGGTCAGTCCGTAACCAGCAGTGCGGCACGGGCACTCATTCGCAAAGCACTGGAGTCGCGGCGCACATAGAGAAGGGGGCGGACTATCCGTCGTTCGCTTCGAGTTCGGTTGCCAGCGTCTGTTGGGTGGCCGCCCACGACGCCAGGAGCGCCAGATTGTCAGCGGTCGGCGTGCCCGCGGGTGCGGTGTAGACGGTGAGATGCAGGCCGGGTTCGGCGGGCAGTTCCAGGGACTCGACGTCCAAGTCGAGCCGGCCCACGATCGGATGGCGCACCCGCTTGCGTCCGGACCGGTGCAGCCGAACGTCGCGAGATGCCCACCGCTGCCGGAATATCTCACTGCACGTCGACAGTTCACCGACCAGAGCGATCAGCTCCTCGTCGTGCGGATTGCGGCCGGCTTCCATGCGTAGCTTCGCGGCCACGTCACCGGCGATTCGGTCGTAGTCGACAAAGAAATCTCTGGCCGCCTCGGCAGCCAGATAGACGAACCGCGCTGTGTTCGCTGGCCGTCGCGTGTCGGCCAGTACCGGTGAAAACAGCGCGCGGGCAAGTTGATTCATGGCGAGCACGTCATAACGTCCGTTACAGATCCAGGCCGGCGCCTCGGAGATGGCGTCGAGCACCTGCTGCAGCGTCGAGCGCACCGTCACGGCAGACCTGCGCCGCCGTGGCCCGCTGGGTGCCCCGGAAGATCGGCGCGCGAGGTGGAACAGGTGGTCGCGCTCGGCCTCGTCGAGTTGCAACGCAGAGGCCAACGCGTCCAGCACGCCATCGGAGACACCGGCGAGGCTGCCGCGCTCCATACGCACGTAGTACTCGACCGATACCCCCGCCAGTAGCGCTACCTCCTCGCGACGCAGACCTTCGACCCGACGATTGCCACCGTAAGCGGGCAGGCCCGCCTGCTCGGGTGTGATGCGGGCGCGACGCGAGCTGAGAAACTCCCGGATATCGGTGCGCAGATCCATCGTGGCCATCCCCTCACCGTAAGTCCCACCCGTAATCCGAGGGAGGCACTGCGGGTCCCCCGATGACCGCGCCGGCACAGCGTCGCCCAGGTACGCGATGCGGTCGTCGCAGTGTCGCCGTCTACCGGGAGGATGGTGCCCGTGAGGTAGGACCGAGCCCTGCTAGCGAGGAACACGGCAGAGGGAGCACCGAGAACGCCACATGCGCAGAGTGCCGGTCCATCAGACAAGGGTGGTTCTCTCGGTACCTGCATCACGAGGGGCTCCCTGCCGGACACAAGGCCTGCTTAACCTGTGGTCGGTTCCCGGCTGAACGCAGGGAAAGCAAAGGGCCGGAAGGTCTTTCCCGAAGGAGCATCTCCAGTGCACAAGCGCAGACTCGGACAGCAACTCGAAGTTTCGGCCCTGGGGCTCGGCTGCATGGGCATGAGCTTCTTCTACGGTGCGACCCCGGACCCAGCCGAGATGACGCGGCTGCTGCGGGCGGCAGTAGACCGCGGCGTGACTTTCTTCGACACCGCCGAAGTCTATGGCCCTTTCACCAATGAAGAGCTGGTCGGTCAGGCGCTGGCGCCGGTGCGCGACCAGGTGGTGATCGCCACCAAGTTCGGTATCAAGCATGGAGAGAACGGACCGACCCCGGCGTCGGGGGTCGATAGCCGACCCGAGCAGATCCGCCGAGTGACCGAGGCCTCACTTCGGCGTTTGCGAACAGATTATATCGACCTCTTCTACCAGCACCGCGTCGATCCCGACGTGCCCATCGAAGAGGTAGCGGGCACGGTCAAGGAGCTGATTTCCGAAGGTAAGGTCAAGCACTTCGGTTTGTCGGAGGCCGGCGCGACGACGATCAGCCGCGCCCACAGCGTGCAGCCTGTGACGGCGCTGCAGAGTGAATACTCGCTCTGGACGCGAGACCTCGAAGCCGAGGTCATTCCGACCTTGGAGAATCTGGGCATCGGCCTCGTGCCCTACAGCCCGCTGGGCAAGGGCTATCTGACCGGCGCCATCGACTCCACGACAACGCTGGCCGACGACGACCTCCGCCGCATGCTACCGCGCTTCACTCCTCGAGCACGCCAGGCCAATCAAGCACTGATCGACTTGCTGCAGCAGATAGCCGAGGACAAGGAAGCCACACCGGCCCAGATCGCTCTCGCCTGGGTGCTGACGCAGAAACCGTGGTTCGTGCCGATCCCCGGCACAACCAAACCGCATCGCCTGGAAGAGAACCTGGGAGCGCTCGACGTCGAATTGACGATCGACGATGTGGCACGCATCGAAGCGGCCGCGGCGCAAGTCGAGGGTGGGCGCGTCCCCGAACAGTTCACGTCGATGCTCGGCCGCTAACCCGCTCGAATTCCGCACCGGCCTCCGGAACCGACACCGTCGACGCGCCTATTCGTGCGATGCGCCCGGTGCGGCATGGTCGGGCGGAGATTCCGGTGTGCCGTGGACGATGTCGTGGAAGGCGTGTCGGAGCATGGCCGTGATCCGTTCGGGTTCGGCGTCGCGTAGTCCGTCGAGTTGGAGCAGGTGGCGCCCGATGACGGCGCCGATGGTGATTGCGCCGATGAGCCCCGCGCGCAGGTCGGCGTCGGTGGTGGCCATGTGGTCTGCGGCCTGTCGCTGCCGGGTCGTCATGGCCGTTCGGATGTCGTCGGCCGCTCCAGGGTGGGTGAACATGGATCGGATCGCTGCCAGCGCGTCTATCGGCTGCTCGGCGAGCTTGTCTTCCAGAGCGGCCAGTAATTGTTCAGCCGCCTGCTCGGGCGTGCCCGTCACCTCGGCGTCCGATTCGATGCCCGCGACCCGCGCGAACAGGTCTGCCTTCGAACCGAAATAGCGCATGACGAGTCCGGGATCGGTGGCCGCTTCGGCTGCGATCGCGCGGATGGTGGTCGCTTCGTATCCGGCCTCGGCGAACAGGTTGCGCGCCGCCTGCAGGATGCGTGCTTCGGTATCGCGGCGCTGCTGAGCACGAGTGACTGGTCGGGAACTCACCTGATCAGTCTATGGCGTTGACCGAACGAGGACCGGCTGCTATCTTCGGTCAACATTGTTGACTGAAGATAGGTGATTCCTCATGTGGCTTACAGTCCTCCTTGCGTCGGCGGCCGGGATGATGGGCGCGAACGCCGTACCGCATTTCGTCAAAGGCATGGTCGGTGAACAATTCCCGAACGTGTGGGGCAACTCCGCGTTGCGCAACGCCGTGGCCGGAACCCTCGGTCTCACGTTGGCGGCCACGATCGGATACTGGGCCGATCTCGGCGCACACACTATGGCAGGCATCGCCGGCGCGTCGGCCGGAGCGCTGGCGATGGCGGTGTTCCACGGACTCCGCGGGGCCTATCGCCTGAACACCGCCCTGGGTCTCCCCAATCCCTTGTAGAGCAGGAATTCGTTGTAGCGCAGTAACATTCGTTGCCGGAATCGGCCTATCCCCCTCAGATATCCGGGTACTGCGCATGGAGGTCGCCGTCGAGCAGTCGCCAGTAGAAGGCGTTCACCGGACCGCCGGTGGGCGGCGTCGGCACCCCGCAGACGTCGGTCACCAGCCAGTTGACCAGTCGCATGGCGGCGTAGGCGGCATCGTGAGTGGTGCGTTGTTCGCGAAGTCCCGCTCGACGGGTGAGAAATCGAATTTCGGGGATGTGCGCATCCCGAAGTCGGTCAGGTAGATCCGCTCCATGTCGGTGCGCATATTGCTCGGCCGGCGCCGACCAACTCGGCGAGCTCTGAATCGCTGCAAGAGGCCAACAATGCCGAGATCCTTTGGTGGCGTGCGGTTCTGGCGGCCGTCATCGCACGATTGTGCCACCGCCCAGGCTCGTCGAGGCGTCCGGGCGGCATCCGATGCCACCGCCGGTCAGGCCGTGGCTTCGGTGGTTCGACCGTGCAGCAAGGCCAGCAGTTGCTCGGTGTGGCCTGGTAGCTCCACGTCGGCCAGGCCGATGATCAGATCCCGTAGGGGCAGTGGCTGATCGACCAGCACGGCGCCGTTGGAGAGCAGGCGGGTGGGAACCAGGGTGTCGAGTTCGGTGTCGCTGAGGGCCGGGCCGGAGAGGCTGCAGAGGGCCCCGGCTTGGCGGTGCAGGCGGTCGCGCAGGCCGGTGCTGCCGCCGGCCAACTCGATCACACGGTCGATGGTCCAGATGTCGAGGGCGATGCGATTGTCGTAGGTGGTGTGCTCGCCCGCGGCGACGGCTGACGCGGCGGCGATGGTGGCGGCGGTGATCAGGCAGACGTGCCCGAGTATCTGATCAGCGTTCCATTCGCCTGGTGCGAGGGCGATCGTCTGATTCGAATCGGCCACGGTGTCAGCGGCTTCCAGAAGCGTGCGGTACGCGTCGCCCAGGGTGGTGGTGTCAAGCATCGTGTAATTATGCAGGTATATGCCTGCATAATTCAACCGGGTTATGCAGGCCCCACGTGGAGTTCAGCCGGCGGGCTCCGACTCGCGCAGTGTCACGGTGCGGTCGGCGGTCTTCAACGTCAATGTCGCGCCGTCGAGACTCCATGCCGGGCTTGCCTGCAGGAGCGAGGTCGCCCATTCGTCGGCGCCGGCGCGGTCGCCGACGCAGGCCATGCGCGTGCTCGCGAGGGGGCCGGTGTGCAGGGTGTTACCGGTCAGGTCGGCGGAGCCCATGAGGGTGTTGCAGCCGGCGGTGGCGCTGAGGCGGCCCTCGGTGAAGGTCAGGCGCAGGGGGCCGTCGCCAGGGATTCGCGGGCCCTGGACATCGGTGGAGACGTAGGTGTGGCCGACGGGGGTGGCGGGCGTGGAATCCGTTGGGGTGGAATCGTTTCCGGAGGAGCAGGCGACGCCGGCCGCCAGCACGGCCAGCGCGGGAACTATTCGCAGGAAATTCGCCGACATGATCCGATGGTAGCGGCCGGGCGGGCCGGATCAGCTGCTCGCGTTACCGGCCTGCCATACATTCCACGGGACCTCCCAGTCGCCGTAGGTGTCCCATACGGGCAGCGGCTGGCCGCCCGAGTTGGTGATCTCCACGACGTCGCCGACGCCGAAGTGGTCGAAGAACCACTGGGCGTTGTCGGGTGAGAGGTTCACGCAGCCGTGCGACACGTTGCTGGCCCCCTGCTGTCCGACCGACCAGGGCGCCGAGTGGACGAATTCGCCGTCGTTGGAGATGCGTTCGTCCAGGTCCACCTTCTCGCGGTAGTACCCGGGCTGGCCGGCGCAGACCCCGTAACTGCAGGAGTCCATGATGATCGACGGCGATTTCTCCGAAATGACGTGTGGCCCTTCGTGGGACGGGAAACCGGGCGAACCCAGACTCATCGGCATCTGGTTCACCTGCGCGCCGTTGTGCAGGATCGTCAGCTGTTCGGTGTTGCCGTCGGCCTGGGCGATCCAGGCGTCGTGGACCGTGTAGTCGGCGCTGTTGTTCTCCGCGCCGAATACCCCGTCGCCGAGGTCGAGACCGAAGACGTCGGCTTCGATGTGGATCTTGGTGCCCGGTTGCCAATACTGCGCGGCGCGGTAGTGCACATCCTTGTCGTCGACCCAGTACCAGGCGCCCGGCTGCGGCGGGGTGACGGTGACCTTCAGATGCTTCTGCACCTCCGCCTTGTTCGCCACCGGCTGGGTGAACTGGAAAACCATCGGCTGCCCGACCCCGATTCCGGTCTGAGCGACCAGATCGGGGGCCGGTACGACATTCGCGTAGGCCTTGTGGCCGGCGTCGATCGTGGTGACGGTGACCGTCTTGTCGGTCGCGACCTGAGCGAGGTTCACCGCTTGGGCGTCGACGCGGTAGGTGGTCCCGTAGTTCAGCGGGTCCTTCGAGGTCCAGCTGTGATGGTCGGCGCCGAAATCGCCGGCGACCGCTTTGCCGTCGCCGTCGGTGACGGTGACGGTGACCTTGGTGAGCATGCCGTCGGCGGAGTTCACCACGAGGGGCGTCGCCGGATTGAGTGGTCCGTGATCGGCGGCGGGCACATCGATCGCCGCGGGCGCGGTGATATCGGGCCCCTTGGATGCCGGCGCCGAGGAGCTGCCGCCACCCGAGCCGCCACAGCCGCCGAGGAGCACGACGATCGCCGTCAATACCGCCGACACCACCAGTAGAGATCGACGCCTGCGCACGTCCTCACCGCCTCTGTCTCGCACCCTCGCATGCACAGCGCCCATCCGGGACACAGCATCCTCCAGTCCACACCATGAATCCGGTGTCGCACCGCAGCAGAGAGTACGTGTCGTCGCCGCTCGGCGCGCGCCCGGCGTGGCCGGACCAGGCGTTTTGCCGCATTCGGGGTATTCGGCGGGGTGCGGCGCCGGCTCACCCGCCGCGGGTGAGTGCAGCGGCTGCGTGAGGGCTCATAGTGAAGCGATCTTCGATGTCCGTCGAGGAAGGTGACCGATGCCCAGGCGAGACGGCTCCCGGTGGCGGACCGCCGCGGCCGCGATCGGCGACTACATCCGGCACGCGCCCGGCACCTACATCTGGCTGGCCATCCTGCTCGTGTCCACCCTCGTGGTCCGGCACCTGTCCCCCGATCAGGCCGAGATCCTGCTGGGCAACCGCTCGACCAATCTGCACCACCTGCGCGAGGACCCGGTGCACGTGCTGATCTCCAGCGCCTTCTGGCTCGCCGGTGGCGGCTGGTTCGGCTACGCGGTCAGCTACAGCATCTTCCACGCCCAGGCCGAACGCTGGCTGGGGACGCTGCGCTGGCTGGCGGTGGTCGTCATCGCGCACGTCGGCGCGACCTACCTCAGCGAAGGTGTGCTGTATTGGGCTATTCATCACGGTCACGCGCCCGAATCCGCGGTGAACACCCTCGACTACGGCGTGAGCTACGCCTTGGCGGGTGTGATCGCCGTGCTGGTGTATCGGATCGCGACGCCGTGGCGGTATCTGTATCTGCTCGGGGTGGTCGTCTTCTACGCGATTCCGGTGTTCGCGAACCGAACCTTCACCGACATCGGGCATTTCAGTGCGATGGTGCTCGGTCTGGCCTGCTATCCGCTGACCCTCGGGCGGCCGGGTGTGTGGGATCCGGAGGTGGCGGTGCGTGGGCTCGCCGGGTCGGTGCGACACCGGTAATCACACCGCCGGAAGGGCGTCGCGGCAAGGATTGGATTCAGTGCGATCCAGAGTGCTGACCCCGCACCGGAATTCCCTTAGCGTGACGTTTCGCCCATCCAGAGCGATCGAGAGACCCGGCTCCACGACGTCGCAGCAACCCCCCGACTGGGTATGGGTGCTACCGCCGGGACCGATGGAGGAACTAATGGTACGCAGCGTTTTTCACGTCGGCCAGGACGATCCGATGGCCGCGCCGCTGCTGGCGGAGCTGGCCATCGAATACAGCAGCCGCTACGGCGGGAGCGTCGGTGAGGTGCACGCCGATCTGGTGAACTACCCGGCCGCCGATTTCGCGGCCCCGCACGGCGATCTGCTGGTGGTGGTCGAGGACGGCGAACCCGTCGCCGGCGGGGCGTTCCGCCGCTACGACGAGCGGACCGCCGAATTCAAACGCATCTGGACCGCACGCGAGCACCGCCGCCGCGGCCTGGCGACCTTCGTACTCGCCGAACTCGAGGCCGAAGCGCTGCGCCGCGGCTATCGGCGGATATTCCTGACCACGGGTCCGCGGCAACCCGAAGCGGTCGCCCTGTATCTGTCGGCGGGCTACACCCCGCTCGAACGCATTCCGTCCGGGCAGCCCGGTCTGCTCGCGCATCCGTTCGAGAAGTATCCGACGCGTGTGCCAAACACGCAGCGGCGCAATCGTTTCGGGCGCGAGCGCGACGGTGTGTACACGCCGGTGCGGTCCGGATTCCGCTATCCGCCGGTGCGCGGCGAGGCCGGTGCCGTCCACGTATGAAATTCTTGTTGTTGACGCTGATCACCCACCAGCCCGACCCGGTGACCGGCGTACTCGAATCTCCCGCGCGCCGTCTGGGCCGCGTAGTGGACAGTGCCCGGCTCGCCGAGACGCTCGGCTACGACGGGTTCGCGGTCGGAGAACGCCACGAGGACCCGTTCCTGTCGTCCGCGCCGCCGGTGGTGCTGAGCCACATCGCGGCGCTGACCTCCCGGATCGCGTTGTTCACCGGCGTCACCACGCTGAGCCTGCTCGATCCGGTGCGCGCCGCCGAAGACTATGCGACGCTGGACAATCTGTCCGGTGGCCGTCTCGAGCTCATCGTCGGCAAGGGTAACGGCGCGGCGCAGGCGAAACTGTTCCACGTCACCACCGCCGACCAATGGGACCGCAACCGCGAGGGCTACGAACTGTTCCGGCAGCTGTGGCGCAGCGACGACGTCACCTGGACGGGCCGGTTCCGGCCGTCGCTGTCCGGTGCCAAGACCCTGCCCCGGCCCTTGCAGCCGGAATTGCGGATCTGGCACGGCAGCGCCACCAGCCGGGAATCGGTGGAAGTGGCCGCGCGCCATGGCGATCCACTGTTCTCCGCGAATGTGACGTACCCGATCGAACCGTACGCCGAACTGGTCGACCATTACCGGGAACGTTGGGCGGCTCACGGCCACGACCCCGCCGACGCGCTGGTCGGCGCCGGGACGGCCGGGTTCTACGTCGCCCGCGATTCCCGCACCGCGCTCGACACCTATCGCCCGATCTTCGAAGCACGCCGCGCGGTCGCCCGGAAATTCGGTGCGCCGGAGGTCTTCACGTCGGTGGAGGACTTCGTCGAGCGCAGTTCGGCCGTCGTCGGCAGCCCGCAGCAGGTGCTCGACAAGTTGGGGCGTTATCACGCGCGGCTGGGCCACGAGGTGATCCATCTCGGCGCCGACGGCGACGGGCTCACCGACAAGCAGCACCGCGAAAGTCTCGAACTGTTCCAGGCCGAGGTGGCGCCCCCATTGCGCCGGGCCATTCCCAGCCGTCCGCTCGGCGGCGACCGCTATCGTATCGATCCACCCGGAGTCACCGAATGAAACGAATTCTCTCGCCGGCGCTCGCGCTCACCGCGACGCTGGCGATCGCCGCCTGCGCGAACACCTCCGGTGGTGGCGGCGACGCCGGTCCCCCGCAGCCGGGCGGCACCCTGCGCTACGGCCTGTCGCAGGCGCCGACCTGCTCGGATCCGGCCCAGGCCGGTACCAACCAAACCCTGTACGTGGCACGCCAGATCGTGGATTCGCTCACCGACCAGGATCCCGCGAGCGGGGAGATCAAGCCGTGGCTGGCCACCTCCTGGCAGGTGAGCCCGGACGCGAAGACCTTCACCTTCCATCTGCGGCCCGACGTCACGTTCAGCGACGGCACCCCGCTGACGGCCACGTCGGTGCAGAAGAACTTCGACGCCATCGTGCACACGCTCACCGCGGCGAAAGCGCCGCTGGGAGCGAGCTATCTGGCCGGCTACGCGGGCACCACGGCGGTCGATCCGCTCACCGCCGAGGTTCGATTCGACGCGCCGAACGCCCAGTTCCTGCAGGCCTCGTCGACACCGCAGCTGGGCATTCTCGCGGACGCGACCACCGCGAAACCGGCCGAACAGCGCTGCCTCGGCGACAATATCGGCAGCGGTCCGTTCGTCTACGCCGGCTATCGCCAGGACGCGTCGGCCACGCTGGTGAAGCGCCCCGGATATCGGTGGGGTTCGGCGGTATTCGCGCATTCCGGCGAGGCGTATCTGGATCGCATCGAATTCACGGTCGTCCCCGAGGCCGGGGTGCGCACCGGTAGCCTGTCGTCGAATCAGCTCGACGCCGTCAGTGACGCGCTGCCCCAGGACGTTCCGCAACTCGAGGCCGCCGGCGCCAAGGTGCAGTTCGACTCGAACCCCGGCGTTCCCTTCGGGCTGCAACCGAATGTGAGCCGCGCGCCGCTGTCGGATTCCGCGGTGCGCCAGGCCCTGTTGCACGGAATCGACCGCAAGCAGCTGGTGGATACGGTGCTGGGGCCGCAGTTCCTGCCCGCCACCGGGCCGCTGGCGTCGAAAACACCTGGCTACGTCGATCTTTCGAAGTCGATAGCCTACGACCCCGACCAGGCGCGCCGCATTCTGGATCAGGCCGGGTGGGTCCCCGGCGGCGACGGGATCCGGGTGAAGGACGGGCGGCGACTGTCGTTCGGTGTCCTGTTCGGTGCGCAGTTCGCCGCGAATCAGGCGACCTTGGAGTTGGTGCAGCAGCAATTGCGCAAGATCGGAGTGGACATCCGGCTGGAGTTGACGCCCGTCGCCGACTACACCGCGCGGCAGAACTCCGGAGATTTCGACGCCACCTACTTCAACACCACCCGCGCCGACGGCGACATCCTGCGCACCACGTTCGGCCGCGGGCAGCGAAACCTCAACCAGCGCGGTCCGATTCCGGCGCTGGACCAGGCGCTCGCCGACCAGCTCTCGACCACCGACCCGGCGGCACGGGCGGGGATCATCGGGCAGGCGCAGCGATCGGTGATCGAGAACGGACTGTGGTTGCCGACGATCGAACTGTCGCAGGCGATCGGGGTGTCCGGCGCGGTGCACGATCTGAAGTTCGAGGCCTCGGCGCGCCTGCAGTTCTACGACACCTGGTTGAGCAAGCGATGACTCCGATGACCCGGTATGTGATCGTGCGGGTGCTGCAGGCGATCGGGGTGCTGTGGGCGGCGTTCACCATCTCCTTCGCCGTGTTGTTCCTGCTGCCGTCGGATCCGGTGCAGATGGCCGTCGACGCGGATCCGGGCGTGCCTCCGGATCCGGCCGCCATCGCGGAACTGAGGGCCAGATACGGGCTGGATCGCTCGGTGCCGGAACAGTATTGGACCGCGCTCACCCACGCCGTCCGCGGTGACCTCGGACGCTCGCTGAACACCGGGCAGTCCGTCACCGGCGCGCTGGCGCAGTCGATTCCCTCGACGCTGGCGCTGGCCGGTCTCGCGCTGCTGCTGGCGATCGTCTTCGGCACCGCGCTGGCCGTGGCCGCGTCCTACACCCGGCGGCCGTGGTTGCGGAATCTGCTGACGGCGTTGCCGCCGATCGGTGCCGCGATGCCCACGTTCTGGGTGGGATTGCTTCTGCTGCAACTGTTCTCGTTCCGGCTGCGCCTCGTGCCCGCATTCGGCGGGACCGGCTTCAGCGGCACGATCCTGCCCGCGATCACGCTGGCCGTGCCGGTCGGCGCGGTGATCGCGCAGGTGTTCTACAGCGGTCTGGCCACCACGTGGCGGCAGCCGTTCGTCGATGTGGCCTTCGCCAAGGGCGCCTCGCGGCTGTGGGTGCAGTGGCGGCATGTGCTGCGCGCGGCGGCCGGGCCGGCGCTCACCGTCGCGGGACTGTGGGTCGGCACGGTGCTGGCGGGTTCCGTGGTGGTCGAAACCGTGTTCTCGCGCGGCGGCCTGGGCCGGCTCACCCAGAACGCGGTGCTGCATCAAGACATTCCGGTGGTGCAGGGCATCGTATTGATCGCCGCGCTGGCCTTCGTGGTGGTGAACCTGGCGGTGGATCTGATCTATCCGCTCCTCGATCCCCGCGTCGCCGTCGCCCGAGAGAAGGTGGGCGCTCATGTCTGACACTCTGCTCATCGCCGAACCCGCGGCCGCACGGATCACCGAGGTGCGGCGGGCGCTGGCGCCGAAACGTCTGCGTGCCTCCGCCGGACTGGCGGTGTCGGTTCTCGTGCTGATCGTGGTGCTCGGCTGGGCGGTCGCGCCCTCGCTTCTCGCCGGCGACGATCCACGCGCGGGAGTGCCGGAGGAGAAATTCCGCGGCCCCAGCTTGCAGCACTGGTTCGGCACCGACAACCTCGGCCGCGACCTGTACACCAGGGTGGCGCACGGGGCGGCGCTGACGCTGTCGGCGACCGTCTGTGCCGTGCTGCTGGGACTGGTGATCGGTTCGGCGATCGGTCTCGTCTCGGGCACCTTGGGCGGGACCGTCGATGCCGTCGTCATGCGCGGAGTCGATGTGCTGCTGGCGATTCCGGAGCTGTTGTCGGCACTGGTCCTGATCACCGTGCTCGGTCTGGGCACCCGGAATGTGGCCATCGCGGTGGGAGTGGCGCTGATCGCCCGGTTCGCGCGGGTGATGCGCGCGGAAGTGCTGCGGGTGCGTCGCGCACCCTACGTGGAGGCGGCGTTCGCGTCCGGGGTGCGCTGGCACACCGTGCTGCTGCGCCATATCCTGCGCACCGCGTACGCGCCGGTCGCCGCGCTGGCCGCGGTCGAATTCGGCGTTGCGGTGCTGGCGATTTCGTCGCTCAGCTTTCTCGGCTACGGTGCCGCGCCACCCACCCCGGAATGGGGTTCGCTGATCTCCGAGGGCCGCAACTACCTCGTGCTCGCCTGGTGGATGACCACGCTGCCCGGCCTGGTGATCGTCGCGGTGGTGCTCGCCGCCCAGCGCATCGGCCGCGCGATCGGGACCCCGGAGGACCGATGAGACATACTCGCGCAGCCTCTCATCGGTCCGACCGGGTGCGGGTGTCCCGCAAGACACGAGGACCGATGAGACATACCGGAAGTTCGACCATGAGCGACGAGACCTTGTTGCGGGTCGACGACCTGCACGTCCGCTACAGCGGCACGTCGGCGGACGCGGTGTCCGGTGCGACGCTGGAGATCGCGCGCGGGGAGACCGTCGCGCTGGTCGGCGAATCGGGTTCGGGAAAATCCACACTCGCGCATGCCGTCATCGGCCTGCTGCCCCAGTCGGCGGAGGTGTCCGGCGGCGGAATCGTTTTCGACGGGCACCGGCTCGACACCGCGTCCGAACGCACCCTGCGCGGCCTGCGGGGTGCGCGCATCGGACTCGTCCCGCAGGACCCCGGAACGTCGCTGAACCCGGTGCAGCGCATCGGCGATCAGGTGGCGGAGGTGTTGCGCATCCATCGGCGGGCCGACCGTCGCACGGCGCGACTGGAGGCGGTGCGGTTGCTCACCGAGGCGGGCCTGGACCGGCCGGACGTGCGGGCACGGCAGTATCCGCAGGATCTGTCCGGCGGGCAGCGTCAGCGGGTGCTGATCGCGATCGCGCTGGCCTGCGAACCGGAACTGGTGATCGCCGACGAGCCGACCAGCGCCCTGGACGTCACCGTGCAGCGCCGCATCCTCGACCACCTCGCCGATCGCACCGCACAACTCGGCACCGCGGTGCTGCTGATCACCCACGACCTGGCGGTGGCCGCCGACCGGGCCGATCGGATCGTGGTGATGCGGCACGGCCGGATCGTCGAAACCGGAACCACCGCGGCCGTTCTGACCGATCCGCAGCACGAATACACCGCCGAGCTGCTCGCCGCCGCGCCGAGCGCCGAGACACCGGTGCGCCGGGCGCGCCCGCGTGCCGAACAACCGCTGCTGGTGGCGACCGGTCTGCGCAAGAGTTTCCGGATCGCGCGGGGTGTGCGCACGGATGCGGTCGACGACGTGTCATTGGATCTCGATCGCGGCGAAACACTCGCGCTGGTCGGCGAATCCGGCTCCGGCAAGACCACCACCGCTCGAATCCTCGCGAGGCTGTCGGCACCCGATGCGGGCAGTATCCGCTTCGACGGGCGCGATGTCTCCGGGTTGCGCGGCGCCGGACTGCGGGAGTTTCGCCGCCGCGTCCAGGTGGTGTACCAGAACCCGTACACGTCGCTGAATCCCACCCTCAGCGTCGCGAAGATCGTCGGAGAACCGTTGCAGGCCTTCGGGATCGGCGATCGCAGTGAACGCCGCGCCCGGGTCGCCGAACTGCTCGAGCAGGTCGCGCTTCCCGGCGAGGTCGCGGACCGGCGCCCGGAGCGGCTGTCGGGTGGGCAGCGGCAGCGTGTCGCGATCGCGCGGGCGCTGGCGCTGCGCCCGGACGTGCTGGTGCTGGACGAGCCGGTGTCGGCACTCGACGTCGGGGTGCAGGCGCAGATCCTGGCGCTGCTGGAGCGACTGCAGTCCGAGCTGGAGCTGAGCTATCTGTTCATCTCCCACGATCTGGCCGTGGTGCGCCGCATCAGCGACCGCGTCGCGGTGATGCGGCAGGGTCGGATCGTCGAAACAGCGACCACCGCAGAGCTTTTCGACAACCCCAGGCACGAATACACGCGCGAGTTGCTCGCCGCGGTGCCGGGCGGGTTCGCGCGGCCGGTGATCGAAAGGTCCGCCTGAGGTCGCGGACTATTCGTCGGAATCGGCCGGGTCGGGGTCACCCGCGCCGGCCTGCCGGTCCCGCCACACCCAGAACACCGTGGAGGCGACCAGCGCCCACCCGGCGAGCACCAGATACGGGAAGACGTGCTGGTGGCCCGAGAAATACACCGCGGTGTGCTGGGCGTTGACCGAGGCGCCCGGCGGTAGCCAGCGGCCGATCGCGCCGAGGACCGACGGCAGCAGCGGCCACGACACCGCGCCGCCGGAGGACGGATTGCCCAGCAGCACCATCACACCCCAGGTCGGGATCATCGCCCAGCGTCCGAACAGCGCGCTGAACATCGAGAAGATCATGCCCGAGGTGAACATCGTGAACGCCAGAATTCCCCACGACTGCACGAACGGCAGCGTCAGCGCGCCCAGCCACCAATCCACCACGGCGGCGATCGCGAACCCGCCCAGCAGGGCGTAGGCGACGGTGAACGCGATCCGCTGCACCGCGCTCAACGCACCGGCGTGCACACCGAGCTGGATGGCGCCGACGAAGCCGATGATCACCGCCGCCAGCGTGATGTAGAAGATCGCCAATCCGCGCGGATCGCCGGGCTGCAGCGGATTGATATCGGTCACCGCGATCGGTATCCGGGTCTGACGGCTCGCCTCGGCGGCCGCGGTGACCACCACCTGGGCCACCGACGACCCGGACGCACCGGAAATATCGACCGGGATCCGCTCCGCGCTGCGCACATCGAGGATGGCGAACACCCGCTGCGATTCGACGGCCTCGCGCGCCGCCGCCGGAGTGTCGTAGTGCAGCGGATGCAGGGAGCCGTTCAGAGCCTGATCCATGGTGTCGAGGAAGCGCCGGCCGGGCGTCGGCACCGCGGTGCCCGCATCGACGACCGCGACGGGGATCCGGTGCGGTGTCGGATTGGCGAGGATATAGGTGTAGGAGCCGGCGAACAGTCCGGCCGCGATCGCCAGAATGAACACCAGCACCGTCGCCGGCAGATACGGCGAGTGCCGGAATCGGTGCAGGCGGCCGCGCCATCCGGTCGGGGCCACCGGCACCGCGGCCGGGGTGTTCCGCTCGCTGTCGGACATGCCGCCACCTTAGGAGCCCGCGGCTCCGGATTTCCGGAAGTGGGCACGAACGGCGGGCCCGACAGCATCGAGTCGTCCTCGCCCTCTCGGCTCCCCGCCGATGCCGTCCGCCGCAAGAATAGAATTCACCGCGATCGAGAGTGCTGACGCCGCAGGCGATTTCTCATAGTTTGAGCTTCTGCCCATCCGGCGATCGCGAAACATCTCCGCTTCCCGCGAACCGCGATTCGGCGGTGTCTCTCCTGTCGATCGAAAGGACGCCTTCGCATGTCGTCGTTCCCGCCTCTGCTCGGGGTGGAATTGTCCGGCACGGGTATCCACCCGGCGTCGTGGCGGCGGGCCGACTCCCGCGCCGAGGAGCTGTTCACGCCCGGCTACTGGCTCGACGCGATCACCGCCGCCGACCGGGCCGGACTCGACTTCGTCTTCCTCCCGGACTCCTTCGGTGTGGACGCGCATGGTTACGGCCCGCTCGACGCGATCGCGCTCGCCGCCCGCGCCGCCGCCGCGACCCGCGGCATCGGGCTGATCCCGCAGGCGACGGTCACCCACACCGAACCGTTCCACGTGTCCAAGGCGATCGCCGCCCTCGACTACGCCACCTACGGCCGGGCCGGTTGGGAGGTCGCGGTCTCCGCGGAGCCCGAGCAGACGGCACTGTTCGGCCGCAAACAGCCGCAGGACGACGCCTCGCTGTGGCGCGAGGCCGACGAGGCGATCGAGGTGGTGACCCGGCTGTGGGACAGCTGGGAGGACGACGCCGAGATCCGCGATCTCGCGACCGGCCGCTTCATCGACCGCGACCGATTGCACTACATCGATTTCGAGGGCGAGAACTTCTCGGTCAAGGGTCCTTCGATCACGCCTCGGCCGCCGCAGGGGCAGCCGCCGATCGCGGTGCGCGCCGAGTCGGCCGCGAGCACCCGACTCGCGGTCCATCGCGCGGATCTGATCCGGGTCGGCGCCGCCGACCTCGACGAAGCGGCCGCCGTACGCACCCGGCTGCGCTCCGCGGTCGCCGCGGCCGGGCGGTCCCCCGACGAGGTGCGGATCCTGCTCGACGTCGAGGTGCATCTGGCCGCGACCGAGGACCGGGCGCACGCCGAACTCGACCAGTTGGACGCCTGGGGTCCGGCGGCCCCGCCCGCGACCGTGCGCCACCTCGGCACCGCCGACGGACTGCGCGCGCTGCTCGACCGGACCCAGCGCGAGTGCGCCGCCGACGGTCTGGTGTTGCGGCCACTGGCGGTGCCCGCGTTCACCGCGGCGTTCGACCGCCCGGCACGCAGCCTGCGCGGCCTCATCGGCTTGACGCGCCCCGCCAACCGCTACGCACTCGCCCGAGGATGAGGATGCCGAAACAACAGGTACGCAAGCAGATTCATCTGGCCGCGCACTTCCCGGGGGTGAACAACACCACGGTGTGGAGCGTGCCGGAATCGGGCAGCCAGATCGAGTTCGACTCCTTCGTCCACCTGGCGCGCACCGCCGAGCGCGGATTGTTCGACTTCTTCTTCCTCGCCGAGGGGCTGCGCCTGCGCGAACACCGCGGCCGGATCTTCGACCTCGACGTGGTCGGTCGTCCCGACACCTTCACCGTGCTCGACGCGCTCGCCGGGGTCACGACCCATCTCGGCCTGGCCGGCACGATCAACACCACATTCAACGAACCCTTCGAACTCGCACGGCAATTCGCCAGCCTGGACCACCTGTCGGGTGGGCGGGCCGCCTGGAACGCCGTCACCTCGTCCGACGCGTTCACCGGTGAGAATTTCCGGCGTGGTGGCTATCTCGACCACTCGCAGCGCTACGTGCGCGCGGCGGAAGTGGTCGACGCGACCCGCGCGATCTGGGACAGTCGCGCCGGCGGGGCGCCGGTCGTCGACCGCGAACGCGGGATATTCGGCGGCCCGGCGCCCCGATTCAGGTATCGCGGAACGCAATTCGATATCGAGGGCGTCTACGGATTGCCGGCGAGCCCGCAGGGATATCCGGTGCAGATCCAGGCCGGTGATTCCGAGGAGGGCCGGGAATTCGCCGCCGCGAAGGCCGATGCGATCTTCAGCCGCCACGGCGAACTCGAGGCCGGGCGCCAGTTCTACACCGACATCAAAACCCGGCTCGCGAAGTACGGCCGCCGGCGCGACGATCTGAAGATCCTGCCCGCCGCGACATTCGCGCTCGGTGACAGCGACGCCGACGCGCAGGAGCGGGCGCGGGAGATCCGGCTGCAGCAGGTCGGACCGCAGACCGCGATCGCCTTCCTCGAACAGGTCTGGGGCCGTGACCTTTCCGGCTACGACCCCGACGGCCCGCTGCCCGAGATCGATCCGGTCGACAACGCCAACATCACCCGTGGACGCGTCCGGCACGCCAAGGACCCGCGCGCGATCGCCGAGGCCTGGCGCGCCAAGGCGGAGGCCGAGAAGCTGAGCATCCGGGAACTGATCATCGAGGTGACCGCGCGCCAGCAGTTCGTCGGCACGCCCGCTCAGGTCGCCGCGGAAATCGATCGGTACGTCCAGTCCGACGCCGCCGACGGGTTCGTGCTCGTCCCCCATCTCACGCCCGCCGGACTCGACGAATTCGTGGACAAGGTCGTTCCCGAGCTCCAGGACCTGGGCAGTTTCCGAACCGAATACACCGGTGTGACCCTGCGCGAACATCTGGGGCTGCGCCATCCGCATCGCGGCAGCGAAGGAGTGCGAGCGTCATGACCGTGCCGTTGTCGATTCTGGATCTCTCCCCCATCAGTGCCGGGTCCACACCGCGGCAGGCGCTGCGCAACACCGTCGATTTGGCCCGCCACGCCGAGTCGTGGGGTTACCGCCGATTCTGGGTCGCCGAACACCATTTCGTCGCGGTGGCCTCCTCCGCACCGACCACGCTCATCGCCCTGATCGCGGCCGCCACCGACACCATCCGGGTCGGCTCGGCCGCCGTGCAGGTCGGCCACCACACCTCCGCGGCGGTGGTCGAGGCGTTCGGCACCATCGACGCGCTGTATCCGGGACGGCTGGATCTGGGCCTGGGGCGCTCGGCGCATCGGATCGCCGAGGTGCGCTCGGCGGGGGTGAAACCGGTGCCCGCGCCCGACCGTCCGACCCGGGTACGCGACGGTGTGGTGATCCCGCCGCCGTTCAGTTCCGGACGGCTGCTCGATACCGCCCGGCTGGCGGCGAGTTTCGAGGCGCTGCAACTGCCCGGGACCCAGCCGCTGGACTACGGCCGTCAGGTCCGCGAGATCCGCGACCTGCTGACCGGGAACTACCGCAGCTCGGAAGGTATTGCCCTGCATGCTGTTCCGGGCGAGGGTGCCGAGGTTCAGCTGTGGCTGTTCGGTAGTTCCGGCGGTGAGAGCGCTCAGCTCGCGGGCCGGCTCGGACTGCCGTTCGCGGCCAACTATCACGTCTCCCCCGGCACGATCGTGGAGACGGTGGAGGCGTATCGCGCCGCCTTCCGGCCGTCGGCGGTTCTCGACCGGCCGTATCTGGTGGTGTCGGCGGATGTGGTCGTAGCCGACGACGACGCGACCGCCGCCCACCTGGCCTCGACCTACGGCCATTGGGTCTACAGCATCCGCAGCGGCGCCGGCGCCGCCGAATACCTCGACCCCGACACCGCGCCCGCGCTGACCGAACAGCAGCAGCGCCTGGTGCACGATCGCGTCACCACCCAGTTCGTCGGCGCCCCGAGTTCGGTGGCCGAACGGCTCTCCGCGCTGCAGCAATTGACCGGCGCCGATGAACTCGTCGTCACCAGCGTCACCCACCGGCACGAGGACCGGCTGCGCTCACATGAACTGCTCGCCGCCGAATGGGGATTACCGCAGGTCCGCGCCGCCTAGGATCTACTCGTGGCGAGAACCTGACGCCGCGAACAGACCCAACGCGGCGACGAACATCAGACCCACCGCTGCTTCGGCGCCCGCGATGAAGACCGTTCCCCAGACCATGATGAACGGCCCGTATGTCGCCACTCGGGGCCAGTAGCCGCAGGGACCCACATCCTCCCGGATGGATGCGCATTCGGGGTGGCCGATGGGAAAGGGATGCCACGGCGTCAGACCCTACTGCGCGACCGATGAGTTTCGGCCGTGGAAGGGGTCTCCTCAGCAGACGCAACTGCAGAGGAGTCGCCGTGCCGCTTCATGGTCAACGCTCGCCCGAACACCTCGTCACCGTCGGGGGCGCCGACCTGTGTGTGACCACCTTCGGAGACCGGCGACAGCCTCCGGTGGTGCTGCCGTCCACGTCGGGACTCTTCTGGGAAGACGAGTTCTGTGATCGGTTGGCCGGGGCCGGCCGGTTCGTGCTTCGCTACGACATTCGCGACACCGGCCGGTCGACTGCCTATCCGACCGGCTCGCCGGGATACGACCTCCGGGACCTGGTCTCCGACATCGTCGGACTGATGGACGTCTTCGGACTGCCGCGCGCCCACCTGGTGGGCTTCTCGGTGGCCGGATGGATCTGTCAGCTCGCCGCGCTCGATCACGGCGACCGTGTGTCGGCCCTGACCCTGATCAACACCCGGCCGACCGCGCCCGGCCCGGCGGATCCGGATCTGCCGGAACACTCCGATCGGATCATGGGCTTCTTCGCCGCGACACCCGCTCCGGACTGGTCCGACCGAGCCGCGGTGATCGACTATCGCGTCGAACAAGCCCGGACACTCTCCGGCGCACACGGATTCGACGAACAGCGGGCACGGCGCCAGGCGAAGCGCACGGTCGAACGCACCACCGATATGGGCTCCAGCGTGCTCAATCTGGCGTTCGTCGAGGCGGGCGGGCGCTGGCGGGAGCGTCTGGTCGAGATCACCGTGCCGACCCTCGTGGTGCACGGCACCGACGACCCGTTCTTCCCGTACGGGAACGGGCAGGCCATGGCTCGTGCGATCCCGGGCGCCGAACTGCTCCCGCTGCCGGGCATCGGGCATGAACTTCCGGCCTCGACCTGGGACCCGCTGCTGGCCGGCATGCTGGCACTCCAGCACGCATGAAATGTACTCGTGAGTCCGCGCCCGCATCGAGCGGCTGTTGCCGGCGGCAGGCGCTTCCTGGTTGCCATGGTCGTGCTGACGCGGTGGCCGCGGCGGATCGCCGCTGAGCCCATGCCACACGCGACGGCCTAGAGGCCGGAGGTGCCCTGCCTGCCCGCTGCCTACTCCCCACAGCCGCCCGACGGGCCGATCCCGGCCGCGGGCACCGATGGTATTCCGCGCGGCTCGCCGGCGATCGCCCGCCGAATGCTCCGGTAACGAATGTCGCCCCGCCATGGATATCCGACGGTGCGGCGCCTGCACGGTCGAATCGGTAGGTCGACCACCGGCAGGCGCGATATCGATCCGAATCCGTTGTGGCACTTCGTCTTGTCGCCACGCCGGTTCGACCCGATATGGCAAACCGAATGCCCGGATTGCCGCCTCCACGTTAAACTGCTTGCGAGATAGGCGGTTTCGATGCATGTAACTGAGTTCTTCATGCCGTTCGATTCGGAGGGGGCCAATCCCGCCGAATCGGAGGCCGAGCAGGTCATGTGGGCCTGGCTCGAACGTTGTGATCTGGTTCCCTCGGAGCCGACTCGCCGGCGCATGCGCCGGACCCGGCCGGCTCGTATGTACGCGCTGTGGTGCCCGTACGCCGGGGTGGACGCGCTGGGATTGCTGAGCCGTTTCACCGCGTGGGCTTTCATCGTCGACGATCAGTTCGACATCGAAATTCCCGACCCGGCACGGACCTTGGCGACCATCACCGAACTGGAGGAGGTGTTCGAAGACGGTGCGCAACCGCGCGGGGTGCTCGCGGTGGCCTTCGCCGAACTCTGGCGCGAACTGCGCGCCGGACGTTCCAGCCAGTGGCGCCATGCCGTGCGCACCGAACTCTCGGCGTGGCTGTGGACCTACTACACCGAGAGCATCGGGCGTCTCACCGATCGCTATCCCGATCTGGACGACTATCGGGCCCACCGGCGCGATTCCGTGGCCCTGTACGTATTTCTCGATATCAGCGAGATCGCGGAGGGTGTCGACCTGTGCGCGGCTGCGCGCGCCCTGCCGGCGTTGCGCGCGATACGGGAGGCGTCGGTCGAACATATGGGACTGTTCAATGACATCCTGTCCATCGACTCCGACGAGGCCTCGGAGTACCTGTACAACTCGGTGCTGCTGGCCGAACGGCAGCAGGGCCTCGACCGGAAACAGGCGGTGGAGGTGGTCGACCGGATGCTCACCGGATGTGTGCGCCGGATGCTGACGGGCATCGATGCGCTGCCCGCCGAACTCGACGCGGCGGGCCTGTCCGGCCGCGAGCGCGCCGATATCCTCAGTACCGCAACCTGTTACACCCGTTACGTGCGAGCCAACTTCGACTACCACTATCAGGCCGCGCGCTACACCAGTGCGCCGCGCGAGGCACTCGAGCACGGCGCACCCCTGACCTGACGGCGAACCCGCGGGCGTTGCGCAAACGCAACCCGGGCCACCGCCCGGCCCGCGGATTCCGGTGCGACGATGAATACTTCACGCACCGCCGACCGCGACGCGGAGCGGGCGCGGCGGCTGTGCCCTAGCGAGCGGGGCCGGTAATGCGATCATCCAAACCCACCACCTACCCTCCCGAACAACGTCTTCCCGCAGCGGACCGCAAGGACTGCGCGCTCCCTCGCGAACCCGGGCGCCGCCCACGCACCACCAGCGATGCCACACCCGGTACGCGCACTGCGGGAGCCTTGCTCACCGATGCCCACACGGCGATCGCACCGGTCCTGCGGGCTGCTGTCGCGACACTCGGTCATCCCCTGGACCGGATGGCCGGTTACCACTTCGGCTGGTGCGACGCCGAGGGCAATCCGCGCACCGGCGCGCACGGCAAGGGTCTGCGCCCGGCATTGACCCTGGCCGCCGCGGCCGCCTGCGGCGCACCGGCCGCCGATGCCGTCCACGCCGGTGCCGCGGTCGAACTGCTGCACAACTTCTCCCTCGTGCACGACGACGTGATGGACGCCGACCCGTTGCGCCACGGCCGGCCCACGGTCTGGCGGCTGTGGGGCACCACCAATGCCACGCTGCTCGGAGACGCGTTGCAGGCGTTGGCGTTCGCCGTGCTCTCCGACGGCGGAGTGCCGGAGGAGACCGGCGCCGCCGCGGTGATCCGGCTGGCCCGCACCGCCGCGACGCTGTGCCACGGCCAATATCAGGACTGTGATTTCGAGACCCGGCCGGATGTGAGCATCGCGGACTATCTGTCCATGGCGGCGGGCAAAACCGCTGTGCTGCTGGGCTGTTCGTGCGCGCTGGGCGCGTTGTGCGCGGGTGCGGATTCGCGGACGGTGGCCGCGTTCAACACCTTCGGCCGCAATCTGGGGCTCGCGTTCCAACTGGTCGACGACGCCATCGACATCTGGGGCGATCCGGCGGTGACCGGTAAACCCGCGCTCAGCGACCTGGCCGCACGGAAGCGGTCGTTTCCGGTGGTGTGCGCATTGGCCTCCGATACCGACGCGGGCCGCGAATTGGCCCGGCTGTACCGCGAGCCACGGCCGATGACGACGGCCGACGTAGCGCGCGCGGCGGAGCTGGTCGCTGCCGCCGGTGGCCGTGAACTCACCCGCGATTACGCCGACCGGGCGTTGCGTTCCGCACTGGCCGGGCTGCCGTCAGGTGTCGCCCGGGGTGATCTCGAAACCCTGGCACACGTGGTGGTCCGGCGAAACAGGTGAGCCGGTCTGTGATCACCGGCAAGCGATCACGGACCGGCCCTCGATTTCCTGCGGTTCCTCGGCAGCGGCGCGCTAGGGGCGCGAGTTCTTGCGGCGGCTCCGTATCACCACCAGCGCGCCGAGAAGCAGTCCGAGCAGGACGACACCGGCGATGACGGCGACGAGGACCGTCGGCGAAACCCCGTCGCCGGATTCCGGGGCGGCCGATACCGGCGACCGGCCGTCGCTGTTCGCCGAGGACGACGCGTCCGGTGACTGCGTCGCGTGCTCACCGAATATGCCCTTCGCCGTGGCGGATTCGTAATGCGGTCCGGGTTCGGGGGCCCCGCCGACCGTCACATCCAGGCGAATCGGGACCGGCGCACCGAGCCCTTCGACATTCGAGGCGCTGACGGAGACGGCGATGTAGTACCAACCCGCCAGGCTCTGTTCGGTGCCCTTACCGGCCCCGGCCGTGCGATTGCTGTAGCGCACCGGCAGCGTGGCCAGCGGATCGCCGGCCGGCATCGTCGCGGATTCTCCGTTGTAGCCGGCGAAGTCGTGATCGATCTCGGTGCGAATCGGCGAGTACAGCGTGGTCGTGACCCGTGACAGCCCGTCGAGTCCGTGCTTGTCGGAATCCAGGAAGTTCACCCGGTAAGCGAGACCCTGCCCCCATCCGAGCGGCACCCGATAGAACACCGACTCGCCACGCTGCAGGGTGTCGGAATAGCCGCCGGAACCTTCCAATGTGGTTGCGGCATTGAATGATCCACCTCCCGTCACCGCGACGGTACTGCCGGCCGGTGGCGTGAATGCCGTCGGTGTGGTCGACGCGGGCGGGCCGGGGTCGCCGGCCGCGGGCTCGATTCCGAACAGCAACTCCATCGGCATCTGCTGCGGCATGTTGTCGGCGACGCCGTGCCATTCGGGTGCGAAGTAGTAGCGACCGCCGCCGCGGCACGCGTTCGCGGCGCTGTCGGACCCGGAATCGGTCTTCGTCGCGCCGTCCCACGCCTTGGTGACGGTCAGGGCCACACCGTCACTGGTGTTCACGACCTGCTCGAACCCGAAGACGTTGCAGTCCTTGCCGTCCTCGCCGTAGACCCGCAGGTACAACACGCTGTTGTCGTTGCCGGACTGTTTCTGCCGCACATGCGGGAAGGCAACCGTCGCACTGAAGTACGCCATCGCCCCCTGCGGCACGTCCAGGGCGTAGTACTTCGTCTCGTGCTGGGCGATCGTGTCCAGATATTGACCCGGCGCCGCGATCGGCGCGTCTCGATAGGCCGCGGCGCCGGAAATCGGTGCGCCGATCGGCGTATAGGTGCGCAACGCCGCCTGGCTCACCCTGGGCAGAACGCGTTCGAGCGAGGTGCCGTCGGCGGCGTCGGTGTACGTGCCGCCGGTCTGCTGCGCGATGCACGTGAGCTGTTTGCGCGCGGGCCCGTCGACACCGAATCCGATGGCGTGCACCACGATCCTGGCGCCCTGGCGCTCGAGTTCCCGGGCGACCTCACAGGGATCCGGTGGCGCGCAGGTGTCTTCGCCGTCGGAGACGAGGACGATCGAGCGCGGGCCCTCCTTCGGAAGCGCCTCGGCCGCGGCCCGCAGCGCGGCGCCGATCGGCGTGTATCCGCTGGCCTCGATACCGTCGACGGCGGTGTTCACGGCGGCTCTGTCGATGATGTCGGCGCCGCGTAGCGTGCGCACATCCGCGCATCCGGCGGCCTTCTCCGCGTCCGAGGATCCGGTTCCGGTCCCGTACACCGTCAGTCCCACTCTCGACCGCGGCGGGGCCGCGGCGACGAAACTGTGTACAGCGGCCTTGGCCGCATCCAGTTTCGTGCCGCCGCCGGGATCCGGGGCCCGCATGGATCCCGAAGCGTCCAGCACCAGCATGGTGGGCGCGTACTCGGGTTGCTGCTGCGCGTGCACCGGCACCGCGGTGAGCACAACCGCCGCCGCTGCCGCCCCGAGCGTCAGCAGCTTCCTCAATCTCGACATACTCTCCACTCCGATGACTTCCAAGATCAACAGACCCTAATACGACAAATCCGGCTGCCTGCTACCGAATCGGCCGCGTCGGCTATAACTGCTGCATGGGAAAGTTCGGCGAGGATGGTCGCAGTACGGACACGGCGCCGTCGATGGCCCGAACTTCCCTGCTGCGGGAATTGCCCACCACCGAACGCGGGCTGCGCACTCGCTCGGCGCTGATCGCCGCCGCCCGCCGAGTCTTCGAGACCAGTGGCTATCTCGACACCCGGCTGGTCGACATCACGACCGCGGCCCATTGCTCCTCCGGCACGTTCTATACCTATTTCTCCAGCAAGGAGGAGATCTTCGCTGCGGTCCTGGAGATCGCCCAGGAGGACATGTTGCATCCGGGGATGCCGCATGTGCCCGAGGCCGACGATCCGGCCGCGGTCGTCGCCGCGAGCAACCGGGCCTATTTCGAGGCCTATCAGCGCAATGCCAAACTCATGGGCCTGCTGGAACAGGTCGCCAATATCGACCCCGAATTCCGGGTGCTGCGCCAGCGCCGCGCCGAGGCGTTCATCGACCGCAACGCGCGCAGTATCGAATCGCTGCAACGCCGGGGACTGGCCGATCCGGAGCTGGATCCCCTCCTCGCCTCGCGTGCCCTCTCCGGGATGGTGAGCCGTCTGGCCTTCGGGCATTTCGTGGGCGGCGACGACACCGACCGTCCGGTGGACCTGGACGAGCTGACCTACACCGCGACCCGGTTGTGGGTCAATGCGCTGCGCATCCCGGCCAAGTCCTGACTCGCCGTTTCGCCCTTCGGCACGGCGCAGACCTGCTACAACAGCGGAGTGCGGCGTCCGCGCGCACCCGCAATTGAACTTGACGTCGACCTCAACTACGGTGAGGTGACATCACGGACAGGGACAGGGGTACGGCAGTGCAGGTTGCGCAGAAGGTGGCCATCGTGACCGGCGGCGGAGGCGGTATCGGTGGTGCGCTCGCCGCCCGCCTCGCGGCCGCGGGAGCGCGAGTGGTCGTCGCCGATCTCGACGAGGCCGCCGCGAAGAGCGTCGCCGACGCGGTGGCGGCCGAGCATCCCGGCGCCTGCGTGAGCGCGGGTGCCGACGTCAGCGATCCGGAGGCGATCGCGAGCCTGATCGCGCTGGCGGAGAAGACGTTCGGCCCGGTCGACCTGTATTTCGCGAACGCCGGCATCGCCGGTGCGGTCGGGCTCGAGGTCGCCGAGGCCGACTGGGACCGCTCCTTCGACGTCAACGTGCGCGCGCACATCCGCGCCGCCACTCAACTCGTGCCCCAGTGGCTCGAGCGCGGCGAGGGATATTTCGTCAGCACCGCCTCGGCGGCCGGACTGCTCACCCAGATCGGGTCGGCTACCTACTCGGTGACCAAGCACGCCGCCGTCGGTTTCGCCGAATGGTTGTCGGTCACATACGGCGACAGTGGAATTCGAGTCAGCTGCCTGTGCCCCATGGGGGTCGACACGCCCCTGCTGTACGCCGGGCGCGACTCCGGCGACCGGCTCGGCGCGGCCTCGACCCGGGCGGTGACCACCGCGGGCGAGGTCCTCGAACCCACACAGGTCGCCGACGCGGTGCTGGCCGCGATCGACACCGAGCAGTTCCTGATCCTGCCGCATCCGAGCGTGCTCGAGATGTACCGGCGCAAGGGATCCGACTACGACCGCTGGCTGGCCGGCATGCGCCGCTACCAGCACAGTCTGCTCGACGAGAACTGAAGCTGCCCACCAGATTTCACAACGATCAGGAGATCACATGTCGATGTTCGACATCTCCGAGCGGGCCGAGAAGTATCGCGCCCAGCTGCTGGAGTTCATGGATTCGCACGTCTACCCCGCCGAGGCCGTCTACGACGAGCAGATGCGCGCCGCCGGTGATCCGCACTTCCAGCCGCCGATCCTCGAAGAACTGAAGGCCGAGGCGCAGCGGCGCGGTCTGTGGAATCTGTTCCACCCCTACGCGGAATGGGGTCCGGGCCTGACCAACCTCGAGTACGCACCGCTGGCCGAGATCATGGGCCGCAGCCACCTGGCGCCGGAGGCGTGCAACTGCAATGCGCCGGATACCGGAAATATGGAGGTCTTCACGCTCTTCGGCACCGACGAGCACAAGGAGAAGTACCTGAAGCCGTTGCTGGCCGGCACGATCCGCTCGGCGTTCGCGATGACCGAACCCGCGGTCGCCAGCTCCGACGCCACCAATGTGGAACTGTCGATGGTGCGCGACGGCGACGAGTACGTCCTCAACGGCCGCAAGTGGTTCGCCTCCAACGCGCTGCATCCGAACTGCACCGTGCTGATCGTGATGGGCAAGACCGATCCCGAGGCCGCGCCGCACCGCCAGCAGTCGATGATGGTGGTCCCCATCGACGCCCCGGGTGTGACCGTGCTACGCGGCCTGCCGGTCTTCGGCTATCAGGACCGCGAGGGTCATGCCGAAATCGATTTCGAGAATGTCCGGGTACCGCGGAAAGACGTGCTGAAGGGCGAGGGCGAGGGCTTCGCGATCAGCCAGGCCCGGCTCGGACCCGGCCGCATCCACCACTGCATGCGGGCCATCGGAATGGCCGAGCGCGCACTGGAACTGATGTGCCGGCGCGCGAGTACCCGCATCACCTTCGGCAAGCCGATCGCCGCCAACGCCAATATCCAGGACTGGATCGCCGAGGCGCGCATCGATATCGAGATGATCCGGCTGCTGACCCTGAAGGCGGCGTATCTGATGGACACCGTCGGCAACAAGGAGGCGCGCACCGAGATCGCCGCGATCAAGGTGGCCGCGCCCAATATCGCGCTGAAGATCGTCGACCGGGCCATCCAGGTCCACGGCGGCGCCGGTGTCACCGACGACTTCCCGCTCGCCATGGCCTGGGCGCATCTGCGCACGCTGCGGCTGGCCGACGGGCCCGACGAGGTGCACAAGCGCACGCTGGCCCGGCAGGAACTGCGCAAGTATCGAGATGTGAAGGCGGACAACTGATATGGCGAATGCGGATCTGACCGGCCGCACCGCGATCGTCACCGGCGCCTCGCGCGGTATCGGCCTCGCGACCGCGCAGGCTCTCGCCGCGGCCGGGGCCAACGTGGTCCTGACCTCGCGGGATCAGGAATCGGCCGACGCCGCGGCCGCACAGGTACAGGGCAGCGCGCTCGGTATCGCCGCGCACGCCGTCGACGAGGGCGCCGCGCGCGCCTGCATCGACCGCACCCTCGAGCGGTTCGGCAGCGTCGATATCCTGGTCAACAACGCCGGCACCAATCCGGCGTTCGGCCCGGTGATCGATCAGGACCACGGCCGGTTCGCCAAGATCTTCGACGTCAACCTGTGGGCCCCGATCCTGTGGACCTCGCTGGCGACCAAGGCGTGGATGGGTGAACACGGCGGCGCGGTCGTGAACACCGCCTCGATCGGTGGTATGGGTTTCGAGGCGAATCTCGGCCTCTACAACGCCTCCAAGGCGGCGCTCATCCACCTCACCAAACAGATGGCGCTGGAACTGTCCCCACGGGTGCGGGTCAACGCCGTCGCGCCCGGCGTGGTGCGGACCAAGCTCGCCGAGGCGCTGTGGCGGGAACACGAGAATCTGGTGGCGGAGGCGACCGCCCTGGACCGCATCGGCGAACCCGACGATATCGGGTCGGCCATCGCATTCCTGGTATCCGACGCGGCGCACTGGATCACCGGCGAGGTGATGGTCATCGACGGCGGGCAGCGACTCGGCCACCCGGCGGCATTCCGGACGGCACCATGACGCCGGAGCAGCCCCGTGGAATCGACACCGCGGCGATCACCCGGTGGATCGACGGGCTGGGAGTCGGGCTGACCGGCGCCCCGACCTTCACCCGGATCGGTCTCGGCCAGTCCAATCTCACCTATCTGGTGCGCGACGACGCCGGGCACCGCTGGGTGCTGCGGCGCCCGCCGCTCGGCCGGCTGCTGGCCTCCGCCCATGATGTGGTGCGCGAGTCGCGGATCATGTCCGCGCTGGCCGGTACCGATGTCCCGGTGCCCGAAATCGTCTCTGTCACCACCGATTCCGAGGTCTGTGACGCACCGGTGGTGCTGATGGAATTCGTCGACGGACAGGTCGTGGACACCATGGAGGTCGCGGAGTCGCTGCCCCCGCGGCGACGCCTGGCCATCGCCGAATCCCTGACCCACACCCTGGCGCGCATCCACGCGGTCGATCTCGAGGCGGTGGGGCTGGCGGATCTGGCCAGTCACAAACCGTATGCGCAGCGGCAGCTGAATCGGTGGTCGCGGCAGTGGGAGCAGTCGCGCACCCGCGAAGTGCCCGAACTCGACGACCTCACCCGCCGGCTCGCCGAATCGGTTCCGCCGCAACGGGAAACCACGCTGGTGCACGGTGACTTCCACCTGCGCAACGTGATCACCTCGCGAGACAGCGGCGCGGTGGTGGCCGCACTGGACTGGGAACTGTCCACCCTCGGCGATCCGCTCGCGGATATGGGGAGTCTGCTCGCCTATTGGGTCGAGCCCGGCGAGGACATCGGCGGCGACTTCCCGGCCTCGGCACTGCCGGGTTTCCCGAATCGAGCCGAGATGGCGCGCGCCTACCTCGACGAGACCGGACGCGACCGCGACGCTCTCACCTTCTGGCATGTGCTCGGATTGTGGAAACTCGCGATCATCGCCGAGGGTGTCATGCGGCGCGCTGCCGATACGCCGGGCAACAAGGCCGCCGCGGGCACACCGACCGTCGAACGCATCGACGCGATCATCGCCCACGCCCGCGAGATCGCCGCCGAGGCCGGCCTCTGACGGGCGTCGATCAGTACGCGACGGCGGCCGCGATCACCTCGGTGACCGGCCGCCGTGGCGTATGCGGCAGCGGTGCGGCGCCGGAGGACAGCCAGCCCAGCCGCACCATCGTCTGCGGATACGCGCATTCGGCGAGCACGTGGCGGCGTATCTCGGCGCGCAGATCCGGCATGGCCAGCGGTTCGGACTGCAGACTCGACGACAGGCCCAGCGTGGTCGCCGACAACAGCAACGCGCTCACGGCCTCCCCCGCGCGCAGCCGCGCGAGGCGGTCGTCGCCGGTCGTGCACACCACCAGCCATTCGGCGGCCTCGGGCTCGGTGGCCGGATCTGCCAGCTCCGGCGACTCGAACCGGCGTTTGGCGATCTCGTCGTCGGAACGTGGTGCGGGGGTGTTCGCGGCCGGGACACCGTCGGTCGTTCCGTGCCGCCCGCTCCAGACCGCCAGCTCGTGCAGATAGGCGGGGTCGGCGGCGTGCCGCACGGACGCGACCCGGGCGGCGTCGGCCAGTTCCGGGCGCAACTCCGGCGGAACCTGCCGCGCGGCGGCGCCGTAGGCGCGGGCATCGGCGGACACCTCGCGCACGAGAGCCTGCGGCACCGGGCGGCCGCTGTAGCGGCGGCGATCGGACTGCCGGTGGGCGATCGCCGCGGCCAGGTCGATATCGCGCGCCGACGGGGTCCGCGGGCTCATGGTGATCGCCGCGAGGTGGTCGGGATCGGTGTCGTCGGGAAGGTAGGTGACCTGCGCGGACCAGCCGAGCATCGCCAGCGCCACCCGCATGTGGTGCAGCGCCGTGCCGCAGCTCAGCAGCAGTGCGCGCTGGGCCGGATCGGTCACGGTCAGCTGCCGGGACTCGTCGGCGTACAGGTGGATGGTCTCCTCGCGCAGCGACCACCGCCACGGCTGGGTGTTGTGCACCGAGGGTGCACGCACGGCCATCTCCACAGCGTCGGCGAAGACCGCGGTGAACGGATCGGCGAATGTCATGATGCCGGTTCTGCCTTTCGAGCGTCGCACGGACATGCCGGGACGGTGACCGGCGGATATCGGCCGCCATATCGAGTCCCTGTATCGATCAACCGCCGGCACGGCCGGTTAGTTTCGTAATAGTTCACAAAATCGCGGGGCGTGCACTTGTGACCTTGTGCTCACGATTCCGCGGCGCCGGAATTCAGCTCCCGATAGCGCAGCGCCCACCACACCTGCTGCGCCACGTGCGGATCCTTCAGCGAGGCCCCGGTCAACTCCTCGAATCGGGACAACCGATAGCGAACCGTGTTGTGGTGCAGATACAGCCGATGCCCGGTTTCGCTCGCATTGAGGCCCGCCGCGAGATACGCGTCGACGGTGTCGAGTATCGAGCCGGCTTCGGCGTCGTCGAGCGGAGTGATGTAGCGAAGCAGCAGGGCGCTGCCCACATCGCTGTCGCCGACCACGGCCGGTAGGACGCCCAGCTCGGTGAGGGTGTGGCGGCCCGCTCGGCCGAACAGCCGCGCGGTTTCGGCGACCCGGCCGGCGATACGCAGGGAATGGGGAACCCCTTCGAGCGGACAGGCGGGGCCGACGCCGAGGAATACTCCGGCCGAGGGCCCCGAATCGTCGTGCGGGTCGCAGATGCCGACCACATCGCGGTCCAGGATCGCCACCACGCCGCGCGGCGGACGGAACCCCGGCCGCTGCCGCAACTCCCATTCGGTGTGCTCCGGTTCATCGGTGATCGCGCGGAAGGCCGCGTACGCGCCGTCGAGGCGCAGCCCGATGTATTGCGCGCGGCGGCGCAGTTCCCCGGCGGGCAGGGCGCCCTCGGCCAGTGCGCGCACCATATCGTCGCGCCGGGTGTCGAGACGGCGGGTGATCTGTGCCTCGGCCTCGCGATGGCCGGAGCTGTAGGCGACCGTGGCCGCGTCCGAGGCGCGCAACAGAGCTGCCAGCACCGACATCAGTACCGCGCCCGGCCGGGTCGCCCAGTGTTCGGAGGTGCCGATACGTTCGATCACCTCCCCCACCACGATCTGCCATCCGCGCAGCATCGCATCGAGCGGCACACCCAGTTCGGCACGCAGTGCGCCGTACTCACGGAAGTCGGCCAATTCTTGTTCGTCGAGTGGCCGATCGGCTGAAGTGGCGCTGATCAGACGATCCACCGCGTCCGCGATCGAGGGCACCAGGGTCGATGCGGCAATCCCCCGGTACGCCGGAATCTCGCGCTGGAGCCGGGCGCAGACGTGTTCGGCGAAGGCGCCGGGATCGCCGATCACGGAGGGCCGCAATCGCGGGCGCGTCGCACCGTCGTCATCGCTCACATCGGTCGACGATACGGGTAGCGGAGGCGGATACGGTGGTGGTCGCGGTCCGGCCGCCGAGTCGGAAGGCCACCATCGGCGCAGTTCCGAGGCCTTCTCGTCGACGCCCCGAGTGATGACGAGCCGGTCCGGCACGTGCGGGCGCAGTCGGTCGAATCGATGGCGAAGGCGGTGGCGATCGGCGGTCGGGAATATCGCAGTATCCGGCCGGCAATCGGACCCTTCGCCGTCGCCGCCCGAAAACCAGCCCCGACAGCGTGCTCTTCTCGGCGAATGGCAGGCAACCCCGTTGCGCGGGAGCATGTTTCGGCGCTCACGAATCGGAAACCGAACACCGGAGCGGTATCTGGGTAAGAATGGGAGCGGCCGAGATCCGGCCACAGGGGACATGTCGGCCCGGCCGGGCCGACGGATTGTGGGGAAAGATCATGAGAGCCAAGAAATTCGCCGCCACTGCGCTTCTGGCCGTCGGCGCCACCACCGCGGCCGCGGGCGTCGTGCAGGCCGCACCGGCCACGGCCTCCGAGATCGCGGTGCGCGGTGTCGAACAGGGCGTCGGCTTCGTCACCGCGCCGACCGCCGATCACACCGGTCTGACCACCACCGTGGAGGCCGGATCCTTCACCGTCACCGGTGATTCGGTCACGCTCACCGATGCCGCCGGTCGTGCCGTCGCCTCGGTTCCGCTCGGCCTGCGCACGGCCTCGGGAACCGTCGGCCTCACCCCGCGCATCGAGAACGCCGGCCGCACGCTGACGCTGACACCGCAGTCGGCGACCGAGCGCACCGCGCAGGCCATCGACGAAGCCTCCGACACCCTCGCCCGCAAGCAGTACAACGCGGGTGTCGGTGCGCTGGTCGGCGCCGGAATCGGTGCGGTCCTGGGCTTCTTCCTCGGTGGCGTCGGCGCCCTGATCACCATCCCGATCGGCGCCGGGATCGGAGCCCTGATCGGCTACTCCACCCCGTAGCCGGTACCTCGCGCGGCCGTGCGGCCCTCGCCCGGCGAACCCGCACGGCCCGCGGTGGGCCGCATGAACTCGATGTGCGGCCGCACTGGGAAAAGTCATCATCGTCGCGTTCGTCGCACCCGGACACCCGCCGCCGTTCACGAATGCTGTTGGGAGCCACCACATTCGCGCATCTGCTCGCCGTGCCGGGCAGTAGCCTCGTCGCATGGTGAGACCATCGGCCCTGTCGCGGCGCCGGGCGCTGACGCTCGCGGCCGCCGGCGCGGGTGCGTTCGCCGCGGCCCGATCGCCACTGGCTCGCGCCGACGGGCCCGACAACGCACGCTACGGCGGATATTCCGCGCAGGACCGCGCCGCGCCGTATGCCCATTTCATGACCGAACACACCGCCCCGCCGCAGTCGGCGGTCGCGGCGGCGTACGCGGGGCCGCCCACCCCGGCCGATCGCATTCCTCCCTTTTCCGCCCTCCCCGCGGAGCTGGGGCCGTCCGGCTACGCGCCGATCGAAACCGGCTACGGGCAGACCGATTCCGGAATCGTCTGGGTCGCGGTGCGGACCGAGATGGCGCGGGTGACGGCCGCCATGTGGGACTGGTGGTTCGGGTGGCATCTGGTCGAATCGGCCCGGTACAAGCTGTGGCATCCGGACGCACACCGGTACGCGGAGGTGGCGGCCGATCGGACCGATGGGGCGATGCCGGACCGGCAGCGGTATATCGGCAACATCTCCTACGTCGACGAATACATCGGCCCGAAGTTGCAGCAACTCGCCATCGCCTTCCACGATCCGGTCGCCTACGGATTCACCGTGCCCGACGATCACACCGTGGTGTTCGGCCGGGTCGGCAGCAGCATCGCGCCGGTCGATCTGGGCTGGCTGGCCCACCAGGTCCGCCCCATTCCCGGTGGATGCGAGATGCGCAGTCGCTTCTACCTGCGCATCTACGGAGTCCACACCTTGGATCCGGTGCACGCCGCGCGTGCGGTGCAGCGCGGTGCCGCCGCCGACGTCGGCGACCTCCTCCCCGGACTCGGCCTCGCGCGGGATCTGCTGTTGCACTGCGGGCAGGAGATGAACCACCTCGCGCGCTTCCTGCCCGAGCTGTACCACGAATTCGCCTGACCGGTTTCGGCCGTCACAATGGTGAGGTGCCCGATTCGACGACCTCGCCCGCCGTCGCCGCGCTGATCCGCTGGCAGGACAGCGGTGGCGTCTGGCGAGTGCTGGGCCGGCGCGGCGCGCACGTGACCATCGGACTGTTCGAATGCACCGGCGGCGACGAAGTCGACCGTATCGTCTCCGCGGATCCCGCCTTGCGGGCGTTCGTGGGGCAGCGGGCGGGCAGTGAGGACTGAAACCGACAGTTCGGCACCATTTTCCGGTCGCAGGGACTACGGTGTGCGCGGCAACGCATCGATTCCCTTACAGCTACGGCGAAAGGCGGCGCGATGGCCGATACCGGTGAGGCGAATCGTCCCCTGGCCGAGCGATATCCGGGCACCGAGCCGGTCGGCTGGCGCGGTGTCACGGTCCACCCGATGTACTCGCAGCGCCTGGGTGGCGAAACGACGGTGGTGCGGTTGGTGCTGCACGCCGCGGCATCGCCGCCGGGACTGCTCGGACTGGGCATCGGGGTATCGGTGATCGACGGATACGTGACATTGCGCGGGCAGCGGTTGCCGGGCGTCGACGTATGGAGCGATGCCCTCGCCGAGGGAGCCGATCTCCACCTGTCGGGAACCGGACCGGCCGCCGCGTACACCCTCACCCCGGTCTGGATGACGGCCGCGGGCGCGGTCGAATCCTGGACGGGCAACTACGGACTCGTCATCGAACGCGGCGCGGCCGGTTCGATGCTGCTGCGCTGCAGCACAGGAGTCGGGGAACCCGATTTCGATGAATTGGTGGTCGCGATGACCGTCACCGTCGACGCCGGCGGCGAGCAGGACCGCCTCCGCTCCACCATCTACCACCTCGGAGTGGAGGCGCACACTCGCGGCGACCTCGACCAGGCCCGGCGGATGTGGCGGCAGGCGGCCGATCTCGGACATACCGCGGCGGCCTACGATCTGGGCGTACTCGGTTATCGGACACGCGAATTCGACGAGGCGCAACGCTGGTGGCGCCTGGCGGCCGAACAGGGCGATGCACGCGCGATGGCCGGTCTCGCGGAAGTGCTGGAGCGCCGGGGTGATCCGGATGCGGCCCGGCGATGGCGTGCGCAGGCTCAGGAGCATTGAGCCGTCGAACGCCGCGCCGCCGCCCGACACCTGGTCGGTACCCCGCACGCTCGCCGGGCGGCTGGGCGGTTCAGAGAAGGCCCAAGAGCTGTCCCAGGTTTCCTCCGAGCACCAAGTCACGCACCGCACCGGGAGGGGTGACCCGTTCCACGGTCGTGCGGGCGAGCACCGGATCGCCGTAGGGAGCATCCGAGCCGAACAACGTTCGCTCCGGAATTTCGCGGATGGCCAGCCGCACCGCGAAAATGATGTTGGCTGTGGACAATTCCACATACATACTCGGTGTGTCCTTCACCATTTCGATCGCCGCCATCCAGTTCGTCCCGCCGAGTTGGCTGACCACCAGCGGAACCGCCGGGTATCGCGCCGCGAGACGGGACAACGTGCGCAGGTCTTCGCCAGTGGTGGGGGCAGATCCGTGGACCACGACCGGCAGCCCGCCGTGGTCGTGCGCCGCGGCGAGCACGGGCTCGATCCGGGCTGCCTCACCCGCGGGAGGTGTAAGTTCCCCGATGCCGCGCAGTCCGCGTCCCACCACCTCCCGGTCGATCAGAACCGCGATGTCGTCCTCGGGCAGGTCCACCGGTATGGAGCCGAACCCGATGAACCGGCTCGGGTGCGCGGCCAGGGCCTCGTGAAGCTCTGCCCAGGCGGTGCGATAGCTGTCGAGGCTGTTCTCGCCGCCTGCCAGAGCGCTGTCGAGGACGCCCATCTCACGACGTAGTGACACAAGATCGACGGCCCGCTCCGGATGCGGTCTGGTCCCGAAGAGCACGGCGCGATCCACTCCCGCATCGTCCAGAGCGGCGAGGTGGCTTTCGACCGGGTCGTGGACATGACTGTGGGCATCGATGATCAAGGGTTCCTCCAGGAGTGAGCGGGGCCGCTGGAATGCGGCAGGGCAGGCCCACTGTTGCTCCTTGACACTGTTGGAAGGTCAAGCGCGAGAGGAAAGACGGTGCTCATCGGAGAACTGGCCAAGCGGACCGGAACCAGCGAACGGCTCCTGCGCTATTACGAACGGGCGGGGCTGCTCCGGTCCGAGCGCCGGTCCAACGGGTACCGGACCTATGACGAGACCGCCACCACGACGGTCCTGCGGATTCGGGCTCTGCTCGCGGCCGGCCTCCCGACCCGTATCATCCGCCACATCCTTCCCTGCACCGACGCCGCGGCAGCGGTACTGCCCTGCCCCGGCGTCTTGGACGCGCTCCGCGCCCAGCTGCGCGTCCTCAACCAGCGATCGGCCGAGATCAACACAGCCAGAGACGTTCTGCGGCAGACCATCACCACCGCAGAAACCGCCGCCGCACGTGCGGCGCTACCCCGAACCTTTCAGGCGGCTGTGCCGCCGAGCTGAATTCCGAGCAGCTCACCGGCCCCCACGACCAGTGCCGCGAGGGTGAGCACGCCGAACACGAGGACCCACAGCCGCGCCGGAATGCGCGTGAGCCAGGCCAGCTGGTCGGCATCGGACCCGTCGCCGCGCACCGACACCTGCCACAGTTCGATCACGGCGCGTACCCCGCCGAACAGCAGGAACCACGTCACCACATAGCCGAAGACGCCCTGCCACACCGCCGTTCCGTACCAGGACACGGCGAAGGCGGCCCCGCCCGCGCAGATCACGGCGAGGAAGCCGAACAGGTTGCGGATCACCACGATCAGCACCACCAGTGCCGCGATGAGTATCCACAGCATCAACGTCTGGCGTCCGGTGCCGAGCAGGATCGCGAACCCGAGCCCGACCGCCGAGGGAGCCGGATAACCCGCCAGGGTGGTCAGCACCATCCCGAAACCGCGTGGCTTGCCGCGGGATACGGTCACGCCCGAGGTGTCCGAATGCAGGCGGATACCGCTCAGGGTGCGGCCCGTGCAGATCGCGACCACCGCGTGGCCGATCTCGTGGGCGATCGTCACACATGTCCGCAGCACTCGCCACACCGGCCGGTAGAGCACTACCGCCAGGGCCACGGCCGCCGTCGCCAGCACCACCCATACCGGCGGTTGCGGAGATATCGTCGTCAATCTATCGGTTACCGACGACACCGCATCGGCCGTTCGAGACAGCTGCACCGCCGTAGGGTAGCGGTCCGCCCGATTCGGCCGGATACGACGGGGTATTCGGCCGGTGAACGCTTAGGCTTGCGGTCGAATTGCCGGGATCGGCCCGGCACGCGGCCTCGACGAGGAGAACAGATGACATCCAGGGCCCATCGCAGCATCGCCGCGCTGTTCGGCACCATCGCAGCGGCCACGGTGACCGCGGGCCTGCTGAGTGGATGCTCGGACGTGCAGCGCGCGATCAACAAGGGTGGCGACACCCCGTGCAGCGAGTATGTCAAACAGGACGCCGACACCAAGCGGGTCACGATCACCAAATTCGTGAAACAGCAGACGAACAACGATCACGAACCCGCCGGCACCCAGGTCGACGCCACCATGGCGGCGGTCGATTTCCTGTGCGCCAACCAGCGCAACGCCGATACTCCGATCAAGAACGCGAATCTGACCGGAATCTTCTTCAACCAGTGAGCGCGCGGGTCGGTCACCGCCACCCGGTGACCGACCCGTCCCGCTCAGCGTCCGGGCAGGAAGCGGAAGCTGCGTGCCAGCGTCATCAGCAACGCCTGCCACTTCGACTGCGGAATGCCCAGCGGCGCATCCAGATTCATTCCGCGAGTGACGACCACCGTCTGCGGTTCGGTGAACTTCAGCAGTCCGTCGGGGCCGTGGCGGCGACCGACCCCGGAGATCCCCATTCCGCCCATCGGGGCGCCGGTGCTCCCCCACGCCGGTGCGTAACCCTCGTCGACACAGACGGTTCCGGTCCGCAGCCGGGCCGCGATGGCCTGCCCCTCGGACGCGCTGCTCGCCCACACGCTGGCGTTGAGCCCGTATTCGGTGTCGTTCGCGCGGGCGATCGCCTCCTCGACGTCGGCGACCGGATAGATCGACACCAGCGGGCCGAAGGTTTCGTTGCGGCCGCATTCCATCTCGTCGGTGACCTTGCTCAGCACGGTCGGCTCGAAGAACAGTGGCCCCAGATCGGGCCGGGCGTTGCCACCGGCGAGAATTTCGGCGCCCTTGGACGTGGCGTCGGCGACGTGCTTGGTGACCGTCTCGAGCTGCGCCGGTGAGATCAGGCTGCCGATGTCGGTCGAGAAGTCGTAGGCCGCACCGAGTTTCGCGGCACCGACCGCCTTCACGAACTTCTCGCTGAACTCCGCCGCGATCGACTGCTCGACGTAGATCCGCTCGATCGAGATACACAGCTGGCCGGCGTTGGAGAAACATGCGCGCACGGCGGCCTTGGCGACCTTGTCCAGATTCGCGCCGCGAGTCACGATCATCGGATTCTTGCCGCCGAGTTCGGCCGAGAATCCGATCAGCCGCTTACCGCACTGCTGGGCCAGCTCGCGCCCGGTGGCCGAGGAGCCGGTGAACATCAGGTAGTCGCACTGGTCGACGATCGCGGTGCCCACCACGCCGCCCGGTCCCGGGATCACCTGCAGTACATCGCGGGGCAGACCCGCGCGCAGCAGCAATTCCACGCTCGCCAGCGACGAGAACGGGGTCTGGCTGTCGGGTTTGACGACGACCGCATTGCCGGCCAGCAGCGCCGGGATCGCATCGCCGATCGACAGCACCATCGGATAGTTCCACGGCGCGATGACGCCGACCACGCCCTTGGGCTGGGTGCGCACCTGCGCGCGATTCAGCACCGGGAACGCGCCGGGTACCGAATGCGGTGCCAGCAGCTTCGGCGCCACGCGCGAGAAGTAGCGGGCCGCGAACATCATGCCCAGGATCTCTTCCTGCGCCGCCCACCGGGCCTTGCCGGTTTCGGCCTGGATGACGTCCATCAGGTAATCGCGCTCGCTGATGATCAGTTCGCGGAAGCGTTCCAGCACCGCCGCCCGCTCCTTCGGCGTGCGTTTCGCCCACTCTGCCTGGGCGGCGCGGGCGCGGATGAACGCGGCGCTCACATCGTCGGCGGTTCCCACCGGCACCTCGCCCAGCGGCCGCCCGGTGAACGTCTCGGCGATGGTCTTGTTCGCGTGCTCACGGGAACCGTCGACGGACGCGAACGCCCGCAGACGCTCGAACACCGCAGCTTCCGGCACGGGCATCGTCGCCTCCTACTTGTGAGTAATGTAACCGTCCGATACACATAATCTACCGCGCGCCGCGCGGGCATATCTCCGCCCTGGGACGGATATTGTGCGACGCCCTCGAGCCCGACGGCTCACAGGGTCAGCAAGCGCCGCACCGGGGCGGGTCCGCCGGGCAGGTGCTTCCTCGCCGCTCGAGGCCAGGATCATCGCGCAGCCATCATCACCAGGTCGCGGTATGGCAGCGTGACAACCGGCAATGTATCGATACTCAACTCGAGCTCGACCTGCTCGAGGTGCGTGGCTGCCTCGTGCGGGTCGCTCGCGCAGACTTCGGTTTCGACGAATTCGCCGGCACCGGCGACACTGTCGAGAGCGACCACTGTGTCCTCGCGATCGGGATGGCGGAATACGCACCGGTTCTTCTCCACGACCGCGAGTTCTCGCATCCCGACAGCCTCGAGCAGCGCGCGTGCCGCGTCGCTGTCCGCGACTCCCGCGAGAGCGACATTGATTTCCCGTTTGGCGATGATGTGGTTCGCGCCGTGAGTGCCGGAATTCGACGGCGGTTTGTAGGTGATCTCGCAGAAGTCGCCACGGCGGCGTACTCGAAGGCATTCGACGGTCTGCATGTAATCCACATCGGGCCTGCTGTAGTAGACGTCGGTCTCGGTGACTCGGGCGTTCTCGCAGTAACCCAGCGCGATGAGCCGGTCGCGCAGGGCGGGAGCGTCGGTGAGGACGCGTTTGCGCTCGACCTCGATCAAATGCATTGGGGTTCAGCCTTTCCAATGGATGGCAGTATGCAGCCGGGCGACGTTGGGCTTGGAGCACAGCTGTTGCAGCGTGGCCAGCGCTCGTTGCATGGTGTGGATGTCGTGGGTCGGGATGTTTTGAAACAAGATCAGCTGTTTCGCGTCGACCAGAGGGTTCGCAAGCCGCTTGGCGAGAAAACGATTGTAGTAGAGGCGATCTCGCGTGATCACGTCCTCGACGGAGACCGGCATCAACACCGTGTCTTGATCCGGCCGACCTTCCAGCGAGTTCACGGCGAACGCGGTGAGTAGGTCGTCTGCGGTCAGGTACGCGTAGGTCTCGTGGCCTTCGCGTGCCAGCCATGCACGCCATGTCGGTTCACACCGGGAGTCGGCGAGTTCGGCACCAGAGAGGAATGCCATGAGAGCAGCGTCGGTGACCGCATCGAAGATGTCGCCGTCGATCACGTAATGGTCGCTGTACCGCTCACTGACCGCGAGCAGCGCGTCCGGATGCGGTGAGACCATTTCCGAGTCCGTGAGGGTGTAGTGAACGCGCTTGTGACCGGAACGGAAATCAACCCAGTCCACCGACAACTCGCCGTCCAGTATCGGCGTGAACCCGAGTATCCCGGACCTCCAGACATGGTCGCGCAGGGTGATGTAGTGGCGCTGCACCTCCCGGAACACCCCAACCGGTGCCTCGATGACGGCGCAGACGTGGGTGTCGAGTTCTGCGACGGGCACTATCCGCGAGTTCTGTCGCGCGACGACCTCGTCGTCGTGGTGATGGTAGGGATGCGCCTTCGACGAGGTAATGAGGTACGAACATCCGCAGGAACTGCAGCCAGGATTGCGAGCTGTAGCAATGCACGACACGTTCGTGCAGAGTCGGCGCGTCGACGGCATAAACGTCGCGGTAGACGAAGAATCCGTGATGCCGGATCACGGTCGGCAGCACCCGCATCATCGTGTGAAGCCCCGTGTACGCACCCCCATAGGAGTACACCTCGTGCATGAGCGCCGAGGCGCTGATCACATCTACAGGGTCGGCGATCAGTGTAGAAAGGTCCTTCGCCCAGCCTTGGACAAGATGACAGGTGCCCACAGCCGCGAATGCTTCCATGGCTTCTCCCAGCGAATGTGATGTCACCCCAGGGGCCTCGATCAACGTGAGCCGTGCCCGACTGTCGGCGGTGAGTCTCGAGGCAAGGTATCGCACGGCTGCGCCCCCACCAGGTCCGATTTCGACCAGGTCAGCTTCGGCCGTCTGCAGACGTGTGATGGCATGGTGGACGAGTGCGCCTTTCTCGTCGCCGTGATCGTTCGCGGCGATGTCGAGGTAACCAGCATCCGATTTCTGTTGATGGGCAAACATATTCACTGTAGGCATCGGTTCTTCCTGAACGGAGAATTGTGCAGGGGAATCTCTCGGCGGAGCTACGGCTCCTGCGGCCTGGATTCGTGGCGGTCGCGTTCGCTCCATTCATCGAGCCCTTGCGCGACGCGGATCAGCAGCGCTGCGGACGCCAGCGTGGTTGGGTAGCGCAGGAACCCGGATTCACCGGGCTCGCGCCGTGGAAGCTGCTCGGTCATCGCGACGGCCCCTCGGCTTCCAACCGTGCCAACCTGTCAGCGGTTTCGGAGCCGGCACCAGGGGCACGACGCTGCGGCATGTCGATCACGGAGGACGAGTCCGAACGATTGCGGTATTCGCCGAGACACGTTGGGGTGCAGAAGACACGACCGTCCGCGCGAAGGGGTTCGCCGGGGATCTCGAGGGCGCACCAGTCGCACCACTCGTCGTCGGTTGTGGCGTTCACGCCGTCACCTCCGATGCCCACGACAGGGCTGCCAGGTACTGGGGGCATCGCGCCCCGTGATCGGCATGAACTGTCAGAACGCGACGAGCCTCTTCCAGACTGTTGATCGGAGCAAGGCAGTCTTCGCAGAACCGGTGGATGATGTCCGACTGCGGGAGCTGATGCGCGACACTCGGGCTCACCGGATGCCTCCGATGAGGGGCACACGCGGATGAATGCGACCCGCGTCGACCAGGACCATCCAGGCCGCGTCTTTGCGCTCACAATCACCACGGCGGCACTCGCGATGGAGTTGCATCTCCAGGTGCGCTTGGGCCTCGGTGAACAGCATCAGCGGTGCGTGGTGTGGACACTCCGGATCCTGCGGGTTGTCGCAGGCAAATGTGGTGGGACGCGGTCGTGCCGGCATGAGGTAGGCAGCGGCGGCCAGCCCTACCCGTACGGCGGCGAGACCGCCGATCAAGAGCGATGTCGTCAGCATCGGAACCTTCGGTTTGTGTGTCGGCCGGATGGACTCTCCCGATGCCTGGCCCGCCGACCAATTCGAAGTTATGGACTCGATCGGTGCCGGAAACCCCTGTGGGGCTGAGGCATTGGGCATCGGAAGCTGGAACCAAGCGTGGCTCGGGGAATTCCGCGACAGAAGGTGCACGCGGTACATGGCGGTATACGCTGGGTTCACGGTGGTATACGAACCCAGCGCCGAGGGGCCAGGATTGGGTATGCATGTCACGTGGACAGGTGCCGACGCAACCGCGTTGCGGAAAGCCCTGGGACTCCCCCAGAAGCGATTCGCCGACCGGCTCGGGATTCATGTGCAGACAGTGAAAAAATGGGCCAGCCGAGGGACAACAATCCGACTGGACGAGTTTTACGCGGGTCTGATGACGACACTGCTCGACGGCGCTACCCAGGAACAACGCGGGCACTTCTATGCGAGACGCCAACAGGTCGCAACGCCTGAACCTGGCGTTGCCGAAAAGAGTCTGGATGTCCCCGAGTGGGATCCGACATCGTGGAGTACCGATTGCGCCACCGTGACGGCAGAACTGACCAGGAGAGATTTGATGTTGGACCGACGCCAGGCAACCCGCGCCCTGATCGGCGTGGTGGTCGGTGCGAAGCTGATCGAACCGCTGGAACAGTGGCTACAGCGCGTAAGCGACGAGCCGGTGGCCGCTATCGGCCGCGGCAATATCGGCCGTCAAGAGGTCGAGCAGCTGGAGAACGCGGCGCAGATGTTTCGCGAGTAGGACGACCAATTCGGCGGCGGGTTGCGCCGCAAGGCCGTGATCGGTCAATTGAGCGAGGTCAATGAACTGCTGCAAGACAGCCATCCAACAGAGATCCGGCGCCGACTGCGGCGTGTATTGGCCTTGCTTGCCGAAACGGCAGCGACGATGTCCTGGGATTCAGGGCTGCAGACGGCGGCCCAGGAGTACTACATGCTGGCCGTGGGGGCGGCGAAAGCTGCGGGCGATCCAGCTCTGTGCGCGAACGCGATGGCAGGCATGGCCAGACAGCTTCTGTCTCTGGACCATTACGGCACAGTGTCCAGGCGCAGGAACCTCGTACATCAGCGCGCGATGGATGCGCTGGAGATAATCCGGCTGGCGCAGGACGAATTCGGTGATGTGGTGACGCCAAGGGTGCAGGCGATGCTTTACGCCCGCGAGGCGTGGGCGTACGGGAAACTCGAACGACCGTCGGCGTTCCGCCGGACATGCGATAAGGCCTACCGGGCATTTGCCCGCGCCGACACCGCCAGTGATCCGTACTGGATTCGGTACTTCGATGCGGCCGAGCTTTCTGGGACGTTGGGCGGAAGGCTGCTCGAGATGGCTCGCCACGACTCGTGTTTCGCTGCGGAGGCCGCGTGTGAAATCGAGCGTGCGATCGAGTTGAGGGTGCCAGGACGGTTGCGCAGCTCGGCTCTGGACAAACTGGGGATCGTGGAGGCGCGCCTACTCCAGGGCGAGTTGGACGAGGCGGCACGGCTCGGGCACGAGGCTTTGAACATGGTTGAGCAGACCGCGTCCGATCGCGTTCGAAAGAAGCTGTGGAACGTGTACGGCCGCACCGACCAACTCGCAGGGGTGCGGTGCGTCGCCGAGCTGAGGGATCGAGTGCGTCCACTGATCATCGACACGGTGTAGAAATCTTGCATGGTTCGAATCGGTGTCACCGGACATATGGACATCACTGACGACACACGGCGTCTGGTGTACGGGGAGATCACCAGCCTGCTGGCTCGCTACGATGACGTGACGGGCATCAGTTGTATTGCGAGGGGCGCTGATTCCGTATTTGCCGAGGCGGTTTTGGACGCGGGCGGCCAGCTCGAGGTGGTGATACCGTCGCGAAACTATCGCGAGAAGAAGGTCAAACCCGACCATGCGCCGGTGTTCGATGAGCTGTCCAAGCGCGCCGAAGTGGTGAGCGTGATGCCGTTCGATGACACAGGACCGGAAGCGTATGAGGCCGCCAATGAGGCCGTGGTGGGGACATGCGATCGTCTCGTGGCGGTGTGGGACGGTCAGCCTGGCGAGCGCAGCGGAACTGGTTCTGTGGTGAAGTTCGCGCGGGAGAGAGGTGTGCCGGTGGACGTGGTGTGGCCCGAAGGCGCACGGCGCGTACGCCGGTAGCCGAGCCGGGCGGCCCGGCCGCCGATGCGCTGAGCCTGCTAGCCAGCTGGACGGCCACCCATCTGGGTGCCGCGCCGAGTTCTTCGCTGCCCTCCGACCCGCGCTGACGTCCTTCCGGTCGTTCGCCTGCTGCGGTCGCGTTCCGATGCGATCATGGAGCCGTTCGGGGCGGCGGCAGATCGGCGACGACCGGAGGCGGTTCATGGCGGCTCGGCGGGCGGCACGAGTGGCGCCTGCGCCGCTGAGCGCCTGGGGTTTCGTCGTGCGGTTCGGCATCGTCAGCTTGCTGGCCGATTTCGTGTACGAAGGGGCGCGGTCGATCACCGGACCGCTCCTCGGGTCGCTGGGGGCTTCCGGGTTCGTCGTGGGCGTGGTGACCGGGGTGGGTGAGGCGGCGGCGCTGGTGCTGCGTCTGGTGTCCGGCCCGCTCACCGACCGGACCAGGCGGTTCTGGGCGTGGACCATCTCGGGGTATGTGCTCACCGTGGTCAGCGTCCCGCTGCTGGGTGTGGCGGGGGTGTTGTGGGTGGCGGCCGCCTTGGTGATCGCCGAACGGGTCGGCAAGGCGGTGCGCAGCCCGGCCAAGGACACGTTGCTCTCGCATGCGACGGCGGTCACCGGGCGTGGTCGGGGCTTCGCCGTCCACGAGGCACTCGATCAGGTCGGCGCGGTCGCCGGGCCGCTGACCGTCGCGGCGGTTCTCGCCGCGACCGGCGACGATTTCACTCCCGCCCTCACGATGCTCGCGATACCGGGTGCGGCGACGCTGCTGTTGTTGGTGCGCATTCGCATTCGCGTCCCCGATCCCGTTCGATACGAACCGGCCGCGGCACCTCGGCCCGGAATCGCGAGAGTTCCACTGCCCCGCAGGTTCTGGCTGTATTGCCTGTTCACCGCCGTCTCGATGGTCGGCGCGACCACCTACGGCGTGCTGTCGCTGCACATGGTGGCGGCCGGGGTGTTCACGACGGCGACGGTGCCGGTGGTCTATGCCGCGGCCATGGCCGCCGACGCCTTGGCCGCGCTCGCATCCGGGTGGCTGTACGACCGCGTAGGCGCGAAAACGCTCCTCGTTCTACCGGTTTCGACGGCACTGGTGCCGGTCTTCGGTTTCGCCGGCGGCATGGGCGCGGTACTGGCGGGCGCGCTGCTGTGGGGCGCGACGGTCGGTGTGCAGGAATCCACGCTGCGTGCCGTGGTGGCCGACCTGGTGCCGGGCGATCGCCGCGCCACCGCCTACGGCATCTACGCCGCCGTTCTCGGCGCCGCGACCGCCGCCGGCGGCGCGATCACCGGATTTCTGTCCGACACATCGTATTCGGCACTGGTCGCCACGGTGGTGGCAGTCGAATGTGCCGCCGTGGTCGTCCTGTTCGTCCTCGCCGCGCGCGGGCGCACACCGGCCGGCCGGTGACCGAACGCGCTGCCTCACAGCGATATTCGAGCCCGGCTATACCTAACACTGTTCAAACGTGTGACTTGCCACAATCGTTCGGTGGCCGTCACCTTCACCACATCCATCATTCACGCCCTGACCTGCACACTCATATCGGGCAATGAAAGTCAATATGGGTCTCGCTCAGTGGTATCAGACCTGAAGTTTGAAACATCGCCCGTTATGTTGTGCCGATGTTGAGAGCGAGGCTCGGTATCCGGACCCGCATCCTGGCCATCGCAGTGATTCCAAGTCTGACGTTGCTCGGAATCGGTGTGGGCACAGCGGGTTATCTGGTACGGGAGGGGCAACACGCCAAGGACTGGGCATCGATCCTGGGCAACGCCAATGTGCACACTCGCGAGATGATCGCCGCGGTGGAACAGGAGCGGATGCTGTCGCTGTGGCATCTGGCCGGTGAGCACGGCGACCCGGCCGCTCTCGGCGCGGCCCGCACGCGAGTGGACAATGCCCTGCAGGCCCTGGCCGCCACCGAGAACAAACTGATGACCAGCGGTTCGAATCCGATGGGTGACGACACCGGCGGATTCGAAACCCTCAAGAAGCAACTTCCGGCCATCCGCGGCGGCATCGATGCGGGCGCGCTGCCGATTCCCGAAACCTACGCCATCTACAACCGCATTCTGGATGCGGTCGTCGTCGGCACCAATCTCACCATTCCGACCGCGCCCGACGCGGCGGTCGCCCAGCAGCTGGCCGGCGGTCTGCGCACTCTGCACGCGATGGAGGGCATGTCGCGCAGCGCCGCCCTGACCGCCGCCGAACTCAACGGCCAGATCCTCGCCGGGCAGATGCGCGACGACTACCGCAACCTGGTCGGCTACTACCGCACCGAACTCCCCCAGCTCGCCGCCGATCTCACCGGTCCCCCGGCGGACAAGATCAAGACCGTTCTCGCCTCCCCGGCCTGGCAGCAGCTGGCCGCGATGGAGGACTACCTCATCCATCCGCCCGCGCCGGGCAAGAACGGCGAATTGCCGCCGCCCCCCATGAGTTTCACCGACTGGCGCACCTCGGCCGAACAGCTCGGCGACCAGTTGCTCGCCGCCTGGCAGTACCAGAACGACCACGCCAACCAGACCGCCGTCGACGACGGCGACCGCACCGCGACCAATTCGCTGTGGGCCGGCGCCGGCGTGCTGGCGATCGCGATCATCGCCTTCCTGCTGTCGCTGTGGCTGGCCAACCGGTTGATCGGGCGGCTCAAGCGGCTGCGCACCGAAACCCTCGCACTGGCCGAGGTCCGCCTGCCCGACACGATGCGCCGCCTGAGCGAGGGCGAGAACATCGACGCCGAGACCGAGGCGGCCCGGCTGGACTTCGGTCACGACGAGATCGGTTCGGTGGCCAACGCGTTCAACCGCGCTCACACCGCGGCCGTCTCCGCCGCGGTCACCGAGGCACGCACCCGCGAGGGTGTGCGCGCGGTATTCCTCAACATCGCGCACCGCAGCCAGATCGTGGTGCACCGCCAGCTCGAGATTCTCGACGAAGCCGAACAGCGTCAAGAGGATCCGGCCCTGCTCGAGACCTTCTTCCGGCTCGACCATCTGGCCACCCGCGAACGCCGCAACGCCGAGAACCTGATCATCCTCGGCGGTGGCGAACCGGGCCGGCAGTGGCGGCGCCCGGTGCCGCTGGTCGAGCTGGTGCGCAGCGCGATCGGTGAAACCCTCGACTACGCGCGGGTTCGCGCGCATCGCATGCCGCAGGTGTTCATCGTCGGCAACGTCGTCGCCGACCTCATCCACCTGCTCGCCGAACTGGTCGACAACGCCACCTCCTTCTCTCCGCCGCAGTCGCGGGTCGAGGTGACCAGCAACGTGGTCGGCAAGGGTGTGGCGATCGAGATCAGCGATCAGGGCATGGGCATGCCCGCCGACGAACTCGAACGCGCCAACGAGATGCTGCGCAACCCACCGGATTTCGGTGTCGCCACCCTGTCGGCCAATTCGCGTCTGGGCCTGTTCGTGGTCGCCCAGCTGGGCGCCCGCCACGGCATCTCGGTGCGGCTGTCGGAATCCGACTACGGCGGCATCCGCGCCATCGTGCTGGTGCCGACCGCCGTCGTCGCCGCCGATGCGCCGCTGGCCGACCACCTGCCCGAACGGTTCGGCGGCCGCCGCCCCGAACCCGCGATGACCGGTGAGATGCCGGCCATCCCGGCGGCCGAGACGACCTCGGCGGCAACGTCGCTGGCGACCCTGACCTCGCCGCAACCGCAGGCTTGGTCAAATTACCCGCGCACCGACAGCGTGCCGCGCACCGACGAGCGGAGCTGGGCCGACTCCCCGGCCCGGCGCGAAGCGCCGCCGCGCCACGAGCTGCCCGCGACACCCACCGACCAACCGGCGCGTCGCAGCCCGCAGCGTCCGTCCTACACTGGCAGCGATGCTCGCCCACCGTTGCCCCGCCGTCGCCGACAGGCCAGTCTGGCACCGGAATTGGCGCACGACCCCCAACCCGACGCTGCGTCCCCGCAGCGGCCGCGCTCGGCGGAACAGGCACGAGACCTGATGTCCGCCATCGAGAACGGAACCAGGCAGGGGCGGCGATCGCAGCCCGGCCACACCCCGGACGAACAGGAAGGCGAAGGTGACTTCTTCCAACGCAGGTGATCTGAACTGGCTGCTCGACGATCTGGTCGATCGCCTGGCCGGGGTGCGCTACGCGGTGGTGCATTCCACCGACGGGCTGCTGCTGGGCCGCTCCACATCGATGAGCCGCGAGGACGCCGAACACTTCGGCGCCATGTCGGCCACCCTCTACGGGCTGGCGCGCAGCGCCGGGAACCGATTCGACGGTGGTGGCGTGCGCCAGGCGGTCATCGAACTCGACCGTGCGGTATTGTTCGTCACCGCGGCCGGTGACAACGCATGTATCGCATTGCAGGCCAACGAGAACGCGAATCTGGGTATGGTGGCCTACGAAATGAACCTGACCGTGCAGCGAGTCGGCGGTTACCTGTCCACCGATCCGCGTAACGGTCTGGCCGAGCACGTGGAGCATAGATTGTCATGACGCGCTTCGGTCAACCGTGGTTCGACGATGCGGCCGGTCCCCTGGTCCGTCCGTACGCCGTAACTCGGGGCCGCACGATGGGGGCGGGACACGATCTGGACATGCTCACCCTGGTGGTGACCGTGTCACCGGGTCCGCCGCTGCGGCGCGTCGAACCCGAATACGCGGAAATCGTCCGGCTGTGCCGGACCCCGCAATCGGTAGCCGAGGTCTCGGCGAGACTCAAGCTACCGTTGGCGGTGACCAAGATCCTCGTCGGTGATCTGATCGGCGAGGGTCTGCTGAACTTCCGGGCTCCCGCCCGGACCGACACCGATACCGGCGGGACCGGCGAACTGAACATCTTGCGAGCAGTACTCGATGGAATCCGAAAGCTGTAGAACACCGTGCCTGATATTTCGTCCTCGGCCGACCTGGCTGCCTCGGTCAAAATCCTCGTAGCCGGCGGTTTCGGCGTCGGGAAGACCACGATGGTGTCCTCGATCAGCGAGATCACGCCGCTGCGCACCGAGGAACTGATCACCGAATTGTCCACCGGCATCGACGATCTGTCGGGCGTGGAGGGCAAGACCACCACCACCGTGGCGCTGGACTTCGGTCGCATCACCATCGACCAGAACCTGGTGCTGTACCTGTTCGGCACGCCCGGCCAGGACAGATTCTGGTTCCTGTGGGACGAATTGGCGCGCGGCGCCCTCGGAGCGGTGGTCATCGCCGACACCCGCCGGCTGGAGAACTCCTTCGCCGCCATCGACTTCTTCGAACGGCGCGGACTCTCGTTCGCGGTGGCGGTGAACTGCTTCGACAACGCCCCGGTCTACACCACCGAGGAAGTACGCGAGGCGCTCGATCTCGACGCCCACATCCCGGTGGTGCTCTGCGATGCGCGCGACCGCAGCTCCTGCAAGACGGTGCTGATGACGCTGGTCGAACATCTCATCGCCCGCGCCACCAGCTCGGTGGCCTGACCGCCGATGTCGTGAGCGGAGTATCCGGCGCGGCCGCTCAGCGGGCGACCGCGACCGGATCCAGCTCGGCGAAGCTGCCGATCCACCGGTGCGGCGGCCGCGGCGAATTCGGCTCACCGGCGCGGGTGACGCCGACGGCCTGCCAACCAGCGGCCACCGCGGCGTCCAGTTCGTCGGGATGATCGGACAGGAACAGGATCTCTCCCCCCGGCACGCCGATCTCGGCCGCGATGCGGCGATACGACCGCTCCTCGCGCTTGGGCCCGGCATTGACCAGGTCGAACCACCCCCCGATCAGCGATGCCAGCTCGCCTCCACGCGCGTGGGCGAACCAATCCTGTTGATTGCGAATCGAACCCGACGAATACACCCACAGGGTGAGTCCGGCGGCATGCCAGGCACGCAGAGCCGCGGGCGCGTCGGGAAAGAATTCGCCGAACAGGGCGCCCTCGCGAAAGCCCTGAGCGCAGATCACGCCCTGCGCGGTCTTCAGCGGTGCCGCCTTGATGTCGGAATCCAGCCAGCCACGCAAGATCTCGGCGATCTCGTCGAGATCGGCCTCGGGCCGCCCGGCCAGTTCGCGCGTCTGCTCGATCACGGTCTTCGCGGCGTCGTCGGAAGCGTCCGCCAACCACTGCGGCAGCCGTCGGCGGGTGTAGCCGTAGAGATCTTCGCGGACCGAACTGGTGGGGCTGGTGGTGCCTTCGATATCCACGACGATCGCGCGGACCGTCAGGGCTTCGCCATCTCGTCGGTCGCTCATGCGGCGACGAGCTCGTCCAGGGTCGGAAAGCCCTGCGCGATGGGGTCGCCGGTGAAATCGCCGATCCAGCCGTCAGCCTCTTCGAAGAACCGGATGGCCACGAAGTCCGGGCGGGTGCCCATATCGAACCAGTGCCGCGTCCCCGCGGGCACCGACACCAGATCGCCGCCCTCGCAGACCACCGCGACGACCTCCGGTTCCAGGTGCAGGTAGAAACAGCCGCGGCCGGAGACGAAGAAGCGCACCTCGTCCTCGGCGTGGCGGTGTTCGGACAGGAACTTCTGCCGCGCCGCACTCGCCTGCTCAGGCCAGAGCGGATCGCTGTCGTCGGGATGCAGCCGGGCCAGATCGATATGACGGTAGCGGCCGTCGGCGTTGAGGTCGGCGATCCGATCCCGGTATCGGCCGAGGATCTCCTCGGACGCGATGTCGGCGGTCACGGCCTCGGCGGGCCAGCGGTCGAATTCGATGCCGCGCGTGGCCAGTTCGGCCGCGATACGCTCCGGATCGGTGGTGTGCAGACGCACGTCGGCCGGATCGGTATCGGCCGCGATATGCAACAGGGTCACTGCGGTTGCTCCTCGAGAATGTGGTCGGTGGAGATGTCGCGGCGTCCGGTGAGCGACACCAGTTCACACAGGGCCTCCAGGCATTCCGCACGGTCGCGGGCCTGCGCCAGGTCGGCGCCCCAGGCGGTGATGCCGTGGCCGGCGATGAACAGCGCCGGCGGGGCCGCCGGATGCGCGCGTAGATACTGTTCGATCTCCGCGCCGATCAGCGACACATCGGCGTGATTGGGAAAGACCGGAACGTCGATGGTATCGCCGGAGCGCAGACCCTTGATCAATTCGAAACCGGTGAACCGCAGCGGATTCGGGGCGCCGACGGAGGCCGCGGTAGCCCGCGGCGAATGCACGTGCACCACCGCCGCGGCCTCGGTGGTGCGGTAGATCGCGGTGTGGATCGCGGTCTCCGCGGAGGGCCGCCGGTCTCCGGCAACGGGTTCGGAGTTCTCGATCCGCACCCGGACCATATCGGCGGCGGTCAGCTCCCCCTTGGACAGACCGCTGCCGGTGACCACTGCGGTGGGCCCCTCGGTGTCCGCGCCGTTGTCCGATGCCGCCCGGAAGGCGCCGTCACGCACGGAGATGTTGCCGGCGGTCCCCGGCATCCAGCCGCGACCGTAGAGGTCGCGAGCCAGGCCGGCGATCGCGGCGGCGTTCGGGGAGTCGGCGGGGTCCTGTGCGCCGGAATCGGCGGTGCGCGGATCGGCGACGGCGATCGCCTGCGCCGCAAGCGGATTCGCCTCGTCGACCAACCCGTTCTCGGTCACCACGGCCGTCACCAGTTCCGGCGGTGTGACATCGAAGGCCGGGTTGAAGACCGCGGTGCCCTCGGGTGCGGCCGCATAGTCGCCGAAGTGCGTGATCTCGGCCGACCCGCGCTGTTCGACGACGATATCGGCGCCGGTCGCGGTCGCCGCATCGCGCGTGGATTCGGGCGCCACCACGATGAACGGGATGCCGTGGTGGCGGGCGGCCAGTGCCAGTCCGTACGTGCCGATCTTGTTGGCCACCGAACCATCGGCGGTGATGCGGTCCGCGCCGACGATCACGCAATCCACCTGCCCGGTCGCCATCGCCCAGGCGGCGGCGGAATCGACGGTGAGCCGATGCGGAATGCCGGCCTCGGCCAGTTCCCACGCCGTCAGGCGCGCGCCCTGCAGCAGCGGGCGGGTTTCGTCGACCAGAACGCTGTCGATCACGCCGCGGGCGTGCAGAACGCGCAGTGCCCCGATCGCCGTGCCGAAGGCGGTGGTGGCCAAGCGGCCGGTATTGCAGTGGGTGAGCATCCGCAACGGCCGCCCCGGACACAGCCGCTGAACCAGGTCGGCCGCGTGTTCGGCGGCGGCCCGGTTGACCCGGCCGTCCTCGGCGAGCAGTGCCTGTGCCTCGGCCAGCACCCCCGGCGCACCGCCGTCGGCCAATTTCGCCAGGGCTCGCCGCACGCCCCAGGACAGATTCACCGCGGTGGGCCGGGCGGACTCGATGCGGGCGGCCTCGGCCTCGACCCGCGCGGGTTCGCCGGGATGGGCGAGCGCGGCCAGCGCGACCCCGAAGGCCCCGGTCACCCCGATCGCGGGGGCACCGCGCACGGCCAGGGTGGCGATCGCGTCGATCACCTGATCGACCGTCGTCAGCCGCAGCGTGCGCACCTCGTGCGGCAGCGCGCGCTGATCGATCGTCACCACGGCGCCGTCGACCCACGTGATCGAACTTTCACCCATTGCGCGCACAACCCTCACCACTCGACCCGGCTGACCCCTCATCTCAAACGGTAGCGAATCAGAGGTCACCGGCTCGCACCAGGTTTACCCTCGCCGGGATCCGATCCCGCACCTGCGGGTAACGGTCGTGGACACCCCCTGAATGGCAGTGTGTGCACACGTGCACCGCGTGCAGCCCGGCGCTGCGCGTGAGGGTGTAGATCACAGCCCAACGGCAGACCGCGGTACGACTCGGATTACCAGGCCTGGGGTGCCGCCGAGCCGTTGTCTGGGAATGAGGCTGCTCGCTGTCCGCTGACGCGCCCCTCGTTGTGAGCGGGCAGCCGTGTAGGACGGACTCGCGGTGCGCGGTCTCGGCCGCCAATCGACCGGCGCGGCCACCGCGACGAGCTGCATGAAACAAGCGCAGGCGGCGCGGCCCGTCGGCGCGCCCTCTCGCCGGGCAGTGGTGGCAGAAGCGACAGCACCGCTGCTCGAACAGCTCCGGCTATCCGTTCCCTCGACACTCGCTCGAAGGGCACTGCCGGTCAGAGTTTTCCGCGGCCGTATGGGTGAAATGTCCTGCCATTACCGCAGTTCCACGATGTTTTCCACAGTCGGCGTGTCATCCACAGCGACCGGTGGACAAGCGTGAACAGCGGTTGTTCCACATCCCCGGAGACAGTCGAGGAAGAAGACCTCAGGCTCGCCCGAATGCGAGTGTGACGTTGTGTCCTCCGAAGCCGAAGGAATTGCTGAGCGCCTGTGAGATTCGCTGTGGACGTGCGATGCCGTGCACGATGTCGAGGTCGACACCCGGGTCCGGATTGTCGAAATTCAGTGTGGGAGGCACGGTCTGATCGCGCAGTGTGCACAGGGTGAGGATGGCCTCGAGCGCGCCCACCGCACCGATGGAATGGCCGAGCGCGGATTTCGGCGCGTACACCGAGGCGTGCTTCGCCACGGCCGCAATGGCATTGGCTTCCGAGGCGTCACCGATCGGGGTCGAGGTGGCGTGCGCGTCGATGTGGTCGATATCGGCGGCGGTCAGATCCGCGGCGTCGATGGCCTTGCGCATCGCCCGGGCGGCGCCCGCGCCGTCGGGATCGGTACCGGTGATGTGGTAGCCGTCGGAAGTGATTCCCGCGCCGAGGATCCGGCCGTGCACGGCGGCCCCGCGGGCCCTGGCGAACTCCTCCGATTCCAGCACCAGCAGCGCACCCGCCTCGCCGAAGACGAACCCGTCGCGGTCGCGGTCGAAAGGCCGTGAGGCCAGCCCCGGTTCGTCGTTGCGGGTGCTCATCGCCCGCATCATGGCGAAACTGGCGATCGGGATGGCTTCGATATATCCCTCCACGCCACCGGCGATCACCACGTCGGCCTCCCCCGTGCGGATCAGCCGCCACGCGTGCGCGATCGCTTCGGCACCCGAGGAACACGCCGAGGTCGGCGCGTAAACACCTGCCTTCGCGCCGAATTCGAGTCCCACCCGGGCGGCCGGCCCGTTCGGCATCACCATCGGAACCGTCAGCGGCGGCACCTTGCGATAACCCCCCTCGCGCATCGCGTCGACCGCGGTGAGGAAGGCGTCGCCGCCGCCGAGTCCGGTGCCGATCGCCACCGCGAGCCGTTCGGCGTCGACCTCCGGCGCCCCCGCCTGCGACCACACCTGGCGGCCCAGCACCAGCGCCAACTGCTGCACATAGGAGTGCCGACGCTGTTCGATGCGGGTCAGGTGAGCGCCCGGGTGTTCGGTCAGCCGCCCGCCGATCCGCACGGGCAGGTCGTAGCGAGTCACGAACTCGTCGGTGAGCGGCCCGATCCCGCTCTTGCCCGCCAGCAGCGCCGACCAGGTGCTGTCGAGGTCGGGGCCGAGGCAGGTGGTGGCCGCCATGGCGGTGACGACGACATTCCACGAGGTTTGTGTAGCAGTCGTTACACTCATGCGGATATGGATACCCGTAGCGACCGCTACAGTCAACACGTGCCTCGACCACTCGACCAGGCCCGGCGCGCGGAACTACTCGCCGGGGTGATCGCCTACATCGGCGAATACGGATTGACCGAACTCTCGCTGCGTCCGCTGGCGGAGTATCTCGGAACCAGCTCGCGCATGTTGATCCACTATTTCGGAACCAAGGAGCAGATGCTGATCGCGGCGCTCGAGACCCAGCGCCCCGACATTCCGGGCATGTTCGCCGGCGTTCCCGACCTCCCGGCTCTTCGCCGCCGTCTCATCGAATCGTTCAGCGTCAACATCACCACGGAGTGGGTATCGAGCACGCGCGTGCTGTTGCAGGTGATGGGGGTGGCCGCGGTGCCCGGAAGTCCGTTCCGTTCCTACGGCGAGGACGCCGTGCACGTCCTGGTCACCGCCCTCACCGATGTGCTGAAGAGCTTCGATCCCACCGTCGCCGATCCGGAATCGACCGCCACCCTGCTCGTTTCGGGTGTGCGCGGGTTGCTGCAGGATCGGTTCGTCACCGGCGATACCGCCCGCGTCTCGCGCGCGGCGCGGTTGCTGATCACCCAATCGCTCACGCTGCCCGAGCCCGGCGCCGGCCGATGAGCGGGCCCGCGGTATCGCTGATGGAACAAGTTTCCGTATTGTTGCCGCCATGGCTTTCGTGATCGATGACACCGTAGAGATCGACGCACCCGCCGAGGTGGTGTGGAAGGTGCTGACCGACCTGGGCAGCTACGGTGAGTGGAATCCGTTCGTCGCCGAATGCCGCAGCACGCTCGAACCCGGCGATCCGATCGAGATGCAGGTGCGGCTCGGCTCGCCGAAGCCGCGCAAGCAGGTCGAATACGTTCGGACCCATACGCCCGGAACCGAATTCAGCTACAGCATGAAGCCGGTGCCGCTGGGGATCCTGCACAGCCTGCGCTCGCACACCGTGACGCCCCTCGACAACGGCCGCACCCGGTACCGGTCGCATTTCGAACTGGGCGGCCTGCTGCGGCCTGTCGTGACGCTGGCGCTCGGCAAGGCACTGCATTCCGGCTTCGGCGGCATGACCGCGGCGGTCAAGGAGCGCGCGGAATCGCTGCGCTGAGCAACGCGGCGCCGCATGCCGGCGCTCAGGCCTCGAACGGGATCACGTTCCCCGCGGCGTCGCGGTTGCCGCGACCGGCCTCGATCGCGCTGACGAGTTCGGCGACGTCGGTCCAGGTGCGGGCGGGCTCGCCATCGAGATTGCCGATGTGATACCAGGTTTCGGTATCCCGATAGCGAACCAGTCCCCTGCCCTGCTCGTCGACGGTGACATCGAGTTCGCCGGACACCGTCCCTTCCTCGTCGGTCATGACGGCGGCCTTACCGGTGATTTCGATGATGTCGCCTATGTGAACTCTCCTCGGTGGAGGCAGTCGTCGACCGCGGTGCGCAATGCGGTCTGTTCCGCCGTGTCGATGGTCAAACCGTATTTTACCTTGATGCGAATGTAGCGCTGAACGTACTCGCAGCGGAACACGCCGGGCGGCAGATAATTCGCCGCATCCTGATCGCCCTTGGACCGGTTGGCCGACGGATCGGAGGCGACCAGATTGATCGCGTCGTTGGCGATATTGCGGCGCGTATCGGTGTCGGTGGATTGCGCGCCGGAACGCCAGGCCTCGGCCAGCGGGACGATATGTTCGGCGTCGACTCCGGCGGGATCGGTGATCCATTTGTAGGGCTTGAGTTTTCCCGTCTTGGCGTCGAGTACGCCGTAGCGGTCGCGCCAGCCGCCGTCCTTGCCGAGACTCAGTTTGCAGGTCGCGGCATCGAGTGTCACCGAGCCGGTGGCGTCGCGCAGCATCATCACATCGCGGGTGGTGCATTTCGCGTACTGGGCGTATTTGTCGCCGAATCCGTGCTCGGGAGTGTTCTGATCCCAGTGCGGGAATTGTTCACGGCTGTATCCGGTCATCGACGCTTCCGGTGCGACCACGAGTTTCCCCAGCAGCGCGTTGACTTCTTTGCCGGAAAAGGTCGCGGCGGCAGCGGAATCGGGTTTCGGATCGTTCTTCTTGCCCCCTTCGTCGATGAAGCTGTACACCACCGCGAGCACGACGGCGAGGAGGACGGGCGCCACTATCGCGACCAACCGGCGCATGCCGGGAGAGGATATCTTCACCGCCGCGCCCCGATCGTGTCGTCGGGCGCGCACCGGGGACCGCGGAATGCCCGAGACCGGAATCCGGTGCCTTCGAGCGCAATCCGGGCAAACATCCGGACGGTGGGGTACTGATCAACTTGCCGGCCGCATTCGGGCCGTTCATCATATGTACTTCTCATCGCGAATACAGAGTGTCAACCGGCACCGGCAAACCGCAAGTGCACCAGCCGCTTCCGTATCCGCTTCGATACCCGGACAGAACTGTCCGGCAGGGCGCGGCGGCCCTGCCGGACAGGCGTTGTCAGCTGTTGAGCTTGTTCAGCCGCTCACAGGCCTCGAGGTACTCCTCCATCAGGCGCTGCATGACATCGGAGGTCCGCTCGACCTTGTTCATCATGCCGACGACCTGGCCGACGGGGTTGAAGTTGACGTCCTTGGCCGCCTCGGGATAGCGGTGGCCGCGCTTGACGCCGTCGAGGGCGACCATCATCTGCAGCGGCATACCCAGCGGATCCGGGGTGTCCGGACGCTCCCACGCCTCGGTCCAGTCGTTGCGCAGCATGCGGGCGGGCTTACCCGTCCACGCCCGCGAACGCACGGTGTCGTGACTGGTGGCGTCGATGTAGGTCTGCATCTGCGCGGGCGGCACATTGGCCTCCTCGACGGTCAGCCAGATCGAGCCGGTCCACGCACCCGCCGCGCCCATCGACATAGCGGCGGCGACCTGGCGGCCGTTGCCGATACCGCCGGCGGCGAGCACCGGCAGATCGCCCACCGCGTCGATCACCTGCGGCCACAGCACCAGCGAGGAGATCTCACCGCAGTGGCCGCCACCCTCGGTGCCCTGGCAGACCACGAAATCCAGGCCGGCGCGCTTGTGATTGAGCGCATGCTTCACCGAACCGCACAGTGCGCCGATCAGACGACCGGAGTCCTGGACCTTCTTGATGATGTCGTCGGGCGGGGTGCCGAGCGCGTTGGCGACCAGCTTCGCCTTGGGGTGCTTCAGGATGACGTCCACCTGCGGACCGGCCGTGGTGGCCGTCCAGCCCAGCAGCTGCTCGTGATGTTCGTCCTCGGGCAGTTTCGGGACGCCGTGGTCGGCGAGGATCTTCTCGGCGAAATCGCGGTGGCCCTGCGGAACCAGTTTGGCCAGTTCGGCTTCCAGCTGCGCCGGGCTCAGGCCGTCGATGCCCTTGCCCTCGTACTTGGACGGGATGACGAGGTCGACACCGTACACGCCGTGCACATGGTCATCGAGCCAGGCCAGTTCGACCTCCAGCTCCTCGGCGGTGAAACCGACCGCACCCAGGACGCCGAGCCCGCCGGCGTTGCTCACCGCGGCGGCCACGTCGCGGCAATGGGTGAAAGCGAAGATGGGGACATCGATGCCCAGTCGTTCGCAGATCTCGGTATGCATGGCGGGGTGACTCCTCTGGTCTTCCGGCGCTGGAACTTCGCCACAACACTAGAACACGTTTCATATTCAGACTAGTGACTCAACGGTCAGGAAGCGAGAGAAGCGCCGAAATTGCCGGTCGATGGGGGTAACACACCATCACCGCCGACGGCGGCATCGACCCTTTTTCAGCAATCAGCGTGGGCAACATGTTCTAGTTGGCACGGGCGATCCGGTGGCAGATCCTGCGCGCGACGAGTCAGCGTTCACCGGCGCGGGCGAGAAACGATGCGCGGTCGACGATCGTGCGCCGGATGGTGCCGTCGGCCACGAGCACATCACCGTCGTGCACGACGACGCGGAATGCCAGCCGCGGACCGTCGACCTCGGCCAGCCGCGCCGCGACGGTCAGCACCGTTCCCGGCGGGCTCGGCCGCCGGTGCCGCACCGAAACCTCGATCCCCACCGATGTCTGCCCCGACGACAGCTTGCCCCGCAATGCCAGCACGGTCGCGTGTTCGGCCAGTGCCACCACCCGCGGCGTGGCGAGCACCTCCACGTCACCGCTACCCACGGCGACCGCGGTATCGGCGGCTCCGACCTCCACACTGAATTCCGCCGACAGACCCGGCTGCAGCTTCACGATCGCTACGGTAACGCCGCGCGCATCACCGCGACGCGAAAGCGGACACACGGCGCTCGTGTCGTCGATGGTCGCCTCGAACTCCAGCGGCGGGATGGGGCGCCGCCCCGCCGCTCACCGTGCGGCCTTCGGGCTGGAGGCTGGGAGGCCGGTTCCGCCTCCGCCGCCCGGCGAAGTGGAATGCTCGTCGGCATGGATGTGTTCGGGCCGGGGGTGTGCCGGTGACCTACGAATCGGAATTGGATCCGGCCGCGGTGGAGATCGGCGGATTCTTCCCGCACCCGCCGGCGCTGCTGTGGCGGGCACTGACCGAACCGGATCTGGTCGAACGCTGGCTGATGCGGTCGATCGGGCTCGAACCCGTGGTGGGCACGCATTTCATCTTCGCCGTCCCGACCGAGCCGAGCGCGGAGATCGCGTGTGAGGTGCTCGCGGCCCGCGCGGGTGAACAACTGACGTATACGTGGATCGACCTGCGGGCGAAGTTCCCGGCCCGGTGGGTGGTCGACTGGGTGCTCGAGGCGCAGGGACGCGGGACGCGAGTGTTGTTGACCCAGACCGGTTTCGACATCGGCGATCGGCGGCAGAAGATGGCCCGCAATGCGATGGAGCGGGGATGGCGGGGCACCTTGAACCGCTTGCGTGAGGTGCTCGACGAGGCCGAATCCTGACCCCGCGGGTGCCGGGAACGATCAGCGCCGCGGCGGCGCGGGCTCCATGTGCACCACCTTGGTGGTGGTCATCTCGTCGAGAAGTTCGGGGCCGTAACCGAATCCGGTGCCCGATGTGCCGCGCGGCTGGGCCGCACCGCCGGGCGCGCCGCCGAAGACGGAGTTGATCTTCACCGTGCCCACCGGAAGTGTGCGCCACGCCTGCTGCATATGGTCCATCGAGCCGGTGAGTACCGTCGCCGCCAAGCCGTAGTCGTCACGGCACGCGGCATCGAGCCCCGTCGCGAAATCCGAGACCACCTGGACGGGGGCGATCGGCCCGAAGGTCTCCTCGCGGATGACGCGCATTCCGGGCCGGCAGTCGGTGAGGACCGTGGCCGGATACGTCGTGCCGGGGCCCGCCGGAATCCGGCCGCCCACCAGCGCTTTCGCGCCGGCCGAGATCGCCTCCCGCACCTGGGCGTGCACCTGCGTGCGCAGCCGCTCGTCCACCAGCGGCTGCGGATCGAGATTCCAGCGCTGCGCCTGTTCACACAGTGCCGACACGAACGTGTCCGCGACCTCGCGATGGACGTAGATCCGTTCCACGGACACACAGATCTGCCCGGCATTGGCGAAGGCGCCCAGCGCGGCCTGCTCGGCGGCCCATACCGGGTCCACGTCGGCGTCGACGATCAGCGCATCGTTCCCGCCGTTCTCCAACAGCACCTTGGCCCCGGTGCGCGCGCCGGCCACGGCGATGGTGCCCCCGGTGGCGGTGCCGCCGACGTGCGCCACCACGTCCACGCCGGGCAGCCCGACCAGTGCCGCACCCACCCGGCCGTCGCCGCGCACGGTCTGCAGCACACCGTCGGGGCAGTGCTGTTCGAGGAGCTGCCCGAACAGCGCACCGGTGCGCGGGCACCGCTCACTGGGCTTGTGCACCACCGCATTTCCGGTCGCCAGTGCGGCGCCGACCAGTCCCGCCGCGACGGCGACCGGATCGTTCCACGGCGTCAGGGCGACGACTACGCCGCGCGGCTGGGCGATCATGAAATCCGTTGCGTCCCAGCTGCCCTGGAGTGTGTGCCCGCGATGGACCGGCCCCAGCTCGGCGTACTGGTCGAGGGTGCCGGCGCCGGCGAGCACCCCTTCTCGCCCCGAGTCGGCGGGGCGGCCGGTCTCCGCTTCGAGCGTGGCGGCGAGTTCGCCGGCGTGCTCGCGCAATGCGGCCGCCCCGGCACGCAGCGCCTCGGCTCGGCTCGCCGCGGGCGTGCGCGCCCAGCTCGACTGCGCGGTGTGCGCCGTGCCCACGATGGTCATGAGGTCCAGGTTTCCCGTCACCGAGTCGGCCTCGATACGGGTCGCGTTGTCGATCTCGGCCATGGGCTCCGAGTACCCCGGCGTTCTCGGGCAAACTTGTCCGGCCGACATTGTTCTCGGTCCGGGATTGCGGTGCGACGATCACTTTCCGTTCGCGGTCGAGCGCAGCAGGCGCAGCACGGCTCGCTCGACGATGGCTCGGCGCTCGTCCTCGCTGGGCGCGCGCCGCGCCCGCTGCGAAGCCGCCGCGATGGTCCGGTCCCGCTCCCACGCCTCGATCACGCGCGGATCGACGTAGGAGTTGCGGGCCACGGTCGGGGTATTGCCCAGTGCCTCGGCCACCTCGGTCATCACCTCCCGCACGGCGCTGTTGCGGCGGCGCTGGGAGTTCGGGCATTCGGTGGCCGCCAACCCCGCGGCGGCCAGCACCGTCGCCTGCCAGGTGCGAAAGTCCTTCGCGCTGTGGTCGTCTCCGACCAGCTCTTTGAACCGGGCGTTGATGTCGCCGGAGTGCAGTTCGCTCGAGTGCCGGCGTTCGCGGTAGACCAGCAGCCGCCCGCTGGGGCTGCGATTGCGCCGCAGGGACCGCACGGCCCGCGCGAGGTCGGCGTCGACGATGCGCACCTGCCGGCGGATTCCGCCCTTTGCCAGGTAGTCGAACCGCATCTCCTCCCCCGAGACCCGGACCTGTTCGCGCAGCAGGGTGGCGACACCACGGGTGCCGTTCTCCTCGGCGTATTCCTCACCGCCGATACGGAAGACGCCGCGGTCGAGCAGTCCGATCGCCACCGCCTCCACGCGTCGCCGGTCCAAGCCGGAACGCCCCAGGTCGGCGCGCACCTGCTCGCGCAGGTTCGGCAGTTGCGCCGCCGCCTCGAGCATGCGGTCGAACTTCTCTTCGTCGCGTTCTCGCCGCCACTGTTCGTGATACAGATATTGCCGCCGCCCCGCCGCATCCACCCCGACCGCTTGTATGTGGCCCTGGGCATGCGGGCAGATCCACACCTTCCGCCAGGCCGGCGGGATCACCAGTGCGTCGATGCGTTGTGTCACTTCGGGATCCGTGACCGGGACGCCGTTCTCGTCGGCATAGGAAAAGCCTCTGCCTCGTCGCACCCGGCGTATTCCGGCACCGTAGGGCGTGCTGCGCCGCAACCGCATCACGTCACTCCTCTCGTCCCGCGCATCGGGTGATACCCGCGCGGGACGCGATCATGCGGGTTCGGTGGACCCGGGATCCGCCGGTGGCCCGGGTTCGAGCGTGCGGACGAGTGCCGCGGCGAGCAGCGCGACGGCCCGATCGTCGTCATCTACCAAGGGCCGCAACGTATTCAGCGCGAGGGAGCCGGGCAGCTCCGCCAACGCCTGGGTCAGCCGGAGCCGCACCGGTGAACCGGACGGGTGGGCGGCCAGCTCGCCGGCGAGTGCACCCAGGATGTGATCCGCCCACTGCGTGTCCCGGGCCAGCGATCCCAGCAATTCGGCCGCCTCGACATCGTTCGGGCCCTCGATCACGGTGGCGACGAGTTCCGGCACCGCGCGGGTCTGCCCGCGGGCGCCGAGGGCGAGCGCGGAGATTCTGCGAACAGTCGCGTCCGTGTCGTCGAGGGCGTCCAGCAGCACCGCACTCGACTCCGTCCCGGCAATCTCGGCGAGCGCCGACGCCGCCCGCCGCCGGACCTCGACATCGGCGGAGTCCAGGCCGGAGGCCACGTTCAGCACTCCGTCCGCACCGGCTCGGGCCAGCGCCCAGCGCAGCGCCCCCGCCACATACGGATCGGATTCGGCGAGCACCGCCTCGGCGAGCAGTTCGGCCGGCATCTCCTCCGCCGGAGCGAGTACGGCCTGCTGCCGCCGGGCGGCATTGGACGAACCGAGTCCGCGCAAGAGTTCCACGATACGCAGCGCGTCCTGCCAGCCGGAGGGTTCGGCCGCCTCGACCGCACGCAGCCGTTCGAGCAGCTCACGGTCCCGGCTCAGCCGTTCCTCGGTTGCTCGCACCAGGTCGCCCACCAGCGCGGACGGCGTGAAGCCCGGATCGTCGAGAGCCCGCCCGATCTGGGTCAGCGACAGTCCCAGCGATCGCAGACCCTCGACGTGGAAGATCCGCCGGATGTCCTGGACGGAATACTCCCGATAGCCGCCGTTGGTGCGGCCGGTCGGCCGCACCAACCCCAGGGAGTCGTAGTGCCGGAGCATCCGGGCGCTCACTCCCGAGTAGCGGGCCACCTCGCCGATCAGCACGCGGTCGACTCCTCTCGATCCGGTCCGAGGGCGCGAACCCGCCTGGCTTCGCCGATCGCGAGGTCGAAACCGGCATCGGGGTCGCGCAGCAGCACGCCGGTGGCACGCGCATGGGCGCGCACCACCGGGTCCGGGTTCGTCATCGCCGTCTGCAGGACCGGCTCGACGATCTCACCCAGGGCTACCAGAGCGCGGCTCAAACTCAACCGCACCTCGCGGTCGCCGCGGCCGAATTGGGTAGCCAGCGCGCCGGCGAGGGCCTGCTTCTCGCCGTCGGGCACCAGGACGACGGCGGCGCGCCACGCGCTGCGCGCGACGTCGTCGTCGGCATCGCGCAGCAACGACCGGGTGATCGCGGGCCACGCGCTGCGGTCTCCGATCTTGGACAGGGTGTGCAGCGCCTGGCTGCGCGCCTGGGGACGCTCCGAACCCAGTCGCGCACGCAGTTTCGGCACCGTGACCTGCGCCGGAAGCCGGGTGAGCGCCCAGGTCAGCATGTCGCGCACGAAGAAATCGGGCTCGATCCCGCACCGCTCGATCAGCGCATCGGCGAAGCCGGGCGAGGGACGGGTGCCGAGCGCCAACGCCGCCTCGAGCCGTGTCGACGAGTTGTTCGCCGCCAGCGCGTCGAGTAGTCGCATGTCCTGTGGGTTCCTGTGTGTCGAGTTCATCGGGACCACCTCCGGCAGTCAGTGAAGACCTTGTCACGATGGCAAGGTCAAGTACACGCACCGGACCGAGAGAAGAGGAACAGGCCATGAGCGGACGCACGCCCAGCCAGTGGGAAGAGATCACCGCCGCCGATCCGGCGCATTCGACGTGGTACGTCGAGCGATTCCGGACGATGGCGGCCGAAGGCGCGGACATCGTCGGCGAGGCACGCCTGATCGATGCGATGGTCGGGCGCGGCAGCCGAATCCTGGACGCCGGATGCGGTCCGGGGCGGCTGGGTGGCTACCTGTACCGGGCCGGTCATGTCGTCGTCGGCGTCGACGTCGATCCGGTGTTGATCGCCGCGGCGGAACAGGACCATCCCGGCCCGACCTGGCTGGTCGGCGACCTGGCCGAACTGGATCTGCCGAGCCGCGGGGTCGCCGGCGACTTCGATGTGATCGTGTGCGCGGGCAACGTGATGACCTTCCTGGCGCCGGCCACCCGCGGCGCGGTGCTGTCCGGTTTCGCCCGCCATCTGGCTCCGGCCGGCCGGGTGGTGGTCGGGTTCGGCGCCGACCGGGGTTACGAGTTCCCGCAGTTCCTCGCCGACGCCGAACACGCCGGTCTCAGGGTCGATCTGCGGCTTTCGACGTGGGATCTGCGCCCGTTCACCGACGAGTCGGACTTTCTGGTGGCGGTGTTCTCGCGCGCGGAGTGAGGCCGAACCTGCCCGATTCGCGACACACGACGTTGTACAGTTCGACCGACCCAGTCGCAGAGGAGTTCGCCATGACCTACGCCGTGGACTTCACTACGGTATCGACCGAAGGCCTCGAATCGTCGCCCGTCGCGCAGGCTTTGGCCGGTCTGCGGGCCAACGAGGCCCGGTACTTCAAGAACAAGTACGACCACGTCTTCACCGTGGAGCCCGCGAAGGAGGCCCAGTCGACGGTCGACTGGGTCAGCCGGATCCTCGAGGACGAGCGTGGCATCGTCATCTCCTCCCGCCCGCTCGAGGCCACGGCCTTCGAAGCGGACGGAATTCGCTTCGCCTACGTCTTCTACGAGAGCGGCCTGTCGATCAACGTGATGTATTCGATCGACGATTCCGGTAAGCGGGCCGTGGGTTTCAAGCTGTCCGACGGGATGGAAATCCCCACCGAACTCTCGTCGTTCAAGTTCGCGCGGCAGAAGTCGAAGCTGGCGGGAACAATTCGCGGCTCCTACTTCGTCATCAAGAACCAGTACTGATTCGCCCGGTGGTCGCGGCGCAGGTCAGGCCAGGCGGACATCCGCCGTGGCGAGACCGAAAACCTTGCGGCCGGCCGACTTCGCGACGATGACGACGACGGCGGTCCTGGTATCGGGGTCGACCGACTTGATGCGCCCGGTGAACTCCACCGTTCCCGCGGAGGCGGCTTCGATGACCGTGTAGTTCGACAGCCGCACGCCGTACCTGATCATCGCGCCCGGTCCCCGAGCCATCCGGTGACGAAGCCGGCTCCCAAGCCCATCGTGAGCATGCCGTGGGCGATCACGTCGGGAAGTCCTGCGAGCGCGGCGATCTCGGCATGCCAATGGATGGGATTCACGTCCCCGGAGACCCCGGCATAGTTGACCAGATCGCCGCGCGTCAGGTTCACCGACCGTGCGGGAAGTTCGGCACCTCACTCGGTGAATGTCGTCGGTCGGTCGGTTCGCCGGCGTAGCAGCCCCCGCATCCGCGCGGCCTCGCGGGTGAGGTGGTCGCGCTCCGGGACGCTGGTGGCGGTGCGGGATGCCGCGGCATACAGGTCGGCGGCCTGTTCGAGGTCGCCGGCGCGTTCGAGCAGGTAGGCGCGGACCGCGGCGTACCGAGGCAGGCCGGGGTCCACCTTGCTCAATTCCGCCAGCCCGGCCTGGGGTCCGTCGGCTTCGCCGACCGCGACCGCGCGATTGAGCCGCACCACCGGGCTGCCCGTGAGATTCAGCAGTTCGTCGTACCACTCCACGATCTGTACCCAGTCCGTTTCCGCGGCGGTCGGGGCATCGGCGTGCAGGGCGGCGATCGCCGCCTGCGCCTGGTATTCGCCCAGGTGGTCACGAGCCAATGCGGCTTGCAGGATCGTGACACCTTCGGAGATAAGCGTTGTGTCCCAACGGGTTCGGTCCTGTTCGGCCAGTGGCACGAGGCGCCCGTCCGGACCCGTGCGGGACCTGCGGCGGGCATGGTGCAGCAGCATGAGGGCCAACAGTCCCGCGACCTCCGGCTCGTCGCTCGCCGCGGCCAGCTGGCGGGTGAGGCGGATCGCCTCGGCCGCCAGATCGATGTCGCCGCCGTAGCCCTCGTTGAATACCAGGTAGAGAACCCGCAACACGGTCGCCGGATCGCCGGGCCGGTCCAGCGGCAGTCCGGCGAGACGCCGCTTGGCCCGGCTGATCCGTTGCGCCATGGTCGCTTCCGGGACGAGGTAGGCCGTCGCGATCTGCCGCGTCGTCAGGCCGCCGACCGCGCGCAGCGTCAGCGCGACGGCAGAACCGGGTGACAGCGACGGATGCGCGCACAGGAAGTACAGCCACAGCGAGTCGTCGGCTCCCGGGACCGTCCCGGTCGGCGGCTCGTGCTCGACCGCGAGTTCTCGCTCCCGCCTCGATGTCTCGGCTCGGGTGGCATCGAGGAACTTTCGCCACGCGGCCGCGACGAGCCAGCCTTTCGGATCGCGCGGTGGGTCGTCAGGCCAGGTTTGCAGGGCCCGAATCACAGCCTCCTGCACGGCGTCCTCGGCCGACGCGAAGTCCGCGCCGCGCCGGACGAGGACGCCGATCACCGCCGGCACCAACTCCCGCAGCAGCGATTCGTTCACTCGGTCACCGTGGGCATCGCCGTGAGCAGCGGGCGCAGCTCGAGCCACTCCCGGATCGGTTTCCCGTCCGCGCCGGGCGCCTCGGACAGCTCAGCGGCCAGTTCGAGCGCCCGCTCGTAGGTCTCGACATCGATGAGCATCCAGCCCGCGATCAGATCCTTGGTCTCCGCGAACGGACCGTCGGTGATCGGCGGGCGGCCCTCCCCGTCGGACCGGACGAACGTCCCCTGCGGCGAGAGCGCCCGATGGTCGACGTACTCGCCGCTGGTCTGCAGCCGCGCGGCGAAGTCCTCCATGTACCGCACATGGGCGGTGATCTCCTCCGGTGTCCACTGATCCATCGGCACGTCGTTGACCGCCGCGGGCGCACCCCGATAGTGCTTGAGCAACAGATATTTCGGCATCATCGTCTCCTCGGTGTCGGCGGCACGGTGCCGGCCGTGGTGATCAGGCCTGCTGACGTTCGGCCCGCTGCCGGACCAGCTCCTCGACCGCGGTTGGCAGAGTGGTGTCGAAGTCGATGAGCTTCGCCCAGGTCGGGGTGATGACGATCCGGACCATGCCGTCGTAGAGCGAGCGGACTTCCGCCTCCCACTCCACGCGCTGTTCGGGCGTCATTTCGTAGCTGCCGTTCATCTGCAGGTATTCCTCCGGGATGCCGTCGACGACGTCCAGCTCGGCACGTCCGCGCAGGAGCAGGATCTTCGGCGGATGGACCTCGATGTCGATCGTCAGCGCGACCTGAGGATTGTGCCGCAGGGAGTGCAGTTTCGGTGCGTTCTTCGTGGTGCAGAGCACGATCTGCGAGCCGTTCCAGGTGAACGCGATCGGTATGTTGCGCGGCGTGCCGTCCTTGGCGACGTAGGCCAGCCGCAGCAGATCGCGCGCCAGCAATTCCTGGCTGATCGGACGGTTGAGGATTTCGCTGATCGTGTGCTGTTCCATTGCTGACGCTCCTGTGTCGATGTCCGCGAGCGGGCCGTTCTCGGTTGCTCGTACCCCTGGGACGGAGCCGATTCGCCGTTCTCGACATCGGCGGAGATCTTTTTTCGAAACTTTCCACCGCAGCTCAATCCGCCGAGTCTTCCTTGAATTTTGCTTCCATTTCTGCCGCGAGCTGCGGCTGCTCGGCCTCCATCTTCTGGACGTAGACGACCGCATCACCGACGGTGCGCAGGCTCGCCAGGTCTTCGTCGGGAATCTTCACCTCGTACTTGTCCTCGAGCTGGACGGCGATCTCGACCAGCGACAGCGAGTCGATCTCCAGCTCGTCGACGAACGACTTCTCGAGGGTCACGTCCGCGGGATCGATGCCGGTCACCTCCTCGATGATCTCCGCGATGCCGGCGACGATTTCTTCCTGCGTAAGTCCGGCACCGCGGCAGCGAACTCGATCGATTCGTCATCGTTTTCCTCGGCAGCCGTGTCACGGTCGGACAAGCCCACAACTGGCTCTACGCCGCGCTGGCCGGATCCGGCGACCACGCCGACTGACCGGCATCACCGCGATCGCCCGACGCGGTAAGATCGCACATGTGTTCGAATCGGATGAGGGGGCGGCGGCAGCGGAAAGGCGGGGGCGGGCGGCGATTCTGCATGCGGATCTGGATTCGTTCTATGCGTCGGTCGAGCAGCGGGACGCGCGGGAGTTGCGGGGCAAACCGGTGATCGTCGGGGGTGGGGTGGTGCTGGCGGCGAGTTACGAGGCCAAGGCGTACGGGGTGCGGACGCCGATGAACGCGCGGCAAGCGTTGCGGTTGTGTCCGCACGCGGTCGTGGTGCCGCCGAGAATGTCGGCCTATGCGCAGGCGAGCCGGGACGTATTCGCGATCTTCCACGACACCACTCCGGAGGTGGAGGGAATCTCCATCGACGAGGCCTTTCTCGATGTCGGTGGGCTGCACCGCATTTCGGGCGCGCCGATCGACATCGCGGCCGGATTGCGGGCTCGGGTGCGCGCCGAGGTCGGACTGCCCATCTCGGTCGGCGTGGCGCGGAGCAAATTCCTCGCCAAGGTAGCCAGTGCGGTCTGCAAACCCGACGGCCTGCTGCTGGTGCAGCCCGACGCCGAACTCGACTTCCTGCATCCACTGCCGGTCGAACGGCTCTGGGGCGTGGGCGAGGTGACGGCGCGGACATTGCACGAACACGGCATCACCCGGATCGGGGAATTGGCCGACACCGATCCGATGGAGTTGTGCGGCCTGCTCGGTCGCGCCGCCGGACGGCATCTGCACGCCCTGGCCTGGGCCCGCGATCCGCGCCGGGTCGACACCGGTCGCCGCCGCCGCTCGATCGGTGCGCAACGCGCGTTGGGTAACCGGCCCCGCACCGATGCCGAGATCGAGGCCTACCTGCACGGCCTGGCGGATCGGCTCGGGCACCGCTTGCGGGCCGCGGGACGGATCTGCCGAACGGTGGTACTGCGCTTACGCTTCGCCGATTTCGGGCGCGCGACCCGGTCGCACACTCTGCCCACCGCCACCGACGACGGTGCGACGATCCTGCAGGCCGCCCGCACCCTGCTCGCCGCCGCCCGCCCACTGATCGAGGAACGCGGCATCACCCTCATCGGCCTCGCCCTGACGAACCTGCAGAATACGGACCCGAGACAGCTGATGCTGCCGTTGGACGCCGGCCCGGACACCACACTGGACGCGGCGCTGGATGCGGTGCGCGACCGCTTCGGCGCCGGAACCGTCACCCGGGCCGCACTGCTCGGGCGCGGTGAAGGTCTGTCGGTGCCGCTGCTCCCCGACTGATTCGCCCGAGCCCGGAGGTCAGTGCGCCGGCAGCAGTCCGCGCGCCACCAGATCATCGAAGAGCACCTGGTCGACGGGCGGCACCGCGGCCCGGTCGGCATAGCTGAACCAGGCGATCTCGGCGATTTCGCTACTGGGTTCGATCGTTCCGGCGTAGTCGGCGGTGTAGCAGCTCATGCGCACCGAAACCTCGGTGGCGCCGGGCAATTCGGCCTCGTAGGTGCCGACGTGGGCGATCGATTCCGGAATCAGCACCACGGTGAGCTCTTCGGAGATCTCCCGAATCAGCGTCTGCCGATCGGTCTCCTCGCCCTCGCGCTTACCGCCGGGAATATAGAACTCGTCCTTGCCATCCGGTCGGGCGCACAGGATCCGTCCGTCCTCGATCAGCACCCAGGCCACGGTGTCGATGAGGCGCCGCGACGATTCGATCCGCATCCGCGCAGCCTACCCGGGCGCTCCCCGACCGCCCGAGTCTCGGGCGAGGCGTCCGGCGAGGCGTGATAGACAGAGCTGAACGCAGTGATCGGAAGGTGTGGTGCGATGCCGGACAGTACGCGGCCGATGAGCCCGGTGGAGCTGATCGCGCAACGCTTCCACAGCGGCAGCATCGCCGGTGAGCATGGCGACGGTTTCCGGCTGGCGCTGGTCATCGAGGGCGGCTCGGCACGCGGGGTCTATTCGCACGGCATGGTCACCGGCCTGGAAGAACTCGGCGTGCTGCGCTGTTTCGACGCCGTCTACGGCGCCTCGGCCGGCGCGCTGAACGGCGCGTGGCTGCTGTGCGGGCGGGCGGCGCGGGCACGGCGGGCCTGGCATTCGGATGTGGTGCGACGGGTGATCTCACCGGCCCGGGCGCTGCGCGGTGGTCTGGTCGTGGACACCCGATATCTGGTGCACACCGTCTACGAGCGGATCGTGCCGATGGATTTCGCCGCGATCCTCGGCAATTCGGTCACCTTCCACCCGATCGGCACCGATATCGCCGACGGCAGCGCTGTCGATCTGCGCCCGCACATCAGCGATATCCCGTCCCTGCAGCGTGCGCTGCGCGCCAGCACCTGCATGCCGGTGCTGGCCGGACGTCCGGTGGCGGTGGGCGCCGGGCGCTATGTCGATGCCGGGCTGTCCGAATCGGTACCGGTCACCACCGCCCGCGCCCAGGGCGCCACCCACATCGTGGTGTTGCGCACCCGGCGGGTCGATGAAAAGCCCAGCATTCCTTCGGATTTCGAACGGCGCGTGGTGGCACGGGTACTCGGCGCCTCGGGCCCGACGGTGGCCGAGAGCTGGTTCGCCCGTGCGGCGCAGTTCGCCGCCGACGAACACCGCATGGCGAGCGACCCGTCGATTCTGCAGATCCGCCCGCCGCTGGGCGCACCCACGATCGGCCGGGTGGCCCGGGATTCCACGGTGCTGTTGCGCGCTCTGGACCTGGGCCGCGCCGCAACCCTGGCGGCGCTCGGTGAATCCGTTCGATCAACGGGAGACATCGCGAGCTGAATCGGCTGTGGCGGCAAGCGCAACCGAGTCTTATGCAGCGACCCGGCCTCGGCGCGCACTCGCGGCGGTCTCAGCCGACGTCGAGATGGTCTCGCCCGGTGGCGCGGGCGAGGTGGACGGCTTCGGCTCGGAGCCGCTCCGGGTCGACGCGCTCGCCGTCGAACATGCTGACCGTGAGGGTGCCGTCGACGGTTTCCCACGTCCCGGCGATCCGGCCGCCGACGAGGACCAAGGGCGAGATCCAGCCGGCGGTCCGGCTGACCTCGGTGCGATGGGCCGGGGGCAGCAGGATCGGATCGGTGGTGCCGGGGCCGAGAACGTATTGATCGAAGGGACCGAGCAGGCGGACGGTGTCGGTGGGATCGGTGGCGGCCAGCTCGTCGGCGTCCTCGGTGCGGATCCAGGTGCGGCGGCCCTCGACATCGACTTCGGTGAGTTCGGCCCCCAGCTCGGAGAACCATTGGCGGACAGTGGTTTTGCGCAAGGCTCCGCGCAGGAGCCAGGCATTGAACGCCTCCGGTGTGCCCGGGCCGTAGACGCCGAGATAGGCGCGGATCAGGTGTGCGGCCGCCACATCGGCCGGCGGCAGGCCGGTCCATCCGGTCACCGCACGCGCGGGAGCGGTGAAGGTCACCGATGATCCGCGGGCGGGGCCGTGGCACAGCACTCCCTGCCAGGCCAGCGGTTTCAACAGCGCACCCCAGCCCGAGCGCAATTGCTCGCCCATGGTGGCGAAGCGGCGCTCACGCAGTAGTTCGTCCACCAGTTCCGCCCGGCTCAGCACGGCACCGCCGTCGAGCAGTTCAGCCACCGCGTCGGTCAGCGCCTTCACTTCGCCGGGATCGGCGCCGAAATTGCGTTGCCACGCCGGCTTCTCCCACGTCCGCGCCGACGCGATCAGGGCCAGTGCGGCGGCCGCGGTATCGGGCGTCATCGCATGCAATGTTCCGCGCATCGCCCACGTCTTCATCAGTTCACCGGCGTCGAGCGCGCGGACCAGTTCATCCGGCGCTCCTCCGCGCCGCACCGCCACCGCGGTCTCCGCCGCGGATGTCACCTGCGCCTGCACGCCGGCCAGTCGCCGCGTCACCGCCACCGCGCTGCCGCCGTCCCGCCCTTCGACGAATCCCCTGCGCAGGCGCCACGCGAACACCTGACCCCATGTGACCTCCACCGCACCTCCCGTATCCGGACACCCGCCGATCCGCGCGCTCACCTTACGGCTCGTCACCGACAACCCCCGTCCCCGGCGGTGACCGCTCGCACACCACAAGGCCAATACATGCATACCCATGCATGTATTGCTAGTCTGTTGCGGTGACTCCGAAATCCGAAGACTCCCTCGAGCCGTTCTGGACGCTGGAGACCCGCCTGGCCTCGGCCCTGCTCATCCTGGCCGGGTTCGTGGGCGCCGCCGCCTACACGCACTCCGAGGGCTACTTCGTCACCTTCATGACCGGCAATACCGAGCGCGCCGTGATCGGCGGATTTCTCGGCGACTACACCCTCGCGGCCGGCGCCTTCGCCCTGATCGTGTTCTTTCTCGCCGGCGTGCTGGTGGCCTCGCTCTGTCGCCGGCACTGGTGGCGCAATCACCCGCACGGCGCGACCATGCTCGCCACCGCCGCTCTCACCGTCGCCGCCGTCCTCGACACGATTCTCTATCGGCACGACGCCGATCTGGGCCTGGTGCCGATCCTGCTCGTCTCGTTCGCGATGGGTTCGCTCAACACCTCCTTCGTCAAGAAGGGTGAGGTATCCATCCCGGTCACATACGTCACCGGAACCCTGGTGAAATTCGCGCAGGGCGTGGAACGGCATATGGCCGGCGGCACCCATCGCGAATGGCTGGGATACGCGGTGCAATGGCTGTCGTTCGCCGCCGGCGCCCTGATCGGCGGCCTGGTCTCCTTGGTCGTCGAGGGCGGCGACATGCTCTACACCGCCGTCATCGCCTCCGCCATCGTGGCCGCCTACACCTGGCGCGCCGACCTCAGCTGGGTGCAGCGCCATTCCTCCTCGGAGTAGCGGGTTAGGGCTGCGCGATCGGCGAACGATGCGGTAGTCCGGCGGCCGCGAACAGTCCGATCACACCGGCCACGCCGAGCGCGAGCATCGCGACCGCGTAGGCATGGCTGCTGAGTCCGGCGACGAGGATGGTGCCGGCGATAGCGGTGCCCAGCGACGATCCGAGATTGGACACACACCGCGACAGTCCCGAGATCTCGCCTTGGCGCTCCTCGCTGAACGCCGACTGCACGACGTTCACCGACGGAGTCAGCATGGAGCCGAGTCCCAGTCCGATCAGCAGCAGTCCGGGCGCGAACGCCCACGGGTTCAGCGTGCGCCCGGCCAGGGCGATGAGTACCACGATGCCGGCGACCACGACGACGAAGCCGGCCATGATGAGGGTTCGCTGGGTGAACAGCCGGGCCAGCCGGGCGGCCGTCAGCGACGACACCAGCAGTCCGGCGGTGGCGGCCGTGAAGATCACGCCGGTGCGGATCGGATCGTAGCCGCGCACCACCTGCAGATACGCCGAGACCACGAACGAGGTCCCCATCAGGATCAGCCATTGCAACAATTGGGTGGCCAAGCCGAAATTCGAGATGCGGCTGCGGAACAGACTCAGCGACACCAGAGGTTCGCCGCCGGCTCGTTCGGTGGCGCGCACGTGCCGGAAGAACCCGGCGAGCACCACCACCGCCAGCACGATCAGCACCACACACCACCGTATATCGTTGTCGGCGGCCAGAATTCCGAGCACGAGCAGCACGAGACCGGTCGCCGAGAGCACGCTTCCGGTCAGATCCAGGGTGCGGTGCGGATCGGGCGGAAGCGGGTCACGGACCCGGCGCGTGGAGAGCAGGATGGCCGCCACCACCAACGCCTGAAAGGCGAACGCCGCCCGCCAGCCCAGCCCGGAGGCGATCAGTCCGCCGAGCAGCGGTCCGGCGGCCGCACCGATCCCGCCCATCGCCATCACGACGCCGAAAGCCCGTGCGCGCGAAGTAGTGTCGGTGAACAGCAGCGTGGTCAGGATGTAGACCGGCGGAATCAGCAGCGCGGTACCCACGCCCTCCAGCACGGAGTTGCCCAGGGCCAGCACGCCCAGTCCCGGTGCGAGCGCGCTGAGTATCGCGCCGAGCCCGTAGACCGAAAGCCCCACGACGAAACAGCGTTTGCGGCCGTAGCGGTCGGTGAGTTTGCCGCCCGGAATCATCAACGCCGCCATGATCAGCAGGAACAGGGTGATGACCAGTTGCACCCCGGCCACGTCGGCGTCCAGATCGGTGCTGATGTCGGTGATCATCACCGCCATATTCGTACCGGCGAAACTGCAGATGAACTGCGCCAGCGCCAGCGGCACCAGCACGCCGCGCGGGCGGGCCGGAGCACGAGACTCGCTCATCACGAGGGCTTTCCGGACTCGAGGCGATCGAGCTCGTCGTCGAGTGCCATCGCCGCCGCCACCAGGGCCAGATGCGTGAACGCCTGCGGGAAGTTGCCCAGCTGCTCACCCGAAGGACCGATCTCCTCGGCGAACAGCCCCACGTGGTTGGCATAGGTCAGCATCTTGTCGAACGCGTAGCGGGCGTGGTGAACTCGCCCCGCCCGTGCCAGCGCCTCGACGTAGAGGAAGCTGCACAGATTGAAGGTGCCCTCGGAGCCGCGCAATCCGTCCGGCGATGCGGCGGGATCGTATCGATAGACCAGGCTGTCGCTGACCAGTTCCTCGTCCATCGCGTCGAGTGTGCTCAGCCAGTCCGGGTCGCGGGGGGACAGAAAGCCCATGCGCGGCATCAGCAGCAAAGCGGCATCCAAGACGTCGGTGCGGAAGTGCTGGACGAATGCGCGGCGGTCCTCACTCCAGCCACGTTCCAGGATCTGGGCGAACACCGCGTCGCGCGCATCGGTCCAACGCTGTAGGTCGGCCGGCCGGGCATGGTCGGTCGCGAGGCGAATGCCGCGATCGAACGCGACCCACGTCATCAACCTGCTGTAGGTGAAATCCTGTTGGCCACCGCGGGTTTCCCACACGCCTTCGTCGGGCCGATCCCACTTGTCGACCAGCCAGTCCAGCAACTCGGCGAACACCCGCCACCCCGAGATACCGCCGATATCGGAGGTCTGTGCCAGCGCATCGGCGACCTCGCCGTAGATGTCGAGTTGCAACTGATCCGCGGCGGCGTTGCCGACCCGCACCGGCGCCGATCCGCGATATCCCTCCCAGTGGTCGAGGATCTCCTCGTCCAGTCGCGGGTCACCGTCGATGCGATACATGATCTGCAACGGCTCACCCGAGGGGGTGCTGCCCGGCAGCCGCTCACGCAGCCAGCGGCGAAACGCGTAGGCCTCGGCGGTGAACCCCAGATCCAGCAGCGCCCGGACCGACAGGGAACCGTCGCGCAACCACGTGTAGCGATAGTCCCAATTACGTTCCCCGCCGACTTGTTCGGGAAGGCCCATGGTGGCCGCCGCGATGGGAGCGCCCGTCGGTAGGTAGGTGAGCAGTTTCAACGTGATCGCGGAGCGGTTGACCATATCGCGCCAGCGGCCGCGATAGGTCGAGTTCCGCAGCCACCCCTGCCACCATTCCCGGCAGTCCGCGAAATCGGCCGCGACCGCGCCGCGCTGCGGTGGCGCCGGGAACTCCCCGCCCGCCGCGGTCGTGGTCAGCACGATGACGGCCGTCTCCCCCTCGTCCAGAGTGAAGTGACCGATCGCGTCGCCGTCGGCTACGCTCAATACGACCGGATCGGACGCCTGCAGATGCAGGGTGGTTTTCGGACCCTCGAACATAATCCATTCGTTGTCGTGCGCCACCGTCGTGTGCTCGGCGCGGCCGTAGTCGAAACGTGGCCGGCAGGCGAGCGTGAACGGCAGACTGCCGCGCACCACACGCACGATGCGAACCAGGCGATGCCGATCGGTAGGCGCGTCGTCGTCGATCGGCGGCATGAAGTCGGCGACCTCCCCGACTCCGTCCGGTGCCATGAAACGAGTGACCAGCACCGCGGTATCCGGCAGATACAACTGGCGGATGGTCACCGAACCCTCTGGCAAATCGGCCGCGACACGGCAGTACCCGCCCCGTTCGTGGTCCAGCAGCGACCCGAAAACGCTCGGGGAATCGAATCGCGGTGTGCACCACCAATCCACCGTTCCGGCCGACGACACCAACGCCGCGGTTTGGAGATCGCCGACAATGCCGTGCTCGGCGATGGGCGGGTAGGGGTTCATCGGCACTCCCGGAGGTGGCGGACCCATCTGGCGACGCATCCGGCCGGATCCTGGAGGCCGGTGTACATGAGGCGCGGTCGTTTCTCATTGTGCGCTGCGCCGAGAATCTTGCGGACCGCTCTGGCGAAAATTCAGCAATCATCTTGTGCGGAGAGCGGTGGCGAGACCGGTCGGCTCGATCCGGAGCGCCGGGCGATTCACTCCGGTACGGCGGCGGTGATATCTGCGGGACCGGCGGCACCGAATCATAAGGTGTCAGGTCGTCTCGTCGGCCGCGTTCGCGCTGTCGCCGACCCGCCCGGGCCTGGGTTGCGGTGGATGTTCGTGTCGATGGGTTCCTGTCGTTGGGTCAGGCGTCGGAGAAAAGGGGTGTCCGGTGAACAGTGCTGCCGATATCGACGAGATGGGACCGATCGACTATCTCGTGATCGAATTCCCCGCCGACCGCCAACCGGACGGCTCGGCGTTGCCGATGCTGCGGGATCTGGTGGACCGCGGCATCATCCGGGTCCTGGATCTGGCCTTCGTGCACAAGGATGCGGACGGATCACTGAGCGGGATCGACATCGCCGATGTCGGCTTGACCGGCGACCTGGATGTGACACTGTTCGCCGAGGCGGCGACCGGGCTGCTCGACGAGGGGGATCTGCGCGAGGCCGGGGGCGCCTTGGAGCCCGGCCATTCCGCCGCCGTCCTCCTCTACGAGAACACGTGGGCGGCCCCGCTGGCGGTCGCGCTGCGGCGCAACGGCGCCGAACTCGTCGCATCGGGTCGCATTCCGGTTCAAGCCATCCTCTCGACCCTCGACAGCCTCGAGGCCGACACCTAAGGAGAAGCACCATGCCCGGGTTACTACGGGGCGTCGCCCGTACCGCGGTGGTCGCCGGAACGGCCACGGCCGTATCCAATCGCGTCTCACGACGCCAGGGCCAGCGCTGGGCCGCGCAGGAGGAATACCAGTACGAGCAGCAACCGCCGCCGCCCGCCCCGGCCGGCGGGGGAACCGACCGCATCGCGGCACTGAAACAGTTGGGCGAGTTGAAAGCTCAGGGGGTGCTCACCGAGCAGGAGTTCGAATCGGAGAAGGCGCGCATTCTCGCGTCGTGACCACCGGGCCCATCCGGACGGAGATCAGGAGAAGCAGCATGAAACTCGTCAAGGCGGTAGCGGTGCTGGCGACCGGTGCGGCAGCGCTGATTCCGATCGCCGCATGTTCCTCGGACAACAACAGTGGTCCGGCCGTGGTCACGACGACCACGGCGCACGGTGGCGAGCACACCGATATGCGAAGCAGTCTCGCCACCACGGCGTCGTCGGTGGTGGGTTCGGCCCTCAACTCCGCGCAGCAGGCCGTGCAGAACGCGATCAACAGTGTGCTGTCGGCGGCGCCGATCACCTTCGACAAGAACAGCTCCGATCTGAGCCCGGCCGATGTCGCCACCATCAAGGCGGTGGCGCTCCCGCTCAAGGGCAACGACACAGCGGTCAAGATCGAAACCTACGCCGTCGACTCGAATTCCGGGGCGGCCGACTCGCTCGCCGAGGCACGGGGCAACAACGTCGCAACGGCGCTGCAGGACGAGGGGATCGACAAGGCGCGCATCACCGTCCACGCGGAGGGCAATCCGATCGAGTCCAACGTGCAGATCGACCAGGCGACGATCTCGGTCACCGTGAAGTAACGCAGAGGCGGGCGGGGATCACCCGTCACCGTTCGGCGCCCTCCGCCGCGGTGGGCGCCGGGCCGGGAACCAGCACCTTGGCGATCGTCGCCGCCCCGACCACCACGACCGACAGCACGAAAAGCCAACTGATCGCGGTGAACACCGGGCCGAGCAGCCCGAACTTCGCCTGCGCGGAGGCGGTGATCTTCGGCAGCACCAGGCGTCCTCCGGCCCGGACCGAGGTCAATCCGACAGCCGTCAGCGCTCCGGTCACCCACAGTGCCCGCCCGCGCAGCGTGCCCATCGTGAGCAAGTACGCGCACAGGGTCCATACGATCATCCACACCAGCAACTCGCCGGCCAGGGTGAGCGGCAGTCCGAAATAGCGGAGCCCGGCCAGTTCGCGCACGGCCCCGATCGTCGCGGCCGAGAATGCGACGACGAGCAGAACCACCGGCCAGCGCCATGCGTCGCGCAGGCCGATCGCCGGCACGTCCCAGAGCTTGCCGTAGATCCGCGCGAGTGTTTTGGCGAACGAGGCGCCACTGATCACGACCATCAGCAGTCCGACGACCCCGAACGCCGCGAATGTCGGATCGGTCGACGCGACGACTCCGAAGGCGGACCGGAACGTCGTCCGGTTCAACCCGAGCTGATCGTCGATGGCGCGGGTCGCCAGATCGAGCTGGGAGAACACGGACCCGGCGATGATCACGGGCAGTACGCAGGTGAAGATCTTGGCCGCCAGCGTCATCGATCGGTCCACGATTTCGATATCGGCGAATTCCTCGAGCACCTGCCGGAGCGGCCCGGATCCGGCATCAGGTGCATTCCGGCGCGCCGCGGCCCACGTGGCGCTCACATTCATCGACCACATAGCGTCGATTCAACTCCGCGACATCGCCGTGCGCGAGCGTCGAAACACCCGTTCTCGGGGCGGGTTATGCGCGCGGGCCGGGCCGTTTGTCCATCAACCGCAGAATGAGCGGTGTGAAGATCAGCTGCATCGCCAGATCCATCTTGCCGCCCGGCACCACGATGCAGTTCGGACGCGACATGAACGAATCGTGCAGCATCGACAGCAGATACGGGAAATCGATCACCTTCGGATCGGCGAAGCGGATCACGACGAAACTTTCGTCGGCGGTCGGGATGCTGCGGGCGGTGAACGGATTAGAGGTATCCACCGTCGGCACCCGCTGGAAATTGACGTAGGTGCGCGAGAACTGCGGGCAGATGTACTTCACGTAGTCGGGCATGCGCCGCAGGATCGTATCGATCACCGCTTCGCTGGAATAGCCGCGCTCGGTCTTGTCGCGGATGACCTTCTGAATCCATTCCAGATTCACGATCGGCACCACGCCCACCAGCAGATCCGCATAGCGCGCCACATCGACCGTGCCGGTGACCGCGGCGCCGTGCAGCCCCTCGTAGAACAGCAGGTCGCTGCCGGGGGCGAGTTCCTCCCACGGCGTGAAGGTGCCCGGTTCCAGTCCGTAGGGTTTGGCCTCGGTCTCGTCGTGCAGATATTTGCGCACCAGCCCGACCCCGGATTGCCCGTAATCGCGGAACAGGCTCTCCAGTTCGGTGAGCAGATTGGCCTCCGGGCCGAAGTGTGAGAAATGCAGATTCAGATCGGCTTCGGCTTCGGCCATCGCCACCTGCATGCCGCCGCGATCGTAGCGGTGGAACGAATCCCCCTCCACGATCGCGGCGTTGATGCCCTCCCGCCGGAAGATTTCCTGGAAAGTACGGGTGACGCTGGTCGTTCCGGCGCCGGAGGAACCGGTGATGGCGACCACGGGATGTTTGCGCGACATGACATCTCGATTCGATCAGCCGGCGTTCAATGGCGCGCCGGTCGGAACAGGGTGCGGGTACCGAACAACGACGCGTCGAACGGCGGCCCGGCATCGGGTTCACGGTGATAGCGCTCGATCCGGCGCACCTCGTTGCGCGATCCGAAAACCAGCGGGATCTGCTGATGCGGATGCTCGGGAACCACCTCGAGCACCCGTTCGTGGCCGGTGGTCGCGGCGCCGCCGGCCTGTTCGATCACGAAGGCGATGGGATTGGCGCCGTACAGCAGCGACACCCGGCCCGGCCGGCCGGGATCACGGGTGTCGTAGGGATACAGATAGACCCCGCCGCGGGTGAGGATGTGAAAGGCGTCGGCGACCAGTGACGCCACCCAGCGCATATTGAAATCGCGCGAGCGCGGCCCGTCCACCCCGTCGAGACATTCGTGCACATACCGCCGCACCGGGCGCTGCCAGAACCGCTCGTTGGCGGCATTGATCGCGAATCCCGAGGTGTCCTCGGGAATGCGCATGCGGGGGTGGGTGAGGACGAACGCGCCGATCTCCCGGTCGAGGGTGAATCCGTCGACCCCGCTGCCGGTGGTGAGGACCAGCATCGTCGCCGGGCCGTAGAGCGTGAATCCCGCACAGACCTGCCGTACTCCCGGCTGCAGGAAATCCGCCGCCTGCGGCGCCCGCCCGTCCTCCGGTGCGCGCAACACACTGAATATCGTGCCGACGGGCAGATTCACATCGATATTCGAGGAGCCGTCCAGCGGATCGAAGGCCAGCATGTATTTGCCACGCCGCACCTCCCCCGCCACCGGATGAAATCCGTTCATCTGCTCCGACAGCAGTGCCGACAGCGGCCCGCTGGATTCGGATTGCTCCACCATGATGTCGTTGGCGATGGCGTCCATGCGCCGATGCAGGCTCAGCAGTGGATCCGCGCCGTCCGATTCACCCAGCGCCCCCACGATGCGGCCGCGAGTCACCTGATTGGCGATGATCTTCGCCGCGGTGGACACCACATTGAGCAGTGCGGAGAACTCTCCCGAGGAACCGGGATGCCGATGTTCCTGTTCGATGGTGTAGCGGGTGAGGGTTTTCATTCCGTCGGGCATGCCGGCGCCTCCTCCGCGGCGCCGACGCGGTCGCCGAAAACGCTGCTGCCGTAGATGTCCTCGGTCGTCAGCGTCATCAGATCGGCCTTGCCGAGCGGGCGATGCTCCTGCACCAGGCGATTCGCCTGGCGCAGCCGGCACCGGTCCACGGCATTGCGGACACTGCGCGCATTCGCGAAACGCGGCCGCGCCATCCGCACCGCCAGATATTCGTCGAAGGCCGCCGTCGCCGAGTCGCCGAAACGGAAATTCTGCTGTGCCACCATGACTTCCGCGATGGCCAGCAGTTCCTCGCGCGTGTAGTCCGGGAATTCGATGTGGTGGGCCACTCGCGAGGACAACCCGGGATTGGCGGAGAAGAACGTCTCCATCCGGTCCGGATATCCGGCGAAGATCACCACCAGACTGGAACGTTCGGTCTCCATCTCCTGCAGCAGGATCTCGATCACCTCCTGTCCGTAGTCCCGCTCGTTCTCGGGCCGGAACAGGTAGTACGCCTCGTCGATGAACAACACTCCGCCCGCGGCCTTGGCCAGCGCCTCCTTGGTCTTGGGCGCGGTGTGGCCGATGAACTGGCCGACCAGGTCATCGCGGGTCACCGTGTGCACCTTCGGTTTCCGGATGTAGCCGAGGGCGTGCAACATCTCCGCCATCCGCAGCGCGACCGTCGTCTTCCCGGTGCCGGGGCCGCCGGTGAAACTCATATGCATGGTGGGACGGTCGGCCTGTAATCCGAACCGCTGCCGGGCCCGGTCGATCAGCAGCAGCGCCGCGATCTCGCGCACCCGCTTCTTGACCGTGGCCAGTCCGATCAGCTCCGCATCGAGCCGGGCCAGGGTGTCCTCGACGTTCTTGCCGGCCAGATCCGTCGACAGATCGACCGTCGCGTCGTCGGGCAGCGCGATCTCCGACGGATCGGAATCCGCGTGCGCTTCGGTGTGATTCGCACCCGGACCCGCGGCGCCGCCCGCTCCCGGCCGGTACATCCGGAACCCCGATCCGCTGCCCTGTGTGCCGCCGGACATCGCCTGCCTCCCGTCCACCATCGCGTCAGTCCCGGTAGCGCGCGCCCGCGCGCACATCGGTGGCGTAGGACCGCAGGCCGTAGTGCTGCCGTCGATCCTCGGTCTCGGTGCGCACCACCAGGAAGCCCGGTTCGTCGGCCGGCCGCTGCACCAGGAAACTCAGCGCGGTCGTCTGCCGGCCGTAGCTCGCGTCGTAGGCGTTGACGCGGATGTAGTGGTGCGGGAACGTCGAACGGCAGGCGTTCACCTCGGCGAGCACGCCGTCGGGTTCGTCGAGGTCGAACAGCGGCAGCCCCCACATCTCCCAGTAGACGTTGCGTGGATGCGGATCGTCGGTGTATTCGATCGAGACCGGCCAGTTGTTGAGCAGCGCGTAGCGGATCTGAGCGCCGATTTCGGTATCGGACAGGTCGGGCAGATGGGAGAACGTCCCTTGCCGCAGATGCATTGCGTCTCCTTGTAGGTCGTCGGGGCGGGCGGTCAGGCGGTGACCGTCGGTACGGCGTCGGGGGCGTCGGTGGAGGTGTAGTCGAAGGTGACATCACCCCAGGTCGCGAGCGCCACATCGAGCGCCGGGCAGATCCGGGCCGCGGCACGCAGCGCGTCGGGCCCCTCCTTCAGCAGATCGCGGCCTTCGTTGCGCGCCTTGACCATCGCCTCCAGCGCGACCCGATTGGCCTCGGCGCCCGCGGCGATACCCATCGGATGTCCGATGGTGCCGCCGCCGAACTGCAGGATCGCGTCGTCACCGAAGAGATCCAGCAGTTGATGCATCTGGCCCGCGTGGATTCCGCCGGATGCCACCGGCATCACTCCGGGCAGGCTCGCCCAATCCTGGTCGAAGAAGATCCCGTTGCGCGGATTGGCGGGAATGTGGTTGTCGCGCAACGTATCGTAGAAACCCTTGACGGTGTGCGGGTCACCTTCGAGCTTGCCGATGACGGTGCCCGCGTGCAGGTGGTCGACACCGATGAGCCGGCACCACTTGGCCAGCACCCGGAAGCTGACGCCGTGGGTCTTCTGGCGGGTGAAGGTCGAATGACCGGCCCGGTGCAGATGCAACAGCATGCCGTTGCGCCGCGCCCACTTCGACATCGACTGCATCGCCGTGTAGCCGACGGTGAGGTCCATCATCACGATCACGCCGCCGAGCGATTTCGCGAACTCCGCGCGCTCGTACATATCCTCCATCGTGGCGGCCGTGATATTGAGATAATGACCCTTCAATTCTCCCGTTTCGGCGGTCGCGCGATTCACGCCCTCCATGGCGAACAGATAGCGATCGCGCCATCGCATGAACGGTTGCGAGTTGATGTTCTCGTCGTCCTTGGTGAAATCCAGGCCGCCTTTACACGCCTCGTACACCACCCGCCCGTAGTTGCGCGCCGAGAGACCGAGTTTCGGCTTCACGGTCGCACCCAGCAACGGCCGGCCGTACTTGTTCAGATACTCGCGTTCCATAACGATTCCGTGCGGCGGGCCCTGAAAGGTCTTGACATAGGCCACCGGAATACGCATGTCCTCGAGCCGCAACGCCTGCAGCGGTTTGAAACCGAAGACATTGCCGATCACCGAGGAGGTGAGATTGGTGATCGAGCCCTCTTCGAAAAGGTCCAGGTCGTAGGCGATATAGGCGAAATACTCCCCCGGCCGCCCCGGCACCTCCTCGACCCGGTAGCACTTGGCGCGGTAGCGGTCGTGCGCGGTCAGCCGGTCGGTCCACACGACGGTCCATGTGGCAGTAGAGGATTCGCCGGCCACCGCGGCGGCGGCCTCGATCGGGTCCACCCCCGGTTGCGGCGTCACCCGGAACACCGCCAGCACATCGGTATCGCACGGTTGGTAATCCGCGTCGTAATAACCCATCGACGCATACGAGTGCACGCCCGGATCCCAGCGGTCACGAGTGGATTCGTCGGTCATCGGTCCTCCTGTATCTTGCGGGACACCCGCAACCGGTCGGCGTCGCGAGCCGCTGCGCGATTCTCGTCCGCCACACCTCCCGGGTCGGTGCGGCGAGTGCGCAGATTCAGGATGCGGGCACCGCCCGGCGGTGACAATTCGATTGTTTCCGGTCTCGCTCAACCGAATCGTTGAGTTTGCTACCGTCTGTAGATGGGAACGGTGAGTGCGGTCCGAATGGAAACGTTTCTGGTTGTGGCTCGGCACAACAGCATTCGGCGCGCGGCTGCGCAACTGCACATCACCGAGGCGGCCGCGTCGGCGGCGGTGGCGCATATCGAAAAGCAGCTCGGCGCGAAATTGATCGCGAAATCCGGACGCGGTATCGCACTCACCGAGGCAGGGCGGGTCTATGCCGAATACTGCCGCAGCATCCTGGGTTTGATGAAAGAGGCGCATGCCGCGGTCCGCCGCGCCGAAACGGGCCGGTTGCGGATCGGCGTGGTGGCGACCGCCGGGGAATACGTACTGCTGCGGCTGCTGGTCTCGTTCCGCGACCGGTATCCCGAGATCGAGCTGGGGCTCTCGATCCATCCGCGCGATCTGCTGTTCATCGAATTACAGCACCACGAAACCGATCTCGTGATCGCCGGCCGCCCCCCGCGCGACACCGGGCTGGTGGTGCGGGCGCGCCGGCCCAGCCGCCTGGTCGTCGTGGGGGCGCCGGGACGGTCCCACGATCCGCGCACTACCACCTGGTTGTTGCGCGGTCCCGGCTCGGGCACTCGCGACACCACGCTGGCACTGCTCGACCGGCTGCAGATCCGCCCGCCCGCCCTCACCCTCGGCACCCACGGCGCCGTCCTCGCCGCCGCGCGAGAGGGGCTGGGAATCACGCTGATCCACAGCGACGCGGTGGAAGCCGATGTGGCACAGGGCAATCTGGTCGTCGTCCCGGTCGAGGGCACGCCACTGGACCGGCCGTGGCATGCGGTGACGACCGGCACACCGACGCCGGCCGCGCGCCTGTTCGTGGCGCATATGGTCGACCCGGCTCGGGTGGGCGATCGAGCCTTCCGTCCGGTGACGGACCATCCCACCGGGCCGTTGCCGACAATCTCAGCAGCGGACACCGACGCGGCGCCGATGAGCAGGCCGAACTCTTCCCGATAGACGGGCAGGGCATACTTACTGAATCGGATATCGCCGACGGTGCGGCTGCCGACGGTCCCAGCACACGCGTAGGAGCGACAACGCCCATGATCCAGCAGGAGCGCGCACGCAGCGCGGAGGAGCTTGCCGAGGCGGCGGATCTGTACTTCGCGCTCGGCCGGATCACTCGCCTGCTGCGGCGTTCCGGTGACCTGGGTTCGTTGAGTCCCGGTTCGGCGGCGGCGCTGGGCACCCTGGTCCGCAGCGGCCCGATGCGCCTGGGTGATCTGGCCGCCGCCGAACACGTCACCGCCCCCACGATGTCGCGCATCGTATCGGGCCTGGAGAAGTACGGTTATCTCGAACGCACCGCCGACCCGGCCGACGGCAGAGCTCAGTTGCTGACCGTCACCGAACAGGCGAAATCTCTGGTCAACGGCCTCACGTCGGCCCGCATCCAGCGCTTCGCCGCCGCCCTCGACGATATCGATGCGCAGCAGCGGCGCACCCTGGGCGACGCACTGGCCGTGCTGGTCGCGCGGCTCGACGACGACGGTTCCCGCTGACGGGTTGACTTGGAGCGCACTCCAAGTCGTAGCGTCGGCGCCGTGAGTTCGCAGGGACTCACCATTCGAACCGATGGCACCTCAGGAGGACCGCTCGCATGATCGCGACCAGGAAACTCGGCGAATTGACCGTCGGCGCACAGGGACTCGGCTGCATGGGAATGAGCCAGGCCTACGGTGTGCGCGACAACGACGCGGAGTCGATCGCCACCATCCACCGCGCGCTCGAGCTCGGGGTAACCCTGCTCGACACCGCGAACGTCTACGGCGCCGGCGACAACGAGGAGCTGGTGGGCCGGGCCATCGCCGATCGGCGCGACCAGGTGATCCTCGCGACCAAATTCGGCATCGTGTGGGGCGAGGACGGCAGTATGGGCGCCCGGGGCGACGCGGCCTACGTCGCGCAGTCCTGCGACGAATCGCTGAAGCGGCTCGGCGTCGACCACATCGACCTGTACTACCAGCACCGCGTCGACCCGAACGTTCCGGTCGAGGAGACCTGGGGCGCGCTGTCGGAGCTGGTCACCGCGGGTAAGGTCCGCTATCTCGGCATCTCCGAGGCCTCGCCCGAGACCATCCGGCGCGCGCACGCCGTGCATCCGGTGACCGCGCTGCAGAGCGAATGGTCGCTGTGGACGCGCGGTATCGAAGAGGAAGTCCTGCCGACCTGCCGTGAACTCGGCATCGGGATCGTGCCGTTCTCCCCGCTCGGCCGCGGCTTCCTCACCGGCTCGATCACCTCGACCGCCGATCTGCCCGCCGACGACCTGCGCCGCGCGCTGCCCCGTTTCGCCGAGGACAACATCGACCGCAACCTCGCCGTCGTCGCCGAGCTGCGCGCGATGGCGGAGGAAAAGGGCGTGACCGCAGGGCAGTTGGCGCTGGCCTGGGTCCAGTCGCGCGGTGACGACGTGGTCCCGATCCCGGGCACGAAGCGCCGCACGTACCTCGAGCAGAATGTGGCGGCCACCGAGATCGAGCTCAGCGCCGAGGATCTGGCGCGGATCGAGGCCGCCGCCCCGGCCGAGGCCTTCGCGGGGGCGCGCTACCCGGAGCACCTGGCCCGCGCCGCCGGCAAGTAGCGATCAGTGCGGGACGTCGACCGTCAGCGTGACCGCAGTGTCCGCGGCGACCGGCGTCCCCGCCGCCGGCTGCTGGGCGGTGACCGTCCAGGGCGTCGTCGCGGCGCCCGGATCGTGCATCACGTCGCGGCCGTCCGCGGTGGTGATGCCGGTGATGTCGAAGCACAGCGCCGCACCGACGACGGTCTGTCCCAGTGGCTTCCCGCGGAAGTCGGGTAGCGGGCGGGGCCAGGGCTGCGCGCCACAGTCCTGAGCGCCCGCCGCGGCAACCGAACTCGATTGCGCCGCAGCCGATGTCGTGGTCGTGCTCGCCGCGTGGTCGTCGGAGGATCCGCCGCAGGCTCCGACGGTGCAGGCGACGGCGAGCAGGGACGCGGCGAATGCGATGCGGCGCATGAATGTCCTTCGGATCGAGCGGCGTTTCCGGCGCCGCCGACCAACGATCCGGCGCGCGTGCCACGCACCCTAATACGCGATCGGTCGCCGATCGAATCGGCTGGATCCAGAACTCGGAATGCGACGTGGTCGGCGGCCGTTCGGAACGCTCCACAGCGCGGACGCCGGGCAGTGAGTTCCGAGGGACAGCGCACGTCTCGAACCCCACCCGATACACCCGATTCCGGCATCGGCGACCTCGTGGTTCCGAACGAACCGCCCGAGGGAATTCTGCTCCGAAAAAGCCGCGTACCTACCACTTTCACGGTTACGAACCGGTGAATATCCAATCACCGTGCGGCAATGGTGGTTTCGGCACGACAGCCGAATCGGCATGATTCACCGGCACCGCTCGTGCCCGGGTCCCGCCGGACCCGGGCACGGTCCTGTCACGGCTCGTCCCGGAGGTTCAGCCCTGCAGATAGTGCTCGAGGTGTTCGCGCTCGTCCTGCAATTCCGAGATCGCGCTCTTGACCACATCGCCGATACTCACGATTCCGACCATTCGCCCGTGATCGACGACCGGCAGATGCCGGATCCGATGTTCGGTCATCGTCGCGCGCAAACTCTCCACCCGATCTTCCGGCGAACAGGTGTGCACGATCGCGGTCATGATGTCGGACACCGGCCGGGTCAGCAGCTGTGCGCCCTGTCTGTGCAGGCAGCGGACCACATCCCGCTCCGACACGATCCCGTCCAGTGCGCCGCCCGCACCACACACCACCGCCGCGCCGACGTTGTGTTCGGCCAGCACCGCCAGCAATCGGCCGACCGTCGCCTCCGGCGCGATCGTCACCACATCGGCCCCTTTGTTGCGCAAAACCTCCGAAATTCGCATCGTCCACCGCCCTGTCGAGCTGTCGTCGTTTCGCCCTGCCGGGGCAGTTCTGCCGACGAACTGCCGCCGCCTATAAGGATCGCGCGTTTTCTCCGCGGTGACCAGCAACGATTCCGATCGGCACGATCAACCTCGCGGTGAAGCCGCCAGGCGGGCGCCACGCCCGGCGCGGGGACCGTTGCCGCCGAAGCCGCCACCGCACCTGCCCGGATGGACGTAGCATCCAGAAGGTGGCCGATGCGAACCGTCCCGCGCTGCGGGTTCTCGTCTACAGCAGCGATGCCGACACCCGCCGCCAGGTGATGCTGGCGCTGGGTAAACATCCGCATCCCGACCTGCCGCCGTTCGACTACCGCGAGACCGCCACCGCGCCGGTGGTGATCGAGCAGCTCGACGCCGGCGCGATCGACCTGGCCATTCTCGACGGTGAGGCCACGCCCACCGGTGGGATGGGGCTGGCCAAGCAGCTCAAGGACGAAATCGCCGACTGCCCGCCCATCGTGGTGCTGACCGGCAGGGCCGACGATGCCTGGCTCGCCGCCTGGTCCCGGGCCGAGGCCGCGGCCGCCCATCCGCTGGATCCGTTCCAGCTCACCTCGGCGGTCACCACCGCCCTGAACGCTCGCCCCGCCGCCTGATCAGCGCTTTTCACGGTCGGCCGACATCTCGTCGGCCGGCCGTTTTCGTGTGCCCGGGCAGGCGCGGCGCGCCCGGCCGCGGGAGGCCATTGCGCTGTTTCGGTCATAAGTGACAGTTCCGAATTCGATCAAACACCGGGGCGGAACCGCGAGTATTCAGAAAGAGCGGTTGTAGGCTGTGCTGTAGCTCACACGAGCGTGGCTGTTGATATGAATGGCGCCCTGCCTGCCCTGTCGTTCCGCGCTCGCGCTCGAGCTGCGCTTCGGGGTGAGACTGGCCCGGCAGACGACGACGTCAGCCCCGCCTCGGCAGTTGCCGGCGAGGGAGAGGGGTTGTGTCGTTGTGAATACCCAGGTGCCGACTCTTGTACTCGGTGCGATCGCTGCCGCGTTCGCGCTGGGATCGGTGTTGCTGGCGGCCGTGATCGGGCCCAAACGCTACAACCGCGCCAAACTCGAAGCCTACGAATGCGGTATCGAACCCACCCCGCACGCCATCGCCGGCGGGCCGGGAAATGCTGCGGGACAACGTTTTCCGGTGAAGTACTACCTCACCGCGATGCTGTTCATCATCTTCGACATCGAGATCGTATTCCTCTATCCGTGGGCGGTGCACTTCGATGCCCTCGGCGTCTTCGGGTTGGCGGCCATGGCGCTGTTCATCTTCAACGTCTCGGTGGCCTACGCCTACGAGTGGAGGCGCGGCGGCCTGAGCTGGGACTGAACGCGGGCGGGCCGATCGGCCCGTCGGCACCGCATACCCAACCCGTCGTCCCGGCGTCCGCCGGGACCGAGGATTCGCACACGGAAGTGAGAGTAGATCCGAGATGGGGCTCGAGGAGAAATTGCCCAGCGGCTTCCTGCTGAGCACGGTCGAACAGTTCGCCGGATACATGCGTAAGGGCTCGCTGTGGCCCGCGACGTTCGGGCTGGCCTGCTGCGCGATCGAGATGATGGCCACGGGGGCCGGTCGCTTCGACAGCGCCCGCTTCGGGATGGAGGTCTTCCGCGCCTCCCCCCGCCAGGCGGATCTGATGATCGTCGCCGGCCGCGTCAGCCAGAAGATGGCGCCCGTGCTGCGGCAGGTCTACGACCAGATGACCGAACCCAAATGGGTGCTGGCGATGGGGGTGTGCGCCTCCTCCGGCGGCATGTTCAACAACTACGCCATCGTGCAGGGCGTCGACCATGTCGTGCCCGTGGACATCTACCTGCCCGGCTGTCCGCCGCGCCCGGAGATGCTGTTGCACGCGATCTTGAAACTGCACGAGAAGATCCAGGAGATGCCGCTGGGTGTCGACCGCGCCGAGGCCGTGCGCGCTGCCGAGGCCGCCGCACTCGCCTCCACACCCACGATCCGGATGGAGGGGCTGCTGCGATGAGTCTGGACGCACCGCGCAGCGCCGGCGATCCGCCCGACAGCCCCGCGGATATCGAATCCTCCTCCGGTACGAGCGCACCCGGCCCGGCCGGCGAACCGGCGATCGAACCCGAATCGCGCGGCCCCTCCCCCGACCGGCCCGACGACGAGGTCATCGGGGTGCGCCGCGGCATGTTCGGCGTCCGGGGCACCGGCGACACCTCCGGATACGGGCGGCTGGTGCGGACCGTCACGCTGCCCGGGAGCACCCCCGCGCCCTACGGCTCCTATTTCGACGAGGTGGTCGCCGCGCTGGCGGAGTCGGTGGGAGACGAGGTGTTTCGCGCCGCGATCGAGAAGATCGTGGTCTTCGCCGGAGAACTGACCCTGCATGTGCGACGCGAGCGGGTCGTCGAGCTGGCGCGTGCGCTGCGCGACGACGCGGCGTTGCGCTTCGAACTGTGCCTCGGCGTGAACGGCGTGCACTACCCCGACGACACGGGCCGCGAACTGCACGCCGCCTATCACCTGCTGTCGATCACACACAACCGGCGGGTGCGGATCGAGGTGTCGGTACCGGATGCGGATCCGCATATGCCCTCGCTGTTCTCGGTGTATCCGACCAGCGACTGGCACGAGCGCGAAACCTACGACTTCTTCGGCATCGTCTTCGACGGTCACCCGTCGCTGACGCGGATCATGATGCCCGACGACTGGCGTGGACATCCGCAGCGCAAGGACTACCCGCTCGGCGGGATCCCGGTCGAATACAAGGGCGCGCGTATTCCGCCGCCGGACCAGCGGAGGACCTACAGCTGATGAATCACACCGACATCACCGGCGCCGCAACGGATCCGGTGGCCGAAAGCCCGGCGGTCACGGTCGTCGGACAGGACTGGGACGATGTGCGCGAGGCGCTCGACGGCGCCGCGGAGGAGCGGATCGTCGTCAATATGGGACCGCAGCATCCCTCCACGCACGGCGTGCTGCGGCTGATCCTCGAGATCGAGGGCGAGACGGTCACCGAGGCGCGCTGCGGAATCGGCTACCTGCACACCGGTATCGAGAAGAATCTCGAATTCCGCAACTGGGTGCAGGGCGTCACGTTCGTGACCCGGATGGACTATCTGTCCCCGCTGTTCAACGAGACCGCCTACTGCCTGGCGGTGGAGAAGCTGCTCGGCATCACCGGCGATATTCCCGAACGAGTGAACATCGTTCGCGTCATGCTGATGGAGCTCAACCGCATCTCCTCCCATCTGGTGGCGCTGGCCACCGGCGGTATGGAACTCGGCGCGCTGACACCGATGCTGTTCGGCTTCCGCGAACGCGAACTGATCCTCGACATCTTCGAAAACGTTACCGGACTGCGGATGAACCACGCCTACATCCGCCCCGGCGGGCTGGCGCAGGATCTGCCGTCCGACGCGGTGGGCAAGATCCGAGATCTGCTGGCGCTCATGCCGAAACGGCTGCGCGATATGGAGTTGCTGCTCAACGAGAACCCGATCTTCAAGGCCCGCACCCGCGGCATCGGCTATCTCGACCTCGCCTCGTGTATGGCGCTGGGAGTGACCGGACCGGTCCTGCGTTCCACCGGCCTGCCGCACGATCTGCGTAAGTCGCAGCCGTACTGCGGCTACGAGGACTACGAGTTCGACGTCATGACCGATACCGGATGCGATTGCTACGGCCGCTACCTCATCCGCATCAAGGAGATGAAGGAGTCGCTGAAGATCGTCGAGCAGTGCCTCGACAAACTCCGTCCCGGCCCGGTCATGGTGTCGGACAAGAAGATCGCGTGGCCGGCGGATCTGACACTCGGGCCCGACGGACTGGGCAATTCCGCCGAACATATCGGCACCATCATGGGCACCTCGATGGAGGCGCTGATCCACCACTTCAAACTCGTCACCGAGGGCATGCGGGTGCCGCCCGGCCAGGTGTACGCCTCGGTGGAGTCCCCGCGCGGCGAACTGGGTGTCCACATGGTCTCCGACGGCGGAACCCGGCCCTACCGTGTGCATTTCCGCGATCCCTCGTTCACGAATCTGCAGGCCGTGGCGGCGATGTGCGAAGGCGGCATGGTCGCCGACGTGATCGCCTCCGTGGCCAGCATCGACCCGGTGATGGGTGGTGTCGACCGATGACAGCCGAACCGATTCCCGCGACCGCGAACGGTCGCGACCCGATCCTGCTGCAGTTGTCGCAGCGCCCCGTCCCCTATCCGCCGCAGGTGCAGGAGAACCTGCGAGCGGAGGCCCGCGAGATCATCGACCGCTATCCGCAGTCACGCTCGGCGCTGCTGCCGTTGCTGCATCTGGTGCAGAGCGTCGAAGGCTATGTCAGCGGCACCGGGATCGCGTTCTGTGCCGAACAACTCGGGCTCACCGACGCCGAGGTGACCGCGGTCGCCACCTTCTACTCGATGTATCGCCGCACGCCGACCGGCGACTATCACGTCGGAGTCTGCACCAATACGCTGTGCGCGGTCATGGGCGGCGACGAGATCCTGGCCGCACTCACCCGGTATCTGGAGATCGCCGCCGGCGAAACGACCGCGGACGGGGCGATCACGCTCGAACATCTCGAGTGCAACGCCGCCTGCGATTACGCCCCGGTGGTCATGGTTAACTGGGAATTCTTCGACAACCAGACCCCGGAGTCGGCCCGCGCGCTCGCCGACGCGCTGCGATCCGGACGCGCGGTCACCGGCACGCGCAGCGGCGCGCCCCTGTGCAGCTTCCGCGACACCGCCCGCATTCTCGCCGGATTCCCGGACCGGCGGCCCGACGCCAACGACGGCGCCCCCGGGGAACCCACGCTCGCCGGCCTGCGCGTGGCGGCCGAGCCATCGACACCTGCTGCGCCGCAGCGTGATTCGGACACCGGACGGGGGGAACGGTGATGACGCTGGCGCCCGTACTCACCCGCTACTGGGATCAGCCGCGGTCGTGGACCCTCGACACCTACCGGGCACACGACGGTTATCGAGGCCTGTCCCGTGCGCTGGGCATGCATCCCGACGAGGTCATCGCCACGGTGAAGGACGCCGGCCTGCGCGGCCGCGGCGGCGCCGGATTTCCCACCGGCATGAAATGGGGTTTCATCCCGCAGGATCCCGAAGGATCGCCGGCGGCGGGTAAGCCGCACTACCTGGTCGTCAACGCCGACGAATCCGAACCCGGCACCTGCAAGGACATCCCGTTGATGCTGGCGACCCCGCATGTGCTGGTCGAGGGCGCCATCATCGCCGCCTATGCCATCCGCGCCGCGCACGCGTTCATCTATCTGCGCGGCGAAGTGGTGCCGGTGCTGCGCCGGCTCCAGACCGCGGTCGAAGAGGCTTATGCCGCAGGCTATCTGGGACGCGACATCCTCGGCTCCGGCTTCGATCTCGACCTGATCGTGCACGCCGGGGCCGGCGCCTACATCTGCGGTGAGGAAACCGCCCTGCTGGACTCGCTCGAGGGCCGCCGCGGCCAGCCTCGCCTGCGACCGCCCTTCCCCGCCGTCGCCGGCCTGTACGCGTGCCCGACCGTGGTCAACAACGTGGAATCGATCGCGAGCGTGCCGGCCATCATGACCAACGGCGTCGAGTGGTTTCGTTCGATGGGTTCGGAGAAATCGCCCGGCTTCACCCTGTACTCGCTGTCCGGACACGTCACCCGGCCGGGCCAGTACGAGGCGCCCCTCGGCGTGACGCTGCGCGAACTTCTCGGACACGCCGGCGGTGTGCGCGCCGGGCACACCCTGAAGTTCTGGACCCCCGGCGGCTCCTCCACTCCCCTGTTCACCGCCGAACACCTCGATGTGCCCCTCGACTACGAGAGCGTGGGCGCGGCCGGATCCATGCTGGGCACCAAGGCATTACAGATCTTCGACGACACCACCTGCGTGGTGCGCGCGGTGCTGCGCTGGACCGAGTTCTACGCCCACGAATCCTGCGGAAAATGCACACCCTGCCGGGAAGGTACCTACTGGCTGGTGCAACTGCTGCAGCGACTGGAGTCCGGCGGCGGAACCGAGGCCGATCTGGACACCCTGCTCGATATCGCCGACAACATCAACGGCAAATCGTTCTGCGCCCTCGGCGACGGTGCGGCGAGCCCGATCGTGTCCTCCCTCGAATACTTTCGCGACGAATACACCGAACACATCCGGCTGGGCCGGTGCCCGTTCGATCCCGCTCGCTCGACCGCCTGGGCCGCCGCCACGGCCGGCACCGCAGCGACGCCTGCCGAAGGAGTGCGATGACCGCGACAGTCAGCCACGACAGCAGTGGCGTCATCCCCCAAGATCTGGTCACCGTCACCATCGACGGCACGACGATCGCCGTGCCCGCCGGAACGTTGCTGATACGGGCCGCCGAACTCGTCGGAATCCAGATCCCCCGGTTCTGCGACCATCCGCTGCTCGATCCGGTCGGAGCCTGCCGGCAGTGCCTGGTCGAGGTGGAGGGGCAACGCAAACCGGTCGCCTCCTGCACGATGGCCGTCACCGACGGCATGATCGCCCACACCCAGATCAGTTCGCCGGCCGCGCAGAAGGCCCAAACCGGCGTCATGGAACTGCTGCTGATCAACCATCCGCTGGATTGCCCGGTGTGCGACAAGGGCGGGGAATGCCCGCTGCAGAACCAGGCGATATCCAGCGGGCGGCCCGAATCGCGCTTCGAGGGCGTGAAACGCACCTATCCCAAACCGATTCCGCTCTCGCCCGCGGTGCTGCTGGATCGGGAGCGGTGTGTCCTGTGCGCGCGCTGCACCCGGTTCTCGCAGCAGATCGCCGGTGATCCGTTCATCGAACTGATGGACCGTGGTGCGCTGCAGCAAGTCGGTATCGCCGCCGGGGAGCCGATGGACTCCTACTTCTCCGGCAACACCGTCCAGATCTGCCCGGTCGGCGCCCTCACCGGCACCACCTACCGCTTCCGCGCGCGTCCCTTCGACCTGGTGTCGAGCCCGGCGGTGTGCGAACACTGCGCTGCCGGATGCGCCCAGCGTACCGACCACCGCCGCGGAAAAGTGCTGCGCCGCTTGGCCGGTGACGATCCGCAGGTCAACGAGGAATGGAATTGCGACAAGGGGCGCTGGGCCTTCACCTACGCGACCGAACCCGACCGGATCACCACTCCGCTGATCCGCGACGACAGCGGCGCACTCGTTCCCGCCTCGTGGTCGGAGGCGCTGGCGCGAGCCGGTGCGGGCCTGGCCGCCGCCCGCGGGCACGCCGGAGTGCTGGTGGGCGGCCGCGCCACCGTCGAGGACGCCTACGCGTACGCCAAATTCGCGCGCATCGCGCTGGGTACCAACGACATCGACTTCCGCGCCCGCGCCCATTCCGCGGAGGAGGCCGCATTCCTGGCAGCGGCCATCGCCGGACAGGGGGTGCGGGTGGACTACGGCGCGCTGGATTCGGCGCCGGTCGTCCTGCTCGCCGGCCTCGAACCCGAAGAGGAATGCCCGATCCTGCATCTGCGGCTGCGTAAGGCCGCTCGCACATCCGCGACCGCGATCTTTTCGCTGGCCGCCTATGCGAGCCGCGGCCTGAACCGGATATCGGGCCGGTTGATCCCCACCGTGCCCGGCGACGAAGCGCGGCTGCTGCAGGCGTTGGCGGTCGCGGGCGCCGGATACGAATGTCCGCCCGATCCGCCGGGACTGGACGAACTCGCTCGCGCGCTGCGCCGTCGCGGTGCGGTGATCCTGGCCGGTGAGCGCCTGGCCGCGCTGCCCGGCGCGCTCTCGGCGGTGGCCTCGCTGGCCGAGACCACCGGCGCCGCACTGGCCTGGGTGCCGCGCCGCGCCGGCGAACGTGGCGCGCTCGAGGCGGGTGCGCTGCCCGATCTGCTGCCGGGCGGACGTCCGATCGCCAATGCCCGTGCCCGCCAACAGGTTCAGCGGGTCTGGCAGGTCGATGAACTGCCGACCGCCCCGGGACGCGATACCGCCGCGATTCTCGACGCCGGCCGCCAGCCGGGCGCGCTGCTGGTCGGTGGTGTGGAGATCGCCGATCTGCCCGATCCCCGCGCCGCCCGCGCTGCCGTCGAGGCCGCCGCCTTCGTGGTCAGTCTGGAATTGCGGCACAGCGAGGTCACCGAGCGCGCCGATGTGGTGTTCCCCGTCGCCTCGGCAATGGAGAAGGCGGGGACCTACCTCACCTGGGAGGGCAGGCCGCGGCCGTTCGGCGCCGCCCTCGGCGATGCGACCGTCCGGCGGCAGGCGGCGCCGCTGGCCGATCATCGCGTGCTGCATTCGCTGGCCGACGAGATGGGTGTGCGACTGGGCCTGCCGACGGTCGATGCGGCCCGCGCGGAACTGGACGCGCTGGGCGTCTGGGACGGGCCCCGGCCGCAGCAGCCGGCATATCCGTCGGCCGCGCTTCCGGAGACCGAAACCGGCACCGCCGTCCTCGCCGGTTGGCGCATGCTGCTCGACAACGGTCGCATGCAGGACGGCGAACCGAATCTCGCCGGCACCGCCCGCCGGCCGGTCCTGCGGCTGTCGCCGGCCACCGCGGCCGAAATCGGCGCGGCCACCGGCGATTCGGTGCGGATCAGCACCGGACACGGCCGCATCGTGCTGCCGCTCGACATCACCGAGATGCCCGATCGTGTCGCCTGGCTGCCGTGGAATTCGGCGGACTCGACGGTCAACGACCGGCTCACCACCGACCTCGGTCACCGCGTGCGCATCCAACGGGAGGAACCCCATGAGTGAGATGTCGCCGGCCGTGCTGGTCGCCGCCCCGGCCGATCTGTCCGCCTTCGGCCACGACCCGTGGTGGCTGGTCGTGGTGAAATCCATCGGCATCTTCGTCTTCCTGCTGCTCATCCCGCTGCTCGCGGTGGTGATCGAACGCAAGGTGGTGGCCTGGATGCAGATGCGGGTCGGCCCCAACCGGGTCGGTCCGCGCGGTTCGCTGCAATCCATCGCCGACGGGGTCAAGATGCTCCTCAAGGAGGACATCATCCCGGCGATGGTCGACAAGCCGATCTACATTCTGGCACCGATCGTCGCGCTGATTCCGGCGGTGATGGCGTTCGCGGTGATACCGCTCGGACCGGAGGTGTCGATCTTCGGCACCCGCACACCACTGCAGTTGACCGATATGCCGGTGGGAGTGCTCTACATCCTCGCGATGACCTCGATTGGGGTCTACGGCATCGTGCTGGCGGGGTGGTCGTCGGGATCGACGTATCCGCTGCTGGGCGGTCTGCGCTCGACCGCGCAGGTGATCTCCTACGAGATCGCGATGGCGGCCTGTTTCGCGGCGGTGTTCCTGCTGGCCGGAACCATGTCCACTTCCGGCATCGTGGACCGGCAGTGGGGCACCTGGAACGTGTGGCTGCTGCTGCCGTCGTTCGTCGTCTACGCGGTGGCGATGGTCGGCGAAACCAACCGCGCCCCCTTCGATCTGCCCGAGGCCGAGGGTGAACTCGTCGGCGGATTCCACACCGAATACTCGTCGCTGAAATTCGCGATGTTCATGATGGCGGAATACATCAACATGGGCACCGTCTCGGCGCTGGCCACCACCCTATTCTTCGGCGGCTGGCACGCACCGTTCCCGCTGAACCTGTGGGACGGCGCGAATTCGGGCTGGTGGCCGCTGCTGTGGTTCACGCTGAAGGTCTGGACATTCCTGTTCGTCTTCATCTGGTTGCGCGGGACGCTGCCGCGGCTGCGCTACGACCAGTTCATGAATCTCGGCTGGAAGCTGCTCATTCCGGTGTCGCTGCTGTGGGTGATGATCGTGGCGACGCTGAAGGTGGTGCAGGACAACGGCCACGACGTGCAGACCGCGGGCTTGGTGACCGCCGGGGTGATCATCTCGGTCGGCCTGCTGGCGATGATGCTGCGCGCCGGGCGTGCCGGGGACAATCCGGCCCCGGAAACAGCCGGGACACAACAGTTCTCGGACTTCCCGGTGCCGCCGATGCCCGATACGGCCCCGCCTGAGACCAAAGCCGGTCTGCTGGAACCGATCGGCGGATTCTGGGTCACCTTCGTCACGATGTTCAAGAAGAAGAACACCGAGTTCTATCCCGAGGAGAAGGTCCCCACCGCCCCGCGCTATCACGGCCGCCACCAGCTCAACCGGCATCCCGACGGCCTGGAGAAGTGCATCGGCTGCGAACTGTGCGCCTGGGCCTGCCCCGCCGACGCGATCTATGTCGAGGGCGCCGACAACACCGACAGCGAGCGCTACTCCCCCGGCGAACGCTACGGCCGCGTGTACCAGATCAACTATCTGCGCTGCATCGGCTGCGGTCTGTGCATCGAGGCATGCCCGACCCGGGCGTTGACGATGACCAACGAATACGAGCTGGCCGACGACAATCGCGCCGATCTGATCTACGAGAAGGACCGGCTGCTCGCCCCGCTGGGCGACGGAATGATCGCGCCGCCGCACGCCGCCTACCCGGGCGCCACCGAGGAGGACTACTACCTCGGCGCCGTTCCCGCAGCCCCCGGCACCGACCGCGACACGGGCCTGGGCTCCACCGGTATCGCGGTGCCGCGCCGATCCGGTTCCGGTTCCGATCTCGTGAGTCCGAACTCCGCGGACTCGGCCGCCGATGCGGTGGGACGGCAACCGGCCGCCACCGGCACCCAAGGAGGTGCGCAGTGAGCCCGGGAGTCGATGTGCTTGCCGCCGAAGCGGTTACGCGTACCTCCACCGGCGAGGCGGTGCTGTTCTGGGTCCTGGCCGTGGTCGCGGTGGCGGGCGCCCTCGGCATGGTGTGCGCTCGCAAGGCCGTGCACTCCGCATTGTGCCTGGCGGCCACCATGATCACCCTGTCGGTGTTCTACATCGCCCAGGACGCGCTGTTCCTCGGCGTGGTGCAGATCGTGGTGTACACGGGCGCGGTCATGATGCTGTTCCTGTTCGTCCTGATGCTCGTCGGCGTCGATTCGTCCGAATCGCTGCGGGAGACGTTGCGCGGGCACCGCATCGCCGTCGTCGTGGTGGGTGCCGGATTCGGGCTGCTGCTGATCGCGGCGATCGCCCGCGGGGTGCGCGACGATTCGGTGGCGGCCACCGGGCCCGGATTCGGCGCCGACCCGATCGCGGCGCTGGCCGAGCTGATCTTCGTGCGTTACGTGTGGGCCTTCGAACTCACCGGCGCGTTGCTGATCACCGCCACCATCGGCGCGATGATCCTCGCGCACCGGGAACGGTTCGGTCCGCGCACCGGGCAGCGCGAACAATCGCAGCGCCGCCTGCGCGAAGGCCACCGCATCACTCCCCTGCCCACCCCCGGTGTCTATGCCCGCCACAACGCCGTCGACGTGCCGGCCCGGCTGCCCGACGGCTCGTTCGCCGAACTGTCGGTGAGCACCATCCTGCGCCATCGCCGCCGCCGCGCCCACACCGAGGCGGCGGAGATCGGCATGCGAAACGGCAACGGCGGCAGCGCCGCCCACGCGACCGGCGACAACGAGAGGAAGGCTCCGCGGTGAATCCGGACAACTACCTGTATCTGTCCGCCCTGCTGTTCACCATCGGCGCGGCCGGGGTGCTGGTGCGGCGCAACGCGATCGTGGTGTTCATGTGCATCGAGTTGATGCTCAACGCGGTCAATCTCGCCTTCGTCACCTTCGCCCGACAGCACCACAACCTCGACGGGCAGGTCTTCGCATTCTTCACGATGGTCGTCGCCGCCGCGGAGGTCGTCGTGGGCCTGGCGATCATCATGACCATCTTCCGCACCCGCCGCTCGACCTCGGTCGACGACGCCAACCTGCTGAAGTACTGACGTGAGTACCGGGAATCTGCTCTGGCTGCTGCCGGTCCTGCCCGCCGCCGGTGCGCTGATCCTGCTGCTGGCGGGACGTATGAGCGACCGCTGGGGGCATTGGCTGGGCTGCGCGACGGCGGTGGCCTCGTTCGGCGTGGCGGTGTGGGCGTTCGCCGAGATGCTCGGCCGCGCCGGCGCCGATCGTGCGGTGTCGCACAACCTCTTCAGCTGGGTACCGGTGGCCGGGCTGCAGGCGGAGTTCTCGCTGCAACTCGATCAGCTGACGATGTGTTTCGTCCTGCTGATCACCGGCGTCGGCTCGCTGATCCACATCTACTCGGTCGGCTACATGGCACACGATCCGGCGCGGCGGCGGTTCTTCGCCTACCTCAACCTGTTCCTGGCCGCGATGCTGATCCTGGTCATGGCCGACAACTACCTGGTGCTCTACCTCGGCTGGGAGGGCGTGGGCCTGGCCTCGTACCTGCTGATCGGGTTCTGGCACGAGAAGCCGTCGGCGGCCGCGGCGGCGAAGAAGGCCTTCGTGGTCAACCGCGTCGGCGACATGGGCTTGGCGATCGCACTTTTCCTGATGTTCGCCACCTTCGGCTCGGTCGATTTCGGGCACGTGTTCGCCGGTGTCCCGCATGCGAGCGAAGGCACCCTCACGGCTCTGGGGCTGCTGTTGCTGCTGGGCGCCTGCGGTAAATCCGCGCAGGTGCCGCTGCAGTCCTGGCTCGGTGACGCGATGGAAGGCCCGACTCCGGTGTCGGCGCTCATCCACGCCGCCACCATGGTGACCGCCGGTGTGTATCTGATCGCGCGCTCGAACGCGATCTTCGACGCCGCGCCGGCGGCTCGCGCCGGCGTGCTGGTGGTCGGCGCGGTGACGCTGCTGTTCGGCGCCGTCATCGGCTGCGCGAAGGACGACATCAAGAAGGCGCTGGCCGCGTCCACGATGAGCCAGATCGGTTATATGGTGCTGGCCGCGGGACTGGGCCCGGCCGGATATGCCGTGGCGATCATGCATCTGCTCACCCACGGCTTCTTCAAGGCCGGATTGTTCCTCGGCGCCGGATCGGTCATGCACGCGATGAACGACGAAACGGATATGCGCCGCTACGGCGGGCTGCGCAAGTATCTGCCGATCACGTTCGTCACCTTCGGGCTCGGCTATCTGGCGATCATCGGGGTGCCGCCGTTCGCGGGGTTCTTCTCCAAGGATCGGATCATCGAGGCCGCGTTCGGGTACGGCGGTGCGAACGGCATCACCCTCGGCGCCGCCGCGCTGCTCGGCGCCGGGATCACCGCCTTCTATATGACGCGCGTGATGTTGTTGACCTTCTTCGGTGAAAAGCGCTGGGCTGCGGGCGAATCCGAGGCCGAGCCGCATCCGCACGAGGCGCCCGCGGTGATGACCGGCCCGATGATCGTGCTGGCACTCGGCTCGGTGTTCTCCGGCGGGGTGTTCGTGTTCGGATCGTCGCTGCAGAACTGGCTGGCGCCGGTGGTCGGCACCGAACATGCCGAAAGCGCCGTGCCGGCGTGGGCGGTCACCGTGGCGGCGCTGGTCGTGGTGGCGATCGGTGTCGCGGTCGCTTACCGCCAGTACGCGCGTCGGCCGGTGCCGCGCACCGCCCCGCAGGAGGTCACGCCGCTGACCGTCGCGGCTCGGCGCGATCTGTACGGCGACGCGTTCAACGAGGCCGCGTTCATGCGTCCGGGCACCCACCTGACCCGCTCGCTGGTCTTTCTCGACAACCGCGGAATCGACGGCATCGTCAACACGACGGCCGCGGTGATCGGCGGTCTGTCGGCGCGAATCCGGCGCGTGCAAACGGGTTTCGTGCGCTCGTACGCCCTGTCCATGTTCACCGGCGCGGCCCTGGTGGTCGCGGCCCTGCTGGCGGTGAGGTTGCTGTGACGGAGTATCCCTGGCTGACCACACTGTGGGTGCTGCCCCTGGCCGGCGCCGTCGTCGTGCTGGCGGTCCCGGCCGGCCGGCGCACGCTGGCCCGGGTGACCGGACTCGTGTTGTCGCTGGCCACCTTGGCCGTCGCGATCGTGGTCGCGGTACGTTTCGATCCGGGCGGCCCGCAGTATCAACTCGTCGAATCACACCGCTGGATACCGGCTTTCGGCGCCGGCTACACCCTCGGCGTCGACGGGATCGCCCTGGTGCTGCTGCTGTTGACCGCCGCACTGGTGCCGCTGCTGATCCTCGCCGGATGGAAGGACGACCGCGAGGCGGGCAGCGGGCGGCGGGTCGCGCACATCTACGTCGCGCTGACCCTGATCGTCGAGGCGATGGTGCTGATCTCGTTCGTCTCGCTCGACATCCTGCTGTTCTACGTGTTCTTCGAGGTCATGCTCATCCCGATGTACTTCCTCATCGGCGGATTCGGGCCGCGCACCACCGGCGGTGAATCGGCGGCCGTGGAACTGGCACTGCGGCAGCAGCGTTCGCGCGCGGCGGTGAAGTTCCTGCTGTACAACCTGTTCGGCGGCCTGATCATGCTGGCCGCGGTGATCGGGCTGTACGTGCTCACCGCGCGGGCCCATCTCGGCGGCGAGGGCGGGACCTTCGATTTCCGGGCGGTCACGGCGGCGGCGAATTCCGGGCAGCTCGGCGCCGGGCCGGCCGTGCTCAACGCGCTGTTCCTCGGCTTCATGTTCGCCTTCGCGGTGAAGGCGCCGCTGTGGCCGCTGCACACCTGGCTGCCCGGCGCCGCGGTGTCGGCCACGCCCGCGAGCGCGGTGCTCATGATGGCGGTGGTCGACAAGGTCGGCACGTTCGGCATGCTGCGCTACTGCCTGCTGCTGTTCCCGGCCGCCTCGACCACCTACGCGCCGATGATCAGCGTGCTGGCGGTGATCGGCATCCTCTACGGCGCGCTGCTGGCCATCGGGCAGACCGATGTGATGCGCCTGATCGCCTATACCTCGATCTCGCATTTCGGCTTCATCATCCTCGGCATCTTCGCGATGACCAATCAGGGTGGCGCGGGCGCGACGCTGTACATGGTCAATCACGGCATCTCGACCGCGGCGCTGTTCCTCATCGCGGGATTCCTGGTGTCGCGCCGCGGAACTCGGGCGATCGCCGAATTCGGCGGCGTACAGAAGGTTGCGCCGATATTGGCGGGCACCTTCCTGATCGCGGGCCTGGCGACGCTGTCACTACCCGGGCTGGCGCCGTTCGTCAGCGAATTCCTCGTGCTCGTCGGCACGTTCACCAGATATCCGGTGGCGGCGGTGTTCGCCACGGGCGCGTTGGTACTGGCGGCGCTCTACGTGCTGTGGATGTACCAGCGCATGATGACCGGACCGGTCCGCAAGGGCAACGAGCGCTTGCCGGATCTGCTGCCACGCGAACTGGTGGTCGTGGTGCCGTTGCTGGCGGCGCTGCTGGTCCTCGGCGCGTATCCGAAACCGGTTCTCGACCGGATCAATCCGGCGGTGGCCGGCACCCTCACCACCATCGGCAAACACGATCCGGCGCCCACGGTCGCGCCGGATGCGGCGACCGTACCGGCCGCGACCACTCCGAGCGGAGGTAACCACCGGTGAATCAGTACCTGGCCGCGACGGTTCCGGCTCCCTCGATCGAATATCACGCCCTGTCACCGATGCTCGTCGTCTTCGGTGTCGCAGTCGCCGGGGTGCTCGTCGAGGCGTTTCTGCCGCGTTCGTGGCGCTACCCGCTCCATCTGGTGCTCGCGCTGGGCGGTCTGGTGGCGGCACTGGTGGCGGTGATCGCGCTCGCGGGCACCCATGCCACGGTGGCCGTCGGCGCGGTCGCGGTCGACAACGTGACGCTGATGCTGCAGGGCACCATCCTGGTGGTCGCGATCCTCGCGGTCGCGCTGATGGCCGAACGCGGGATCGAACCGCGGCTGGCGCGCGAAAGCCGGGAGGGCCCCGGAACCTGGAGCCGGGCGGCCGCGGTGGCCTCCGGCGCGGTCGTGGTCGACGCGTTCACCCCGCAGGCCGCGGCGGTGCCGGGAAGTTCGGACGAGATCGCCGCCGCGCGGGCGGGTATCGCCACCACCGAGGTCTTTCCGCTGACCCTGTTCGCGGTCGGCGGCATGCTGCTGTTCCCCGCCTCCAACGATCTGCTGTCGATGTTCGTCGCGCTCGAAGTGCTGTCGCTGCCGCTGTATCTGCTGTGCGGGCTGGCGCGGCGGCGTCGGCTGCTGTCGCAGGAGGCGGCACTGAAGTACTTCCTGCTGGGGGCGTTCGCCTCGGCCTTCTTCCTGTACGGGATGGCGTTGCTGTACGGCTACGCCGGCACGGTTCGGCTGTCGGGCATCGCCGACGCGGTGGCCCGGGATTCCGGCTCGAAAACCCTTGCGGTGCTGGGGGTGGCGATGCTGGTGGTCGGGTTGCTGTTCAAGATCGGCGCCGTGCCGTTCCAGTCGTGGGTGCCCGATGTGTATCAGGGCGCGCCGACGGCGATCACCGCGTTCATGGCCGCGGCTACCAAGATCGCGGCCGTGGGTGCGCTGCTGCGCATCCTGCAGGTCGCGGTTCCGGGACTGAGTGCGGACTGGCGTCCGATCCTGGGAGCCGTGGCGGTGGCCACGATGGTGCTGGGCGCCATACTCGCCGTCACCCAGACCGATGTGAAGCGCATGCTCGCCTACTCCTCGATCGCGCACGCCGGGTTCATCCTCACCGCGCTGGTGGCGGCCAATTCCGACGGGGTGTCGTCGGTGCTGTTCTACCTCGCCGTCTACGGCGTGAGCACCGTCGGCGCGTTCGCGGTGGTCACGCTGGTACGCGACCGCGTGGGAGACGAGGCCACCGCGCTGTCGGCATGGGCTGGGCTCGGCCGCCGCTCACCATGGCTGGCAACGGTTTTCGCGCTGTTTCTGCTGTCGTTCGCGGGCATTCCGCTGACCAGTGGTTTCATCGGGAAATTCGCCGTGTTCTCGGCCGCCGCCTCCGGGCACGCGGCGTATCTGGTGATCGTCGGTGTGATCTCCAGTGCGATCGCCGTGTTCTTCTACATCCGCGTCATCGTGCAGATGTTCTTCACCGATCCGCCGGAGGCACCGCCCGCCGTGGTCACCGCACCGGTGACCACGATGGTCGTCATCGTCACCGGCGCCGCCACACTGGCCCTGGGTATCGTGCCGCAGCCGCTGCTCGATCTGGCGAACCGCGCGGTCGGATTCGTCACCGGGTGATCACGAAAAACATCTCGCGGACAACGGTTCTCGGCGACGCCGCACCGAAACGTCAACGGTGGCTCTAGGATCGAGCCCGACGACGACCTCCGCGCACAGAAACAGGTGTCATGACCGACAGCGCCGCACAGGTGGATCAATCCAAGCCGAGCATCGCCCGCGTGTACGACTATCTGCTGGGCGGGCGCGACAACTACGCCGTCGACCGCAAGGTCGGCGACTACTTCATCAACGATCTGCCCGGCTCGGTCGCCATCGCCTATGCCAACCGGCAGGCCATGATTCGCGCGGTCGCCGATATCGCGGACTCCGGTGTGCGCCAGTTCATCGATATGGGCAGCGGGCTGCCGACCGTCGACAATGTGCATCAGGTCGCGCAGCGTCACCTCGAGGCGCCGCGCGTGGTGTACGTGGACAACGATCCGATCGTGCTGGCACACGGTCGCGCACTGCTGTCCTCCGACGACGACACCACGGTCATTCACGCCGATCTGCGTGACCCGGACGCCATCTTCTCCCATCCGGATCTGCAGCGGCTGATCGATTTCGACGAGCCGGTGGCGGTGATCTTCAGCGCGATCCTGCACCACCTCAACGACGACGAGAATCCGGCCGAACTGGTGCGGTGGTGGACCGACCGGATCCCGGTCGGCTCGCAGATCTACATCTCGCATTTCCGTTCCGGCTTCAACGAGGAGACGCAGGCCGCCGAAGAGAAATTGCAGGCGACGTTCGGGCGGGGGCGCTGGCGTTCGGACGAGGAGATCCTCGGCCTGTTCGGTGATCTGGAGGTGCTCGAGCCGGGGCTCGAGATCTGCGCCCGCTGGCGGCCCGCCGAAGCCGACGCCTCGGTCGCACGCATCGGTCCGGCCGAGCGCGAACCGACCCTGTGGGAACAACTGATCGCGTGCGCACTGGCCCGGAAGACCCACTGAGGCTCGCTCCGGCTCAGTCGAACAGGCCGGTCCGCGCCATCGCGATGAGGCGTCGCGCGCGGTCCGCCCCGGCCTGCTCGCGTGTCCAGGCCGCGGCGTTGATCAGGGTGGCGATATCCGCGGCCGTGACCTCGGCGCGCAGCGCGCCCGCATCCCGCGCACGCTCGGTCAGTCGTTCGGTGATGCGATCCATCCTCGCGCAGTCGGCGTGCAGTTCATGGTCGTCGTCGTGTGCACCCGCGGCGAGCAGGGCGGCCAATCCCTGATAGGTGGCGGCGTGCTCGACCACGAGCGCGACCCATGCCGCCAGGTTCTGGGCGGGTTCCTCCTGCCGATCGCAGAGGTTCTCGCCGCGTTCGAACAGTGTCTCGTTGCGTTCCGACAACAGTGCGGCGACCAGCGCGCGGCGCGTGGCGAAATGGCCGTACAGGGTTCCGATTCCGACGCCGGCTCGCCGCGCCACCTGCTCGAGCGGCGCGTCGACGCCGCTTTCCGCGAAGACGGTATCGGCGGCCGCCAGCAGGGACTGCCGGTTGCGGCGGGCGTCGGCGCGCGGCTTGCGCCGGGTGGGCGGGGTGTCGTTCACAACCAACCCTTCTAAGTCGAGGTAGCCTCGAGTTATTATTTCGAGGGTCCCTCGAGTTTAGTAGGAGTTACTCATGATCCTCGTCTTCGGTGCCACGGGTTCGATCGGCCGCCACGTGGTGGGGCACCTACGGCGCGAACAGGTCCCGTTTCGAGCGTTCGTGCGGGATGCGGCCCGCGGGCGGGAGTTGGGCGCAGACGTCGCGGTCGGCGACCTCGACGAGCCGGAAACGCTGACGGCCGCATTGGCGGGCGTCGATCGAGTATTTCTGTGTTCGCCCGGCGCCGTGCCGGTCTCGGGCCCGCAACCGATGATCGCGCAGCAGACCGCGGTGATCGACGCGGCGGTTCGCGCGGGGGTGCGGCGCGTGGTGAAGGTGTCGGTGTGGGGCGCGCGGGTCGGCGGACTGCTGGCTGAGGGTGCGCACGGCGAGATCGAGGCTCACCTCGAGGCCTCCGGCCTGGAATGGTCGGTGTTGCAGCCCAGTGGGTTCATGCAGAACTTCCTCACCGGCGCCGGTTCGTTCACCGACAGCGGCGATCTCATCGGCGCGTACGGCGACGCCGGGGTGTCCTATGTGGATTGTGCCGATATCGCCGCGTGCGCGGTGGCGCTGCTGATCGGCGGCCGGGGCGCCGGCGAGCGGTTCGTGGTGACCGGCCCGCACGCACTGTCGCATACCGAAATCGCCGCCGAATTGTCGAGGGTGGTCGGCCGGACCGTGTCGTATGTGGATCTGCCGGTGCGCGAGTTCGCCCAGCGCCTGATCGCCCAGGGGCTTCCCGCGGCGTTCGCCGACGATGTCGCCCACCTCTATCGGGAGGTGGCGGCAGGCACACTGTCCGAAACGACCTCGGCGGTGGCCGATCTCACCGGGCGACCGGCCACGACGTTCGCCGAATTCCTCGATCGGGAACGAGAAGCATTGCGGCACTGGCCACCTCGCATCCCGGCCTGAGGGCCACTCGCCGTCCCCTGCCGGTGTGCCCGGGCAGCGACTAAGCTGCCGGTCACCATGTGCGCACCTCGGATCGTCCGGATCGCCCACGACAGCGCCGATTTCCCGGCGGTTCCGTCGCGGCGCGCCTTGTCGGGCGCCGCGGGCCTGGCGGCGCTGGCGGCGGCCACCGCGCCGATCGCACGCGCGGGCACGGGAGCAGTCGTCGACCTCACGCATCGGGTGGGGCCGAATACGCCGATGTGGCCGGGCAATCCGCCGTTCGCGATGGTTCCGGTGGGATGGCATGCGCTGGGAGGTTTCGATCAGAACGCGATCGCGCTGTGGGAGCACACCGGAACACATGTCGACGCACCGCTGCGCCGCGCTTTCGGCGGGGTGGGGCCCGACACCTTCTCGGCGCGCGATCTGGTGGCTCCGCTCATCGTGATCGACATCAGCGCGAAGGCGTCGTTCGACGTCGACGCCACGGTCACGATCGACGACATCGATGCTTTCGAGCGGATCTACGGCCGCATTCCGCCGCGTGCCTTCGTCGCCATGTATTCCGGATGGGAGCGTCGGCTCGCTCATCCGGCGGCCTTCGTCAATCTCGACGTCGAGGGCACCCCGCACGCCCCCGGCTTCTGCGCCGAGGCCGCGGAATACCTTGTGCGCCGACGCGATATCGCCGGCGCGGGGGTGGATACGCTCAGCCTCGACCACGCGGCCGATCCCGACTTCGGCGCACACACCGCATTCCTCGGCGGCGGCCGCTACGGCGTGGAGATGGTGGCCAACCTCGGCTCGGTTCCACCGACCGGTGCCACCGTGGTGGTCGGCGTGCCCGATCACATCGGCGGTACGGGCGGGCCGTGCCGGATGCTCGCCCTCACCTGAGATCCGGCGCACCGCGACGCGGGTAGCTTCAGCCGGTGACCGGGTGCACCTCCAGGGCGCAGGTGTCGATGGTGGTGTGCACGGTGTGGATGTCGGTCGAATCGGGGGCTGTCACTGCCAGACTCGTGTACAGCGGGCAGTCCTCCCCGGCCGGGCCCATCGCGGACCCCTCCACGACCGCGCGGGCGGGGCGGCCGGGCAGCACCGTGACGGTGGGCGGAGTGTCGTCGTCCGAGGGCAGTCCGCCCATGTAGCCGCGTGGAGTGCGTCGGGCGTGCAGGACCGGGCCGCCCTCCCCGGTGTCGACGCCGGGATAGCCGCCGATCGTGCAGGGCGGGGTATCGGCGGCGAGGGTGAAGGTCACTTCGACGCCGCGATGCATCATGCCCGGCGACAGGGTGTGGGCGGCGATGTCCAGTTGGCGCGGCCGGCATGCGGCGACGGCCGAGGAGGTGGTGGTGGGCAGCGCCGTGAGGCTCGCCTCCGGCGAAGGCGCCTGCGCGGCGGAGGTTTCGGTGGCCGGACGAGCCGACGTGGCGGGTCCGGAGTCGTGCTGCGCGCAACCGGCGAGTGCGGCGGCCGCGCCGAGCGCCACCACCGCCGCCGTCCGATTTCCGTATCTGCCGATCATCACCTCGACTCCTTCCGGCCGCACGCGTGCGCGTTCAGTTCACCGCTGCCTCCAGCACGACCCCCTCGGCCGTGGCGCCCTCCGCATCGGTCCAGCCCACTCGGACCCACCCGCGCGCGGATACGGCCGACCGTGACGGAATCCGATTGACGCGCACGGCCTTCGGCGTTTCCGGATCGACGACGGACACCTCGACGGTGCGGGCGGGAGTGTCGCTGCGGTTCTGGTCCTGGGCCACCGCGCGGCCGCTGAGCAGCGCCGCCATCTGCGCGAGCGCCACTGAGCAGCGCCGCCATCTGCGCGAGCGCCACCGGATCGCGCGCGGCGTCGTAGATCCACCTGGTCCCGAGCACGCCGTGTTCGGAGGTACCGATCAGCGCCACGTCCGCGCCGGGAAGCGGGGCGCCACGATAGGTCATCGGCACGTGGTAGACCGGCTGCCGGGCATCGGCGGTGTCGACGACGAGCAGGTGCTCGATGCCCACCTCACCGTCGGGATCGTCGAGGCGGAAACCGCCCGCCTTGTGCAGGTGCGGCGTTGTGCCGGTGAACCATTCGCGCGTCGGCAGCCATGCGGTGAGCAGTTCGAGTTTGCCGGGCTCGAGGGTGGTGTGGTGAACGACAGCCATATGCCGACCCTAATCCGCGGCCCGGACCGGGGTGGGTGCGCGCGGACCGAGCAGGCCGCGCACTCCCACCTGGTCGCCGCCGCGTTCCGGACGGCGCACGCGCACGGCCATGCGGATCTCCATCGCGCCGAGCAGGATCAGGCACACACCGACCAGAACCGACAAGGCCGCGACGGTGTCGATCGGCCACACCAGCACGATCAGCCCGGCCAGCAGTGTCGCCAGGCCGTAGCCTTCGCGCCGGCCCGGCTTCGGCAGATCCTCCGACCAGGCCGCGACGATGGCCTGCACGATGCCGCGGATCATCCACCCCATCCCGACCCACATGGCCAGCAACGCCACCCAGTCTCCGCTGCGCATGCACCACAGCGCCAGCAGTACCGACAGGGCCCCGCTCACGAATTCCAGCGCCTTGAGCCCGCCGCGGATGCGCGCCCGGAACGCCACCGTGAATTGCCAGGCGGCGGTCAACAGCAGGGTCGTGCCGAGCAATAGCTCCGCTACCTGAACGGACTTATCGGGCCAAACGAGCAGAACCACCCCGACGACGATCGACCCACAGCCGATCGCGCACGCCAGGTGCCAAGCATCACCAGCGAAGACATCCCTGCGTCCGGCCGCTCGGAAGGTGGGCATGGCCCCGATGATATGGCCCCGGACGGTGCGCACTGCGCAATTTCACAGGTTCGGCCCGGCCGATCAGCTATCGGACAGCCGCACATCCGCTCGTAGAACGTGTGTGGTTCGGTAACGGCTACCGGGCTACCGTAGGTGGGATATCGGATCTCGCACCGTTGCGGCCCGCCGGGAGGTTGCCTCATGAGCACTGTGTTTCCGCCGGGTCCCCGGCTGCCGCGAGTGGCGCAGACGCTGCTGCACGCGAAATGGCGGGGCTGGTTCGCCGGGGTGGCGTCGCGCCGCTACGGCGATGTCTACACGATGCGCATGATCGCACCGTATGCCGAGAATCTGGTGGTGTTCTCGCGGCCGGAGCATATCCGCGAAATCTTCGCCGGCGCCCCGGCGGATCTGCATGCCGGCGAGGGCAATCGGGTGCTGGAGCCGGTGATGGGACAGCATTCGCTGTTGCTCACCGACGAGGACGAACACGCCCGCGCCCGCCGATTGTTGATGCCGGCGTTCACCGGCTCGGCGCTGCGCGGCTATCGCGACCTGGTCGAGGCCATCGCCAAACATCACATCGACCAGTGGCAGCCGGACACCACCCTCGTGACGTTGCCACGGATGAACGAACTGACACTCGATGTGATCATGCAGGTGGTGTTCGGTATCAGCGAGCAGCGCGGGCGTGCCGAGCTCGCGCCGCGGCTGCGCTATCTGGTCGATGTGGGCCCGCTGATCTTCCTGGGCTGGAAATGGCATCGACTGCAGCGTTTCGGCCCGTGGAAGCGGTTCGCCGACAACAAGGACGCGATCGACGCGCTGCTCTACGAGGAGATCGCGCGCCGGCGCGGCGAGCCGGATCCCGGCGACCGCGCCGATGTGCTGGCCCGGTTGCTCGCGGTGGGCGCGGAGGCCGGTGACGAGCCGCTCTCGGATGCCGAACTCCGCGATCAGCTGGTGACCCTGTTGCTGGCCGGGCACGAGACCACCGCGTCGGCGCTGTCGTGGGCGATGTTCGAATTGGCCGCCCACCCCGAAGTGCAGCAGCGGGCGCGGCGCGCGGCCGCCGAGGGCGACGACAAATATCTGGAAGCGGTACTGAAGGAGGCGATGCGCCGCCATCCCGTCATCGGCGGCACTTTGCGCCGGCTGACGCGCGAGACGACGATCGGCGGGTACACCCTGCCCCGCGGCACCGTCGTGCAGACCTCGATCGTGCTGGCGCATGCGAATCCCGACAATCATCCCGAACCCGAAAGTTTCCGTCCCGAACGCTTTCTCGACGGCGGCGTCGCCGCCAATACCTGGCTGCCGTTCGGTGGTGGTGTGCGCCGCTGTATCGGCGCCGGATTCTCGTTGATGGAGGGCACGGCGGTGCTGTCGGAGGTGCTGGGCCGATTCGCCCTGGCTCCGGTGCGGACACGCGAACGCGGGCGCATCCGCAACATCACCAACGTGCCCGCCCACGGTGCGCCGGTGCTGCTGCGACCACATCCGGGCACGCTCTGATCCGGCAGAACCCCGCTCGGAGAATTCCGGCGCGCTACTGCACCCGTTCCCAGCCGCGCGGCGGCCGGTGCGCCCCGAGCGACACGTCCCGGCTGCGATAGACCAGATAGGGTCGCGTCAGATAGCCGACGGGCGCGGAGAATACGTGGACGAGCCGGCTGAACGGCCAGAACGCGAACAGCGCACAGGCCGAGAGCGCGTGCAGCTGAAAGGCCGGCGGCGCCCCGGCCATCAGCGCGGGGTGCGGGTCGAGGTAGAACAGCGACCGGAACCACGGCGACACGTCGGTGCGGTAGTTGTGCGGATCGCCGGTCGCGTTGCCGTAGACGGTGGCGGCGAGGCCGAGCGCCAGGGTCAGGCCCAGCAGCACGTACATGATCTTGTCGTTGCGAGTGGTCGCGGAGAACACCGAGCCGACGGTGCGGCGGCGGTAGATCAGGATGCCCAGCCCGGCCACCGTCGCGATGCCGGCGACCGCGCCGAGGCTGAACGACACGATGTGATAGGTGGTTTCGCTGATACCGATCGCCTCGGTCCACGACTGCGGGATCACCAGACCCAGGACGTGACCGAGGAACACGAACACGATGCCGTAGTGGAACAGCGGACTGCCCAGGCGCAGCAGCCGGTTCTCGTACAGCTGCGAGGAGCGGGTGGTCCACCCGAATTTGTCGTAGCGGTAGCGCCAGATCAGCCCTACCACGCAGATCGTCAGCGCCGCGTACGGCACCGCCACCCACAGCAGCACGTCGATCGCGCTCACGGTCATCGGCGGCCTCCGATCGGCGTCGGCATGTAGGTGGGCGGTGCGAACGGCTCGGTGCCGACCTCCTCACCGGGCGGGCCGGCGGCGATGAGCCGGGCGACGGCCTCGCTGTCGGTGCCACGCAGCGGCGGCAATGTGGCCGATACCGAATCCAGGACCCCGGCCCACGGAGATCCGTACTCGCGCAAGGCTGCTCGCATCACCTCCACGCCGGCGCGATGGTCGGTCAGCACCCGCAGTCCGGCTTCCGGTTCGGTGGCGGCGAATTCGAGGACGACCGCCAGATGGTCGGGAAGTTCCGCGTCGTCGAGTTGCCAACCGGCGCGGTGGTAGAGCTGTTTGAGGCGCAGCAACGCCATTCCGCGTTTGCGGGTGTCGCCGTGGGAGAAGTAGGTGAGGTAGGGGCTGAACCGCTTGCGGTGGTCGAAGGTGTCGACGTATTCGCTGCCCAGCAGCAACGGCGGCGTGCTCGCCAGATGCGACAGCAGCGGCCGCACGGGTGTGCCGACCGCGACCGGCAGCGCCGCCGTCGCCCGGGTGAGCAGTGGAAGCGAATCCAGCAGCGCCGCATCAGGATAGCCGAGCAGCAGCGACTGGATCTGCCATGCCGCGCAGCGCGTCGTCGTGCGGGTCATGGGCGATGCCTCCCGCCGCGGCGCCGCGGTAACAGGCCCTCCGGCCGTCCGCGCCCGTCCCAGTTGAGCAGGTTCACCCGCGTCGGTTCCGAGGTGGGCGCGTCGGCGGTCTGGCGGTCCTGCAACATGCGGAAGTTCTCCACCGCCACCGGAGTGGGCCCGCCGGAGCTTTCGCCGAACGGTCCCCAGCCGCCCATCCCCGGGCCGCCGTCGCGGTCCAGATCGCATTCGGTGGCGAGTTCCTCGAGCCCGTGCGCCTGTTCGGCATGAGCCGTCGGGACGACGTAGCGTTGCTCGTATTTCGCCAGTGCCAGCAGCCGATACATGTCGTAGAGCTGTTCCTCGGACATGTCGACGGCGGCGGCGATCTCCGGGCGCGGCGGACGGCCGAGGTTGACATCGCGCATATAGCTGCGCATCGCCGCCATTCGCCGCAGCACCGCCTCGACCGGTGCGGTATCGCCCGCGGTGAACAGTTGCGCCAGATAGTCGACCGGGATGCGCAGGGCCTCGATCGCGGCGAACAGATTGCCGTGGTCCTCGGCGTCGTGGCCGGTATCGCGCAGCACATCCACCACCGGTGACAGCGGCGGGATGTACCAGACCATCGGCACGGTGCGGTATTCCGGATGCAGTGGCAGCGCGACCCGATAGGTGCGGATCAGCGCGTAGACCGGAGAGCGTTGCGCTGCCTGTACCCAGTCGCGCGGAATTCCGGCGCGTTCACACGCCGCGATCACCTGCGGATCGAACGGATCGAGAAAGGCGTCGCGTTGCGCGGCGTACAGATCGCGTTCGTCCGGGGTGGACGCGATATCGGTGACGGTGTCGGCGTCGTAGAGCAGCACGCCGATATAGCGCAGCCGTCCCACACACGTTTCCGCGCACACCGTCGGCAGGCCGACCTCGAGCCGCGGGAAGCAGAAGGTGCATTTTTCCGCCTTACCGGTGCGGTGGTTGAAATACACCTTCTTGTACGGGCATCCCGATACGCACATGCGCCAGCCGCGGCACCGGTCCTGATCGACCAGCACGATGCCGTCCTCGGCGCGCTTGTAGATCGCCCCGGACGGACACGCGGCCATACAGGCCGGGTTGAGGCAGTGTTCGCAGATGCGCGGCAGATAGAACATGAAGGTCTGCTCGAACTCGAATCTGACCTTGTCACCGACCTTGTCCAGCAGCGGGTCGGCCGCGGCCAGTTCGGGGGCGCCGCCCAGATTGTCGTCCCAGTTGGCCGACCAGGTGACGGCGGTGTCGCGGCCGGTGATCAGCGAGCGCGGCCGCGCCACCGGCGGATGCCGTTGCAGCGGAGCGGTGGTCAGCGTGTCGTAGTCGTAGGTCCAGGGTTCGTAGTAGTCCGACAGCTCGGGCAGAGTCGGATTGTCGAAGATCGTGAACAGGGTCCGCATGCGGCCGCCGCGCCGCAGCCGCAACCGGCCCTTGCGGTCGAGGACCCAGCCCCCTTTCCATCGGCTCTGATTCTCGTAGGTGCGCGGATACCCTTGTCCCGGACGGGTTTCCACGTTGTTGAACCAGACGTATTCGACTCCGGCGCGGTTGGTCCAGGTTTGTTTGCAGGTCACCGAGCAGGTGTGGCAGCCGATGCATTTGTCGAGGTTCATCACCATCGCCAGGTGCGCCATGGGCCTCATCGGTAGCTCACCTCCTGGCTGCGGCGGCGGATCACGGTCACTTCGTCGCGTTGATTGCCGGTGGGGCCGAGATAGTTGAAGGCGAACGACAATTGCGCGTAGCCGCCGATGAGATGGGTGGGTTTGATCAGCAGCCGGGTGAGCGAATTGTGGATGCCGCCGCGCTTGCCGGAGGTTTCGGCCAGGGGCACGTCGATCAGTCGGTCCTGGGCGTGATGCATGTACACCGTGCCTTCGGGCATGCGATGCGAGACGACGGCGCGGGCCACCACGACGCCGTTGCGGTTGACCGCCTCGATCCATTCGTTGTCGCGCACACCGAGTTTCGCCGCGTCGCGATCGGAGATCCAGATCGTCGGGCCGCCACGCGACAGGCTCAGCATCAACAGGTTGTCCTGATATTCGGAGTGGATGGACCATTTCGAATGCGGGGTCAGATAGCGCAGCGACAGTGCGCGCTCACCGTGCTGCCCCAATCGGGGTTCGTCGAACAGGGCCGACATGTCCAGCGGCGGCCGGAAGACCGGCAATTGTTCACCGACCTCGGCCATCCAGTCGTGGTCGAGATAGAAGTGCTGGCGTCCGGTGAGGGTGTGCCACGGTTTGGCGCGTTCGACATTGACGGTGAACGGCGAGTATCGCCGCCCGCCGGTTTCGGATCCGGACCATTCCGGTGAGGTGATCACCGGCACGGGCGCGACCTGGGTGTCGGCGAAGGTGATGCGCGTACCCGCGTGTTCGGCGGCCAGATCGGCCAGCGGGGTGCCGGTGCGCTGCTCGAGGGTGCGAAAGCCCTGCACGGCGAGGCGGCCGTTGGTGGTACCCGACAGTGCCAGGATCGCCTCGCAGGCGTCGATATCGCGTTCGAGGCTGGGGCGCCCGGCGGCCGGCCCGCCGCGCACGATGCCGTTGCGCGCGGCCAGATCCGCCACTTCCCGGCTCACGTCGAAGGTGACGCCCTTGGTGGCCGCGCCGAGCCGGTCGACCAGCGGCCCGAGTGCGCCCATCTTCGCGCGGACCGCGCCGTAGTCGCGTTCGACGGCGGTCAGCCGCGGCATCGTCAGACCCGGAACCGGTTGGCAGGCACCGGTTTTCCAGTCCCGCACCGCACCGTGCGGGGTGGCCAGTTCGTCGGGGGTGTCGTGCAGCAGTGGTGTCGCGACGATATCGGTGCGCACCCCGAGGTGGCGGCGCGCCAAGCGGCTGAATTCGGCGCCGATGCTCGCGAACGCGTCCCAGTCGGTGCGGGTCTGCCACGGCGGTGCGATCGCCGGGCTGAACGAATGCACGAACGGGTGCATGTCGGTGGAGGACAGATCGTATTTCTCGTACCAGGTCGCGGCCGGCAGCACCACATCCGAGTACATGGTGGTGCTGGTCATCCGGAAATCCAGCGTCAGCAGCAGATCGAGTTTCCCCTCCGGTGCCTGCTCGTGCCACACCACCTCACGTGGCCGGGCATCCGGCGGGGCCTGCTCGGCGCGCAGCGAGGAGTCCGCGCCGAGCAGGTGACGCAGGAAGTACTCGTTGCCCTTGGCGGAGGAGCCGAGCAGATTGGATCGCCAGATCGACAGCACGCGAGGGAAATTCGCCGGGTTGTCGGGATCTTCGCAGGCGAACCGCAGCTTTCCCCTCGTCAACTGGTCGACGATATGGTCCGCGGGCGTGCGGCCCGCGCGTTCGGCCTCGTCGGCCAGGTCGAGAGGGTTGCGATCGAAAGTCGGATACGAGGGGGTCCAGCCCATGCGCGCTGCCTGTGCGATGAGGTCGGCGGTGCTGCGCCCGGACAGGTCACCCGGACCGGTGGTCGTGGTGAGGGTGTCGGCGGCGAAGGGGTCGTAGCGGAACTGATCGGTGTGCAGGTACCAGTACACGGTCTGGTTCATCTGCCGCGGGGGCCGGGTCCAGTCGGTGGCGTTGGCCACCGTGGCCCAGCCCGTGACGGGCCGGCACTTCTCCTGGCCCACATAGTGCGCCCAGCCGCCGCCGTTTCGTCCCTGGCAGCCGGTGAGGGTGGTGAGGGCCAGGAACGTGCGATACATGGTGTCGGAGTGGAACCAGTGGTTGGTGCCGGCGCCGAGGATGATCATCGAACGGCCTCGAGTCTCTTCGGCATTGGCGGCGAATTCGCGGCCGATGCGCGCCGCGGCGGCCGCAGGTACCCCGGTGATCGCCTCCTGCCAGGCGGGCGTGCCGGGATGGGCGGCATCGGCGTAGCCGGTGGGCCACTCCCCCGGCAGGCCCTCGCGCCGCACACCGTAGCGGGCCAGCATCAGATCGAACACCGTGGTGACGAGATGGCCGCCGACCGTGCGCACGGGAACGCCGCGCCGCACGACCGCGACCGCGCCGTCGGCGGTGTCGAAGCGCGGCAGTTCCACCACCACCGCCCGGTCGCCGGCTGCCGACAGTGCCGGCTGCACATCGTCCAACTCCAGGTTCCAGCGTCCGGCGCCGTCGGCGCCGTAGCGGAACCCGAGAGATCCGTTGGGCACCACGGGTTTTCCCTGCTCATCCAGCAGGACGGTCTTGAATTCGGCATTTTCGGTGCGGGCGAATTCGTCGAGATCGGCGGCGGTGAGAAATTTGCCGGGACGGTATACGCCGTCGCTGTCGTCCAGCCGCACCAGGAACGGCAGATCGGTGAACCGGCGCACGTAGTCCTCGAAATAGGGCACCTGGCGGTCGACGAAGAATTCCCGCAGGATCACATGACCCATCGCCATCGCCAGGGCGGCGTCGGTGCCCGGATGCGGGGCGAGCCATTCGTCGGCGAATTTCACGTTGTCGGCGTAGTCGGGCGCGATCGCGATCACCTTCTGGCCGCGATAGCGGGCCTCGGTCATCCAGTGCGCATCCGGGGTGCGGGTCACCGGGACGTTCGAGCCCCACATCATGAGATAGCCGGCGTCCCACCAGTCTCCGGACTCGGGCACATCGGTCTGGTCGCCGAAGACCTGCGGGGAGGCGACGGGCAGATCGGCGTAGAAGTCGTAGAACGACAGCATCGACCCGCCGATCAGCGAGATGAACCGCGAGCCGGCCGCGAACGACACCATCGACATGGCGGGGATCGGTGAGAAGCCGGCAATCCGGTCGGGCCCATAGGTTTTGATGGTGTGCACGTGCGCGGCGGCCACCAGTTCCACCGCCTCCTCCCAGCCGGCGCGGACCAGTCCGCCGCGGCCGCGCGCGCTCTTGTAGCGCCGGGCAGCCTCCGGATCGGAGACGATCGATTCCCAGGCGGTGACCGGATCGCCGGTGCGCGCCTTGGCTTCTCGATACATTTCGAGCAGTACACCGCGGATGTACGGGTAGCGGATGCGGGTGGGTGAATAGGTGTACCAGGAGAACGCCGCGCCGCGCGGGCAGCCGCGGGGCTCGTATTCGGGGCGGTCGGGACCGACGGACGGATAATCGGTGGCCTGGGTCTCCCAGGTGATGATGCCGTCCTTGACATACACCTTCCACGAACAGGATCCGGTGCAGTTGACGCCGTGCGTGGAGCGCACCACCTTGTCGTGGGCCCAGCGTTCGCGGTAGAACTCGTCGGCCTGACGGCCGCCGCGCACGTATTCGGTGCGCAGATCCGCGGAGACGGTGGCGCGGGTGAAGAACCGGCGACTGCGAATCAGCGCTGCCGTCACTTCGGAATCCAGGGCCGCGCCGTTCCCGCGTGCGGTACGTGCCATCTGCCCGCCTCTCGCCCGGATCGCCGCGTCCCGCGCGATCGCCTCACACCGTCACACGAACACTGGCACCGTAATCGCTAATCATTGGCAATCGGCGTATTTCGGCGGCAACGGATACGGAGTCGAAATAGGAGGTTTCCAGCGATCATGTAGCACCCACCGGTCGCGTCCCGGTATTTCCGTCCGGAACCGACTGGTCCGCGCGCTGCCGCACAACATCTTCCGCCGCGATCCGGCCTCGCCTCCGAACCGTGCCCCGGTACTCGTCGCGGCCGATAGCGCGCACCCGGGCGCGGTGCGTGTCGGCGCGGAGTCCACAATCGGCAGTGGACCGCACTCGCCGACAGAGAGGTGATCACTCGTGAAGGTGTTCCAGATCGGCGCGGCGGGCGGCGTGGGCCGCCGCCTCGCGCAACGGCTGACGGACCGCGGTGACCAGGTCACCGGTATGCATCGCAATCCCGAACAGGCCGAGACCGTCGCGGCGACCGGGGCGACGCCGGTGTCGGGCGACCTGATCCACGACACGGTCGAGGATTTGGCGGCCAAGATCGCCGGGCACGACGCCGTGGTGTTCTCCGCGGGCGCACACGGCACCGGCCCCGACAAGACGACGGCGATCGACGGCGCCGGCCTGGAGAAGGCGGCCGCCGCGGCGGCGCAGGCGGGCGTCTCGCGCTTCGTGCTGGTGTCGGTGTTCCCCGACGCCGGCCGCGACCGTGAACCCTCCGAGGGGTTCGAGCACTACATGCGGGTGAAGAAGTCCGCGGACGTCCACCTGACCCACACCGCGCTCGACTGGCTCATCGTGCGCCCGGGCACGCTGCTCGACGATCCGGGTTCGGGCACCGTCACCGCCGGCCTGGCCATCGAATACGGGTCGGTCGCCCGCGACGATGTCGCCGCCTTCATCGACGCGGCCCTGCACGAACCGGCGCTGAACCGGGTCATCGTGGAGCTCACCGGCGGCAGCACCCCCGCCGCCGATGCGGTGGCGGAACTCGTGGCCGTGACCACTCCCCGTCGCTGACCGTGGCGCCGCCCCGGCGAAAATCATGTGACAGCCGTCGACGCCGGGCCTAGCGTTCTCGGGCATGTCGAGGATGGCGCCCGACGTCGGCGCCGGGCAGCGGCTGGGCACCGGCACGAGTTGCGCGGTGGTGTCGGCGGTGTCGTTCGCACTGTCCGGCCCCGTGGCTCGCGGCCTGATGACGGCCGGGTGGAGTTCCGCGGCGGTGGTGATCGTGCGGGTCCTCGTCGCCGCCGCGGCACTCGCGCCGATCGCGGCCATCCAGTTGCGTGGGAACTGGAAATTGTTGCGTGTCAACGCGTTTCTGCTCATCGGGTACGGCCTGGTGGCGATCGCCGGGGTGCAGCTGGCCTACTTCACCGCCGTCGCGCATCTGGCGGTGGGGCAGGCGTTGCTGATTCAATACACCTCCCCGATCGCGGTGGTCGGCTGGCTGTGGCTGCGTCATCACCAACGGCCGGCGGTGCCGACGGTGGTCGGTGCGTTCCTCGGCCTGGCCGGGCTGGTGCTGGTGATCGATCTGCGTTCGGGTGGCGCAGCCGATCGGATCGGCATCGCGTGGGCACTGCTCGCCATGGCCTGCGGGGTCGCCTATTTCCTGCTCTCCGCGCGCGGTGACGGCACACTGCCGGGAACCGTGCTGGCCGCGGGCGGACTGCTGGTGGGCGGGCTCGGGCTGCTCGCCGCGGGCGGCGCGGGCGTTCTTCCACTGGTCGCGACCGCGAATCCCGTTGTGTACCAGGATGTCACGGTGCCGTGGTGGCTGCCGCTCACGATTCTCGGCACCGTGACCGCCGCCCTCGCCTACGTCGCCGGCATCGCCGCCACCCGCCTGCTCGGCTCCCGCGCCGCGGCGTTCACGGGCCTGCTCGAAGTGGTGGCGGCCCTGATCTTCGCCTGGGCACTGCTCGGTGAGGCTCCGCACCCGATCCAGCTTTTCGGCGGGGTGCTGGTCCTCACCGGCGTGCTCGTCGTGCGCCGCGGCGAGGCGGCCGGCGCCGGCGCCGGCGCCGATCAGTCGGTGAGCCGCTGCTCGGCGTAGACGGCCATGGCGTCGCGCTGGTATTCGGCCAGGCCGGCCGCGATCCGTTCGTAGTTGGCCTTGAACCGCTCGTCGTCGACGTACATCTGGCCGAGGCAGGTGTAGGCGCTGCGGTTCGGGGTCCAGAAACGGCGGAGACCCTCGTATTGAGTGTGGATTTCGGCCTGCACCGCCGCATCCTCGACCGGTGTCCCGGCGGCCATGAACTCGGCCATCCGGATCATCGTCGCGGTCAGTTCCCGCTGCATGCGCTCGACATCCTCAGCGGTCATATCGGCGCTCGCCTGGCGGGACTGCTCGAACTGTTCGGGCCAGCGCTGCCGGGCCTCGTCGTCGTACTGCGTGTGATCGAAGCCCGCGAACAGATTTTCCGGGCGGTTGATCTGCACTGACATCTCCTTGTTCCCTTCGAGTTCGGCGATGGTGCGCGCCACGGTCTCGGCCATCCGTCCCAGCCGGTCGCGTTCGGCGAGTAGCCGGGCGTACTGGCGTTCGAGCGCCGCCAGCGTGTCCGGTTCGGAGTCGACCGCCTCGGCGATCTCGGCGAGACCGAGCCCCAACTCGCGCAGCACGAGGATCTGCTGCAGCCGCAGCAGGCTGTGCTCGTCGTAGTAGCGATAGCCGTTGCTACCCACGTGGGCCGGGGTGAGCAGGCCGATGTCGTCGTAGTGGCGCAAGGTGCGGGCGGTGACTCCCGACATCTTCGCCACCTCCGCGATCGACCAGCTCATGGTGCTTCCCATCTGTCCCGAGGCCGGTCGCTCCGGCCTCGTCTTCGACGGTAGAAGTTGCCGTAGCGTGAAGGTCAAGCCGAATTCTCGGCGCCCGGGCGCAGCCCGAGCAGGGTTTCGGCGATGCGCCGCATCTCCCCCAGGTATCGGGCGCGCTCGTGCGGCGGATCGGCGCGGCGGTCGAGTATGCCGCGGGTCAGTGCGTAGCCGACGGTTTCGGCGACGACTCGGACCGGTGCCGCGGGAGTGATGGTTCCGGCGCGGTGTTCGCGGTCCAGGTAGCGCGTGAAGCGGCGGATGGGGCGTTCGGAGATTTCGGCGGCCAGTTCGCCGATCTCGGGGTCCACGGTGCCGCGCTCCTCGATCAGTCGCAGCAGCGGCCCGGCGTGCAGCACCGCTTCGGCGAACGATTCGATGGTGGCGCGCAACATCTCTCGCGGATCGGAGTCGGTCAGATCGGGTTCCTGGGCGGCGAGGAATTCGTCGCGCACCCGCGCGGCGAGGGCGTGGAAGATCTCGTCCTTGGAGGCGAAGTACACATACAGCGTCGCGCGGGAGACGCCGGCCCGGGCGGTGATCGCGGCGACGGTGGTCGCCGCGTAGCCGCGTTCGATGAAGACGGCGGCCGCGGCATCGAGCAGGCCACGATGGCGGTCGGTCTCCGAGCGTTCCCGGGCCGCGCGCACTCTCCAGGCCGACGTCATACCGCCCATCCTATTGACGTTGACGTCAATGTCAATCAGACTGGCGGCATGCAGGTGGTGGTGGCGAACCGGGGTGAAGTGGCGGTCCGGGTGTTGCGTACGGCGCGAGAGCGCGGCTACGGCACACGGGTGTTGTCGACGGTGGACGAGCCGGACGCGATGCCGGTGCGGCTGGCCGACGAGGCGGTCCGGCTCCCCGGCGCGGGAGCCGCGGCCTACCTCGACATCGACGCCGTCGTCGCGGCCGCCGGGACCGCGGGACCGGGCGCGCTGGTCCATCCGGGATATGGATTCCTCAGCGAGAGCGCCGATTTCGCCGCCGCGTGCGCGGCGGCGGATCTGGTGTTCGTCGGGCCCGCTCCGGAGGTGCTGCGGATTTTCGGTGACAAGGTCGCGGCGCGGCGCGCCGCTGAACACGCCGGTGTCGCGGTACTGCCCGCCACCTCCGGCGCCGCAGGGCCCGAGCAGATCGAGGCGCTGCTCACCGCCTACCCCGAGGGCGTGATGATCAAGGCGACCGCCGGTGGCGGCGGCCGCGGCATGCGTGTGGTGCGCCGGCGCGAGGAGCTGGCGCAGGCCTATGCCCACTGCCGGGCCGAGGCGCGCGCGGGTTTCGGGGACGACACCGTCTACGCCGAGGCGCTGGTCGAACACGCCCGCCACATCGAGGTGCAGATCGTCGCCGACGGTTCGCGCGCGGTCGCGCTCGGCGATCGCGATTGCAGCGTGCAGCGGCGCCGCCAGAAACTGATCGAGATCGCGCCCGCGCCCTCCCTCGCGCCGGATCTGCGCGAGCGCCTGCACGCCGAGGCGGTACGACTGGCCGAAACGGTCGGCTGCCGGGGCGTGATCACCGTCGAATTCCTGGTGCGCGACGACACCGCCTGGTTTCTGGAGGTCAATCCGCGGTTGCAGGTCGAGCACACCGTCACCGAGGAGGTGACGGGCCTGGATCTGGTGGCCGTGCAGTTCGATCTCGCGCAGGGCCGCGCCCTCGACGATCTCGAGCTGCCCGCCACCACCCGCGGATATGCGGTGCAGGTGCGTGTCAATGCCGAAATCCTCAGCGCGACAGGCGATGTCCTGCCCAGCACGGGTGTGCTCACCCGGTTCACCCCGCCGACCGGATCCGGTGTGCGCGTCGACACCGCCGCCTACAGCGGTATGCGCCAGGGCGCCGGTTTCGATTCCCTGCTGGCCAAGATCATCGCGCGCGGACCGACCTTCCCGGCGGCGCTGCGGCGGGCCGCCGACGCCCTGGCCGAAACCACGATCGACGGCGTCGACACCACCGTCGCCCTGCAGCGTGCCGTCCTCGACGCCTTGCCCGGCGACACCACGGTCGACACGCTGTGGTTCGAACGCCACAGCGCCGAATTGGCCGCCCGGGCCGAGGAATCGGCTCCCCCGCCGCCGGTCGAGGCTGCGCCGGTGGCGGTGGACCGCTACGACGGCGACGAGCAGGTGTTGCGCTCACCGCTGGGTGGCACGGTGATCAGTGTCGTCGAACCGGGCACGGTGGTGGCCGCGGGCGCCGAGGTCGCCGTCGTCGAGGCGATGAAGATGCATCACGTGGTCCGCGCCGCACAGCCGTTGCGGGTGGTGCGGGTTCTGGCCGAGCCCGCGACGGTGGTGGATCCGCATGCGGCACTGCTGGTGTGGGACGACGCGGATCACGACGGCGAGGACGCCGACGTCACGGCCGTGGATCTCGACGCCGAACGCGACGATCTGGCGCAGGTGCGGGCCCGCCATCGTGCCGGACTCGATGAGGCACGCCCGGAGGCGGTCGCCAAACGGCACCGGCTGGGGCGGCGCACCGCCCGCGAGAACATCACGGACCTGGTCGACGACGACAGTTTCGTCGAATACGGGGCGTTGGCGGTGGCGGCGCAGCGGTCCCGGCGCAGCATCGAGGATCTCATCGCGAATACGCCGGCCGACGGGCTCGTCGCCGGGGTCGCGACCGTCAACGCCGCCCGATTCGGGCACGACCGCGCGCGGGCGGTGGTGATGTCCTACGACTACACGGTGCTGGCCGGCACCCAGGGCATGCGCAATCACGCCAAGACCGACCGGATGCTGGAACTGGCACGCGAACAACGACTTCCGGTGGTGTTCTTCACCGAGGGCGGCGGCGGCAGGCCCGGCGACACCGATCACGCGGGCATCTCGGGACTGGACGTGACGACCTTCCGCGCGATGGCCGCGCTGTCGGGCACGGTCCCGCTGATCGGCATCGTGTCCGGGCGCTGCTTCGCCGGAAACGCGGCGCTGCTCGGCATGTGCGACGTCGTCATCGCCACCCCCGACGCCAATATCGGCATGGGCGGGCCCGCGATGATCGAGGGCGGTGGACTGGGTGTCTACGCACCGGAGGAGATCGGCCCCGTGCGGGTGCAGCGCCGCAACGGTGTGGTGCACATCGTCGCGGCCGACGAAGTCGAGGCGGTGGCGATCGCCCGCGATTATCTCGGCTATTTCCAAGGGACCGTGGACACGTGGGAGGAGCCGGACCCGCGCCTGGCCCGCCATGTGGTGCCCGAGGACCGGCTGCGGGCCTACGACATCCGCGCGGCCGTGGCCGCGATCGCCGACACCGGTTCGGTTCTGGAATTGCGCCGCGACTGGGGCGTGGGCGTGGTTACCGCTTTGATCCGCGTCCAGGGCAGATCCTTCGGGCTCATCGCCAACGACTGCCATCACCTCGGCGGCGCGATCGACGCCCCCGCCGCCGACAAACTCAGCGCCTTCCTGCGGCTGTGCGACGCACACGGTCTGCCCATCGTATCGCTGTGTGACACACCTGGTTTCATGGTCGGGCCGGAGGCGGAAACGCATGCCACGGTCACGAAGTTCAGCCGCCTGTTCATCGACGCGGCCGCCATGTCGGTGCCGTGGGGCACCGTCATCCTGCGCAAGGGCTACGGCTTGGGCGCGCAGGCGATGGCGGCCGGCTCCTTCCGCGCCCCGCGATTCGTCGTCGCCTGGCCGACCGGGGAAATCGGCGGGATGGGTCTGGAGGGAGCGGTGCGGCTGGGTTTCGCGAAAGAACTGGCGGCGATCGAGGATCCGGTGCAGCGCAGCGCCGCGTTCGACAATCTGGTGCGCGCGGCCTACGAGAGCGGGAAGGCGCTCACCGCCGCGACGGTACTCGAACTCGATGACGTGATCGACCCGGCGCAGACGCGCCGCTGGATCGGCACCCTGCGCTGAGCGCGGGCGCCGATCCCCGTGCGGCTCAGGCGGATTTGCGGGCCAGCCCCGCGACGATCAGCTGCTCCCACACGCTGAGTTCGCGTCCACTGCCGGAATCCTCGGCGGCCGACTCGGGCCACCAGCGCGCGCACGGCTGCAGGCCCGGATCGAGCAGTTCCAAATCGCCGAACAGTGCCTCGATCTCGTCGTCGTTGCGCCAGCGACCGCGGCCGAAGGCGTCGAGCACCTTGCGCTCGGTGGTGTTGGTCTCGCGGTTGTGCCCGGAACGGAAATGCGAGATGTAGACCTGGCTGCCGGCCGGAACACGGGCGGCCCAGTCGCCGACCACACCGACCGGGTTCTCGTTGTCCTCCACGAAGGCCAGCACGACCCCGAACAGCAGGCCCACCGGTTCGTCGAAGTTGATCAGCCGCTTCACATCGGCATCGCCGGCGATTTCCGAGACCTGGCACAGATCACGACCCAGCACCGCGATCCGATCGTCGACCGACAACAGCGCGCGGCCGTGGGCGACGACGAACGGGTCGTTGTCGACGTAGACGATCGGCGCGTCGGGATGCTGGCGGCGCACCACGTCGTGCACGTTCTCGGTGGTGGGCAGTCCGCATCCCAGATCGATGAACTGGCGAATTCCGTTGGCGCACATGCTGCGTACGGCTCGGAGCGTGGCCGCCCGGGCGGTGATCGCCACCTGCTCGGAACCGGGCAGGAAGTCGATGAAGTAATCGGCGAGGTTCTGGTCGACGCCGTAGTTGTCGCGCCCGCCGAGGATGTAGTCGTATACCCGTGCCACGCTCGGCCTTGCTTGCCGCGCTCGCATGGCGTCGTCGTTCACTAGTCACCTCTCGATTCCCACGACGCCCGTCGCAGCCGTGGCTGATTCAGTTGTCGAGCATAGCGGTCGGCCCCCACCGAAGCCGACGATCGACTCGGTCTCGGCGTGGTTTTCGATACCTGTCGCCGGTTGATTGCGCGAATGTTCACCACATCAGCGGGGATCGGCCATTTCTGGTGCGCCAGTGCCGGATTCGCGCGCATCGACGGTCCGCGTGCCCGTACGCCGCGACAGCTCGGCATCAAGTTGCGCCTCGGCGCGTTCGGCCCGGGCCAGGGTCTGGCGGCGCGCGTCCTCGACCGCCGCCAGCCGGGCCGCGGTCTGCTGTGCGACATGTTCGGCGGCCGCGGCGGCTTCCGCGCGCACGGCGGCGATATCGTCGGCGGCGCGCTGTTGTGCCGCGGTCGCCTCCGCGCGCATCCGGTCGATGTCGCCGCGCGCGCGGACCAATTCCGCCCTGACCTCGTCCAGGGTCCGGTTACGTTCGGCGACAGCCGATTCGGCGCGCTCGATGGCGCGTTCGGCGTCGGCGGCGCGCTGCACGGCCAGGTCGCGTTCGGCGCCGGCGGCGGTGATGCGCTGGGCACTGTCGCGACGCACCTGTTCGAGTTCGGCGGTGAATGTGGTGCGCGCCAGATCGGTCTGTTCGGCGGCCTGCCGCCGCACCTCCTCGATGTCGTGGGCACACTGTGCGCGAACCGCGCGGATCTCGGCGTCGGCCTCGGTGCGCGTGGCGAAGACGTCGTCGGCCGCCTGTTTGCTGACGCGCTGCACTTCTCGCAGTGCGTCGTCGCGTGCGGTGAGCGCCTCCGCGATGCGCGCTTCGGCGGACTCCGCGGCCGCAGCGGCATCCTCGGCCGCGGATTCCGCTGCGGCGCGGGCTTCCTCGGCCTCACGCCGCGCCTTCTCCGCCGCCACGGTCGCCACCTCGGCTTCGGCGATGCGGCGCGCGGCGTCGGCCTGCACGGCCTGGACCTGCGCCTCCGCCACCGAGGGGTCGGCCAGAGTCGACAATTCGGCCACGGCTACCGACAACGTGTTACTCAGCTGATCGGCCAGGCTCCGGAATTGAGTGAGCATCTCGTCGGCCCGCAACCGGGCGGCGGTCACCGGACCCGGTTGCGTCACAGTGACGTTGGTCTCCGGTTCCTCACCCTCCTGCTGACGGCGCTGTCGCTCCCGCCATGCCCGCCATCGGGTGTGCTCGGGGTGATCGCAATATTCCGAGGGCCGTCCCGGCGTTCCGCCGCGGGTGATGGTGCGCGTACAGCCCGGGTAGTTACAGATGCTCGACACAGAGGAATCGTAGCGTTTGTTTCGTCGTACCCAACGGAATGACACGAAACGAAAGAGGTTAGACGCCAAATGATTCCGTGTGGATCTGACCTCCGATAAGTGAACCTTATCGGAGGTCAGACCCGTTCCCTCCGTCGAATCCGCCCTGGCTTTTACGTTTACGTTTGGTCGCAACCAACCAAACGTAACCACAACACAACTGCCGAAAAACTGTGCTCGGTGGTACGTGCGTACCAACAGGTGCGGCGCCTCATGGATTGCCGGGCTGAGGCGGAGCCCTATCTCGTCAAGCGGCGGGCCGGGCGACGAGGATGAGGTGGTGACCGATAGCGCAAGCCGTCGCCCGCGGGCGCGCGGTGGACGCCCCACGCCGTGAATTTCTTCCATCGGCGACAAGCGGACATGATCCGACCTAGTTCCCTGCGATCGTCGGTGCCGAGTCGACAACAACCCGAAAGGACCACGATGACCATCGACAACACCCCGGCGACCGCACTCGACGGCGAACGGGCCGATCTGCTCGCTCAGCTCGCCGCCGCGCGCAGCGCCTTGCGCGCCACCGTCGACGGGTTGACCGACGAGCAGGCCGGCGCGCATCCCACCGTCAGCGCGCTGAGCCTGGGCGGGCTGGTCAAACACGTGGCGGCGATGGAGGACAACTGGCAGCGGTTCGTCGTGGAGGGACCCTCGGCCATGAAATACGAGCTGCCCGAGGGCGTCACCTGGGCGGACTTCACCTCCGGCACCGCGCGGGAGTTCCCGCAATGGGCCATCGACCACCGCAACACCTTCGTGATGCTGCCCGGCGAAACACTCGCCGACATCCTCGCCCGCTACGAGCGGATCGCCGCGCGCACGGAGGAGATCATCGCCGCGGTACCCGATCTCGCCGCCACGCACCCGCTCCCCGACGCGCCGTGGCACGAGGCGGGGGCGGTCCGCAGCGTGCGCCGGGTGCTGATGCATCTGATCCACGAGACCGCGCAGCATGCCGGCCACGCCGACATCATCCGCGAGTCACTGGACGGCCGGACCGCGGGCTGATCGGCCGGTCGCCGCGGTGGGCCGGGTGCTGTCGGCCCGCCGGGCGAATGGTCGGGGTGCGGACGCGTCAGGACCCGGCCGTGATGCGGGCGCGTAATCCTTCGGCGAAGCTACGCGCAGCGTGGAGGTCGGCGGCGTCGGGATGGCCCTTGCTGACCCCGCCGACGATCCGCATCGGCAGCCAGGTATCGAGCCCGCGGCAGGTGAACGTGTCGACCACCGTGAAGCCGCGATCGGTGAGAAGTGTTGCGAGGGAACGGGTGTAGCGGCGCAGGGGCGTTTCCGGCATGCCGCTGGTGGCGTAGATGAAGGCCTTGGTACCGGACTGCGCCGGCAGCGCCCGGATCAGCTCGCGCAGACGGGGATGGAAGTTCATGGTGAAGATTCCGGACCCGAATCCCACGAGGTCGCAGGAGGCCAGTTCGGCGGGATCGAGTTCGTCGGGCCCGACGACCCGGGCGCCGAGCACCTCGCCCAGCGCATCGGCGATACGCCGGGTATTGCCGTGCGATACCGAGACACAGACGATGACGGCCTTCATACGGTCTCCCTTGCTCGTCCGGTTCGACCGGGATTCCCGGATCGTATCGACCGCACACTCCCTTACGATGACGCCATGGCGGAGATCACGGTGGAGCGGCGCGATACGGTCGCGGTGGTGACGGTATCGGACCCGCAGCGCCGAAACGCGTTGACCCTCGGGCTGTCCGAGCAGCTGGCGGCGGCGATCGCCGCGGCGGAGGCTGATGACGGCGTGTACGCGGTGGTGATCACCGGGGCTCCCCCGGCATTCTGCGCGGGCGCCGACCTCAGCGCACTGGGCGAGGCGGCGGAGGAGGGTCTGCGGGCCATCTACGCCGGATTCCTCGCCGTGGCCGAGTGTTCGCTGCCCACCGTCGCGGCAGTGGGCGGGGCCGCGGTCGGGGCGGGACTGAATCTGGCTCTGGCCGCGGATGTGCGCCTCGCCGGGCCGCGCGCCCGCTTCGATGCGCGATTCCTGCGGCTGGGTATCCATCCGGGCGGCGGTATGACATGGATGTTGCAGCGCGCCGTCGGTGCGCAGCGGGCCGCGGCCATGACGCTGCTGGGCGAGATCCTCGATGCCGACGCGGCGCACAGTGCGGGCCTGGTGCATCGTGTCGTGCTCGGTGACCACGACGACTTGGTTGCCGCCGCAGTCGAATTGGCGGCCGGCGCGGCCGACGCGCCGCGCGAGTTGCTGATCACCACCAAACGCACCATGCGCCACACGCGCACACTGGACTCGCATGCCGAGGCCGTCGACGCGGAGATCGTGCCCCAGGTGGCATCGCTGGATTCCGCGGAATTCGCCGCCCGGCTCGCCGCGATGAAGGCGCGTATCAGCGCCCCGCAATAGTCGATGAGAATGCAATTCTCCTTGAAGTAGAATCAGATCGCTCGCGTGTGGCCCGGCCGGGACGCACCGGACCGGAGGAGATGCCGTGAGTGTCGAAAGCAGACTGTCCCCGCGCCGCCACGTGCTGCTCGAACTCGGCTTCGCCACCCGGCGCGCCGGCGACGAGGTGCACGGATCCGCGACCATCGTGCCGGAACTGCACGCGCCGGGAACCACGCATCTGCGCACCTCCATCCTCGCCACCTGGGCCGATACCGTGGCCGGACTACTCGCGTCGCTGGTGATGCATCCGCGGGTCCCGGTGACCCTGGAACTCGACGTCCACCTCTACCGGCCCGCGCCCGCCGCCGGGCAACTCGAGGCGATCGGCCGCACCGTGAAGGTGGGCCGGTCGGTCTTCGTGGCCGAGATCGACTTCGCCGTCGACGGCGAACCGCTGGCCCTGGCCGGTGCCTCGTTCATGGTCGCACCGGACCCGGACCTGCAACTTCCCCGCGCACTCAGCCTCGATATGCCGGCCGGGCGCGACCGGCTCACCACTCCCCTGGCCGAACGCCTGGGCTGCGAACGCGTGCGCCCCGGCGTGGCCGTACTCCCGCGCACCGACGAGGTGCTCAACGCCGCGGGCAGCGTGAACGGCGGTCTCATCGCCGTCGCGGCCGAGGAAGCCGTGCTGTCCCTGGCTCCGGGCGACAGCCTCGGCTTCCTCGGTCTGCGCTATCTGCAACCTGCCAAGGTGGGTCCGGTGACGGCCACCGCGACGGTGCGCGGTGGCGTCGGGCGTGTCGATCTGCGCGACACCGGCAGCGACGACCGGCTCGCCACCATCGCCACCGCCCGCACCTTCGGTGCCGCGACCTAGCTCGGGCGCGTGATCAGGCCGCGCCGAACCACGTCGGCAGATGGGCGAGCAGATCGTCCTGATCGCCGCCGACCCATGCGACATGCCCGTCCGGCCGCAGCAGCACCGCGGGCACATCCAATTCCTCGCTGACATCGACGATGTGATCGACCCGATCGGCCCATCCCGCCACCGACAGCCGGCCGGTCTGATCCAGCAGCAGTCCGCGGCCCGCGTGCATCAGCTCGTAGAGGCGCCCGTCTTTCAGCCGCACATCCCGCAGACGCCGGCCCAGCAGTTCGTGTCCGGGACCGAAGTCGTAGCGGATCGCGGTGGCGGTGATCTTCTCGGTGAGCCGCCGGTTGACCTCATCGATATCGATGAGCTCCGTGAGCAGCCGGCGCACCGCCCGCGGGCCCGGCTCGAGCGACATCAGCTCCATCTGGGCGCGCGTGTTGTCCAGCACGTCGGCGGCGACCGGGTGCCGCTCGGACTCGTAGCTGTCCAGCAGACCGGCCGGGGCCCACCCGGCGAGTTCGGCGGCAAGCTTCCATCCCAGATTGAACGCGTCCTGGATGCCGAGGTTGAGGCCCTGCCCGCCGACCGGCGGATGGATGTGCGCGGCATCCCCGGCCAGCAGTACCCGCCCGGATCGATACCGCTCGGCCAGCCGGGTCGCGTCGCCGAAACGCGACAGCCAGCGCGGTGAATGCACGCCGAAGTCGGTGCCGGCGGTGGCCACCAGCTGCCGCTTCACCTCCTCCATCGTCGGCGGCAGCGTGCGGTCCTCGGACAGTCCCTCGGCCGGCACCACGAACCGGAACGTCCCGTTGCCCGACGGCCCGACCCCGAAGCGCCGCTGTGTCTTGCGGACCTCGGTCACCACCGCGGTCACGGTCTCCAGGGGCGCGTCCAGCTCGACCTCCCCCAGCAGCGTCTCCACCCGCGACGGTTCACCGGGAAAATCGATTCCCGCGAGCTTGCGCACGGTGCTGCGCCCGCCGTCGCAGCCGACGAGATACTGCGCGCGCAGCCGGCTGCCGTCGGCCAGTTCGACGGTCACGCCGTCCGGGTCCTGGATGGCGCCGACCACCTCACAGCCGCGCCGGATGTCGACGCCGAGTTCGGCCGCATGCTCGGCGAGCAGCCGATCGGTGACGGTCTGCGGAATACCGAGCACATAGGCGTGCGCCGAGTCCAGCTCCGGCTGCGGTGCCGTGATACCTGCGAAGAACCCGCCGACCGGGTACTTCGTGCCCAGCGCGAGAAACCGCTCCAACAGCCCGCGCTGATCCATCACTTCGATACTGCGCGCGTGCAGGCCCAGCGCGCGGACCACTTTCGTCGGCTCGGTCTCCTTCTCCAGCACGACCGGGTTCAGGCCGTGCAACCGCAACTCGCACGCCAGCATCAGACCGGTGGGTCCGGCACCGGCAACGATCACGTCAATCATGAAACCCCATTCGACACGGTGAGGGCACAGCCCGCGGAACAGCCGATTTCCGCAGGTCGTGGCGTTGGCCCGACGATTGTGCAGCACACCCCGGGCCTTGCCGCAAGGCCCCCTGTGCGCTATATATTGAAGTGGGAGGGGATGTCTTTCTGTTCTTTCTGCTCCGTTTCACCCCGCCCTTACACCGTGCGCGTCATGAACGCACTCGTCCCGGTGTCGAGATAGTCCCCGAAGGCGCCGCAGGCGACGAATCCACACCGTGCGTACAGCGTCCGTGCGGGCCGAAACGCTTCGCCCACACCGGTTTCCAGGCTCACCCGCTCCCAGCCGCGGGCGCGCGCCAGCGCGAGCAGATGCGTGACGATCGCAGTGCCGACACCGTGTCCACGCGCCGCTTCGTCGGTGTGCATGGATTTCAGTTCGCCGTGCCCGGCACCGAGATCGCGCACCGCGCCCATACCGAGTAGCACCCCGTCGCGGCGAGCGGTAACCAGGGTGAGGTGCGGATCGGCCCACGCGTCCCGGTCGAGCGCGAACACGGCGTCGGCCGGGGTATGAGCCCGCGCGAAAGCCAGATGGCGGGCGGCCAGCGCTCGCACATCGGCGCGGGCGGGATCATCGGTGGCAACTGTCACGGGCGGCACGGTCGATCATTCTTCCCGGCGCGGACGGGCGCGGCGAACGTCGTTGCCCGGTAACCTGTCTCGCGATGAGCGTCTCACCGGATCCCGTGATCGTCGATATCGCCGTGCCGGAGGCGGTTCGCACCGAATTACGGCGGGGAGTGCGCAGCGTACTCGTCGACACGGTCGCCCTGCGGATGGTGCGGGAGCGCTTCGACACCGAGCAGGCCGGGGCGCTGGGCCGCTATCTGGAGGCCTCGCAGTCGCCGAACACGGTGCGCGCCTACCGCTCCGACTGGGTCGGGTGGTCGGCGTGGTGTGCGGCCGAGGCGCGGTGCGCACTGCCGGCGGACGCCCTCGATGTCGCGGTGTATCTGGCCGCGGCCGCCGATGCGCGAAAACCGTCCGGCGAGTGGGCATTCGGGCCGGCCACGCTGGAACGCAAGAGCGCCGCCATCGCCGCGGTTCATGCCGCCAACGGGCTACCCTCCCCGACCCGATCGGATGTGGTGCGGTTGACTTTGCGCGGCATCCGCCGCACGCGTCGCAGCGTTCCCAACCGGAAACGTCCCGTGCTGCTGCACACGCTGGCACAACTGCTGGACGGATTGCCGGCTCCGGGCTGGCCGACCGAGCCGGCCCGCCGACGCGACCGGCTGATGCTGCTCGTCGGATTCGCCGGGGCGCTGCGCCGCAGCGAACTCGCCGGACTCCGCGTCGGCGATGTGGCGGTCACCCTCGATCACCGCACCGGCGAACCCGTGCTGCTGGTGCGGCTGCCGGCGACCAAAACCGATCCGACCGGCGCCGGCGCCCAGTCGGTGGCCCTGCCGCGTGGGGCGCGACCCTCGACGTGCCCGGTGTGCGCCTTCGCCGAGTGGATCGACCTGCGCGCTATCCACACCGCGGGTGGCACCGACGATCTACGGTCGTGGACCGAGCGCACCTGCGCCACCGGCGATATCCACCGCTGCCACGGCTTCACCGGCGCCACCCGCGTGGATGCGCAGGCCCCGCTGTTCCCGCCGGTGTCGCGGCACGGCGGTATCGGCGCGCAGCCGATCTCGGGACGTGCGGTGGCCGAGCTGGTGAAACGCTACGCCGCACGGGCGGGACTGGATCCGGCCCTGTTCTCCGGACATTCACTGCGCGCCGGATTCGCCACCCAGGCCGCACTCGGCGGCGCCAGCGACCGCGAGATCATGCGCCAGGGCCGGTGGTCCAACCCGCGCACCGTACACGGCTATATCCGCACCGCGAATCCCTTGGAGGACAACGCGGTAACCAAACTCGGGTTGTGAATCCGGACCTGGCTCGAAGTGCAGTGAATGCACCTCTGCGAATTGCTGCGCCGAAGGCTGACCCACAGGTCCGCCGGGACCGGCCTCCGGCCGAACGGTCCGCGACCGGAGTCTCGACGCGGTAGCCGTTGTGACATCTGTCTTGTTGTGCGAAACGGCATTACATGGCGTGCGCGCCTCGCGTCGCGCACTGCCGATGCCGTGACCTGGGATATGACGGAACCATGCGTCGATTCGCCCCGAGGGTCGCTCCGTTTCGGATTTGCGCTTTGCGTGAAGAGGCGTTTTATGCCCCCTGTGACCTGCCCATACCGTCGGATTCATGGAGTGGAACGTTCAGTCAGCCGAAGAAATCGTGGCGGCATTGCGTGCGGGCGAGGTGACCTCGGTGGAACTGACCGAGGACGCGATCGCTCGTATCGAGCGCGAGGACAAGGTGATCAACGCGATCTGTGTGCCGACCTTCGACCGTGCGCGGGCGGCCGCGCAGCGTGCCGACCGGGCGCGCGCCCGCGGTGAGGACCGGGCGCTGCTCGGTGTGCCGGTGACGGTCAAGGAGTCCTACGACATCGCCGGGCTGCCCACGACCTGGGGCATACCACAGCACGCGAACTACCTAGCGACCGAGGACGCGGTGCAGGTATCGCGGCTGGAGGCCGCCGGCGCGGTGATCCTCGGTAAGACGAACGTGCCCGAGATGCTGCGAGATATCCAGAGCTTCAACGAGATCTACGGCACCACCAACAATCCGTGGGACCACGACCGAACGTCGGGTGGATCGTCCGGCGGTTCGGCGGCGGCCTTGGCGTGTGGATTCGGCGCGCTGTCCATCGGCTCCGACCTCGCCGGTTCGCTGCGCACCCCCGCGCATTTCTGCGGCGTCTACGCGCACAAGCCGACACTCGGGCTGGCGCCGACCCGCGGCATGGTCGCGCCGCCCGCACCGGCATTGCCGGTCGATCTCGACCTGGCTGTCGTCGGTCCGATGGCGCGTACCGCCCGCGACCTCACGTTGCTGCTCGATGTGATGGCCGGACCGGACCCGCTGACCCACGGCCTCGCCTATGGCGTCTCCCTGCCGCCCCCGCGCCACGATCGGCTGGCCGACTTCCGTGTGCTGGTCCTCGAGGAGCATCCACTCATTCCGACCGGATCCGCGGTGCGGGCCGGCGTGAACCGGGTCGCCGAGGCGCTCGCCGACGAGGGCGCCCGCGTCGAACGGCACAGCCCGCTGCTGCCCGATCCGGCCGAAGCGGCGACGCTCTACATGCAGCTGATGCTGTCGAATGCCGCCGCGGGTCTTCCGCTCGAGGTGTATCGAGAGCTGCAGACCCGCGCCGTAGCGTTGAGTGCCGACGACCGGAGTCTCGATGCGGCGCGGCTGCGCGGCATGGTGCTCAGCCACCGAGACTGGGTGGGGGCCAACAACGGTCGCGAACTCCACCGCCACGGCTGGCGGCAGCTGTTCGCCGAATTCGATGCCGTGGTCTGCCCTATCACGCCCACTCCCGCCTATCCGCACAACCACAACGGTGGGCTGGAGGACCGGCACATCGACATCGACGGCGTCGAGTACCCGTACTTCGACCAGCTCGTCTGGGCTGGTATGGCCACCATGCCCGGCCTGCCCGCCACCGCTGTACCGGCGGGCCGTTCCCCCGAGGGCCTGCCGGTGGGTGTCCAGCTCATCGGTCCGATGTTCGAGGACCGCACCCCGCTGCGACTGGCCGAACTGCTGGAGGAGAAGATCGGCGGCTTCCGGGCGCCGTAGTGCGCACGAATCGTCGGCGGCGGTGCCCCACCGCCGCGGGCTCACTTCGGATCCGGGACCGGACCGGATCTCCTTTCTCGATCCGTCGGTGTCGGTGCGTCGGCGGCGAGGCCGCGCAGGTCGTCGAAGGCCCGGCAGAGATGCGCCTCCAGATTGTCCGTGGGGTCGTCGATCCAGGCTCGGACCGCGTGTTGATAGGCGGCCCAGCCGGTGCGGGCGGCCAAGTCGGCCGGGCCGGCATCGATACCCCGTTGTCGTAGCGCCTCCGCCACGGCATCGGTGAGTCCCGCGTGTTTGGCCAGCTCGCGTTCGCGCAGTGCCAGTGTCACGGCGATGACCTCCCACCGTGGATCGGAGAACGGGCGGTTGCGTTCCAAGTTCCGAGCCGACTCCCGGAACGCGCGCAGCAGGACCTCGAACGGGCGCAGTCCCCGGGGCGCTTCGACAACTGCCTGCATCAAGGTGGTGCGCAGGTCGGCTTCGCCGTCGAAGACGACCTCGCGTTTGTCGGGGAAGTGCCGGAAGAAGGTGCGCTCGTTGACCCCGGCCAGGGCGGCGATCTCCGCGGCGGTGGTCCGGTCGAATCCTCGTTCCCGGTACAGCTCGAGGGCCGCCTGTTGCAGGCGGCGACGCACCTCTGCTCCGCTTCGTGGCATTCGCCGAGCCTACCGCGATGCGTCAGTGACTGGCATCACGTTGCGTCAGTCACTGACGCTTCCCGTAGAGTCAGTGACTGACACTACTTAGCGTCAGTCACTGGCGTAAAAGGGAGAGTTCCATGCATGTCTTCGTCACCGGCGGCACCGGTCAGACCGGACCCGCCGTCGTCGCCGAGCTCATCGCGGCCGGTCACACCGTGACCGGCCTGGCCCGCTCGGAGGCCGCGGCCGACCGGCTGGAATCGTTGGGCGCGACACCGCATCGCGGCTGCCTGGACGACCTCGACAGTCTGCGCAGCGGCGCGGCGGCCGCCGACGGCGTCCTGCATATGGCCTACGGCGGCGACTACGCGGATCCGGATGACCTCATCCGTCGCGACTGCGCCGCGATCGAGGCGCTCGGACAACCGCTGGCCGGCACCGGCAAGCCCCTTGTCAGCACCTCGGGCACCTTGGTGACCAGGGCCGGGCAGGTCAGCACCGAGCAGGACGCGCCGGACCCCGATTCGGTCGCCGCCTTCCGCATCGCGGGCGAGCAGAGCTGTCTGAGTCTCGCCGGGTCGGGGGTGCGCGCCAGTGTGGTCCGACTGGCGCCGACCGTGCACGGACCCGGCGATTACGGGTTCGTTCCGGCGCTCATCGCGGCCGCGCACAGGGCAGGCGTCTCGGCCTACATCGGCGACGGCGCCAATCGGTGGCCCGCGGTCCACCGCGCCGACGCCGCGGTCTTGTTCCGGTTGGCGCTGGAGAAGGCGCCCGCCGGCAGCGTGTTGCACGGCGTCGGCGAAAGCGCTGTCACGATCAGAAGTCTCGCGGAACAGATCGCGCACGTGCTCGGCATTCCCACCGCTTCGCTGACCCTCGAACAGGCCGCCGCGCATCTGGGGAACCCGTTCCTGGCTCGATTCTTCTCCCTCGACGTCCCGGTCTCCAGCGAACACACCCGAGCGCTGCTGGGGTGGGCACCCGAACACGCGACCTTGCTCGAGGATCTGCGGACCGGCGACTACTTCACCCCACAGGCCGCCCTCCGCGCCGAACAGGTGTGGCTGCCGCACGGCTCGCACGAGCGCAGCCACAGCTGACCCGCCTGCCTGCGCGGATCGGCCGCCGGAAATCCGTGTGCGCGCAGCCGTTCGCCCGCACTATCGTTGCCTCTCCGGTGATCGTGCCGGTGCGCTTCGAGTAGCGGCTTCGCCGCAGCGGGGCGCCAGGGTGTACGGACGGGGGTGGGCAGGTGCGAAATCTGCTGTGGGAGGTAGTGGTCGGGTCGCGGGCGTACGGCTCGGCGACCGCGGGCAGCGATACCGACTATGCCGGGATCTACGCGGAACCGACGGATGCGCTGCTGGGTTTGCATCCGCCGGCGCGAGCCGGCCGCACCGGCCGCGACGGCGACGACGCCGTCTACGTGGGTCTCGACGCGCACGATCTGGCGCCGGTGCCGGTGGACTGGGTGCGCGAGGTCATCGCGGGAGCGGGCTGAGGAGCCTGCCGCGGAAAGCGGTGGCCGGTCTCCCCTTCCGATCGTTATGGTCGTCGCATGGTGGCGCCCGATCATCTGCTCGAATTCGCCGGACTGGCGTTGGTGCTCGTCGTCGTTCCCGGGCCGAGCGTCCTGTTCGCGATCACCCGGGCGATCACGATCGGGCGGCGGGAGGCGCTGTTCACCGTGGCCGGTAACGCGGTCGGGGTCTACCTGCAGGTCGCCGCGGTGGCCTTCGGGCTCGGGACGATCGTCGCGGCGTCGGCCACCGCGTTCACCGCGGTAAAACTTCTCGGTGCGTCCTACCTGATCTATCTGGGTGTTCAGGCGATCCGCCATCGTGCCGGTCTGGCCGAGGCTTTCACCACGGAGGCGCCCGCGATCCGGCGCGGCACCGTCTCCATGCTGCGCGACGGCCTCGTCGTCGGTTTTGCCAACCCGAAGTCCGTGGTCTTCCTCGCCGCGCTGCTACCGCAATTCGTCGACCCGAATGGGTGGGTGCCGGGGCAGATGCTGGTGCTCGGCCTGTGTATTCCGTTGTTCGGGTTGATCTTCGACTCCACCTGGGCACTGACCGCCGGGGCGGCACGCGCCTGGTTCGCGCGTTCGCCACAGCGACTCGCCGCCGTCGGCGGCGCCGGCGGGCTCGTGATGATCGGGCTCGGTACCAGCTTGGCGCTGACCGGCCGGAAGGACTGAGCGGATCATCGGCACACCGCCGGGTTGACAACCGGAATTAATGTTCCTGTCCGGCAGCCGGTTACAAGCTGTGGTGGTCTGCCACGATCTGCGGTGGACTGAGCACCGTCAGGTCCGGCACCGCGCCGTGATAGGCCTCGATCTGCACGAGCGCCAGTTGTCCCGTACTGCCCTGGCTCAGCGTGGAGGAGGGGCGGTCGGCGGTGAGCACGTTCGGGTTGCCGTGCCGGCAGAACGACGGATCTTCCGGATCCGGGTCGTACCAGGCCCCGGTGGACAACTGCGCGATGCCCGGTGCGACCGCGTCGTCGACGACGAGCCCGGCGAGGCAGGAGCCGCGGTCGTTGTACAGGCGCACGATGTCGCCGTCGGCCACTGCCCGCGCCCGCGCTTCCGCCGGGTGCAGCCGCACCGGTTCGCGGTCGCGGATCTTCACCGACCGGCTGTGCGCGCCGACGTCGAGCTGGCTGTGCAGTTTGGTACGCGGCTGGTTGGCGACCAGCTGCAGCGGAAACCGTTGTGCCGCAGCGCCGCCCAGCCATTCGTCCGGCTCGAGCCAAACCGGGTGCCCGGGGCAGTCGGGGTAGCCGTAGCCGGCGATGGTCTCGGAGAAGATCTCGACGCGACCGGAGGGTGTCGGCAGCGGATGCGCGCCGGGGTCGGCACGAAAGTCCGCGAACACCACCTGCGGCGGGTCGGCGACGGGCAGTTCGATGCCGGAACCGGACCAGAACCGATCGAAGTCCGGGAAGTCCCGTCCCCGCTCGCCCAGGTCGGACAACCATTGCCCGTACAGGTGCCGCAGCCAGTCGCCCGTGGTGCGTCCCTCGGTGAATTCCTTACCGGTACCGAGTCTTCCGGACAATTCGGCGAGAATGTCGTAGTCGTCGCGGGCCTGCCCGTGCGGGCGGGTGAGGGCGGGCATGGGGAACAGGATGCCGTCGTTGTCGCCGGTGCCGTAGTCGTCGCGTTCGATGGTCATGGTGGCCGGCAGCACGATATCGGCGTGGCGGGCGGTGGCGGTCCAGAACGAGTCGTGGACGACGATGGTCTCGGGCCGGTCGAACGCGCGGCGCAGGCGGGCCAGGTCCTGATGGTGGTGGAAGGGGTTGCCGCCGGCCCAATACACCAGCCGGATATCGGGATAGCGCAGCTCGCGCCCGTCGTATCGGAACGCTGTGCCGGGCGCGAGCAGCATATCCGCGATGCGCGCGACGGGAATGAAACGGTCGATGGGGTTGGCGCCCTGCGGAAGTCGCGGCAGCGGCAGCGTGCGGGTGGGTTCGCCGATGCTCGCCGAGGAGCCGTAGCCGTGGCCGAAACCGCCTCCGGGCAATCCGATCTGGCCCAGCATGGCGGCCAGCACCACGCCCAGCCAGGTCGGCTGCTCTCCGTGCTGCGCTCGCTGCAGCGACCAGCTCACCGTCACGAGGGTGCGTGCCGCGGCCATC
>NZ_BAFQ01000095.1 GCF_000308375.1 Nocardia aobensis NBRC 100429 | reverse complement strand
GTGCCAGCGTACGGATGCGTTCGGCCGGCACCCCGGTGATCGCGGCGGCCCACGCGGGATCCTTCACGACGCCGTCGGCGGTGCCGCGCAGATATCGCGCGAACTGTTCGTAGCCGACGGTGTGGGAATTCAGGAAGGCAGTGTCGGTCAGGCCGTCGGCGTCGAGAACCTGGGCCAGCGCGAGCATCAGGGCGGCGTCGGTGCCGGGTCGCGGGGAGATCCACTCCGCCTCCGCGATATCGGCGGTGTCGTCGCGCAGCGGGGCGACGGTGACGAACCGGCAGCCGCGCCGCCGGGCCCGCTCGATCCAGTCCCTGTTGTGGTGGCGGGAGACACCGCCCGGATTGACCGCGGCGTTCTTCGGCGAGATACCGCCGAAGGCGACCACCAGTTCGGTGTGGTCGGCGATCACCGATTTGGCGGTGAAACGTCCCAGCAGCGCGAACAGGTCCCCCACCACGTAGGGCAGCAAGACCGTGGAGGTCCCCAGGCTGTAGCTGTTGACGTGGCGCACGTAGCCACCGAGGCAGTTCAGGAACCGGTGCAGCTGGCTCTGGGCATGGTGGAACCGTCCGGCGCTGGCCCAGCCGTAGGAGCCGCCGTAGACGGCTTCGGGGCCGAATTCGGTGTAGACGCGGCGCAATTCGCCGCTGAGCAGATCGAGGGCCCGGTCCCAGCTCACCGGGACATAGGCATCCCCGCCGCGTCCGGATGCGCCCGGCCCGTGTTCGAGCCATGATTTCCGGACGTAGGGCCGATCGATGCGGGTCGGATGATGGTGTGCCGAAGCCACATTGCCGATCAGCGGGGTGGGCTCCGGGTCGCCGGGCCAAGGCCGTACCGCGGTCAGCCGCTCACCGTCGCTGACGGCGTCGAACGCTCCCCAATGCGTCATATGCGTGACCATGGCCGCCACCCTAGCCGCGCGCACCGACAGTGTTCGACCGAATTCCGCAACATCTGGACACTCGCCCAATTGCGGGTGAGAATGACTGCGCCGCGTCCGGCCCTGCCGAAGCGGTGACCGGGGTTACCGTTGCCGGACCATACCCCGCCGGATACCGAGGAGTTCGATGCGCAATCTCAGCCGTCGCCAGGCCTTCGGTCTGCTCGCCGCCGGGACCGCCGCCGCCGTGGCCGGTCCCGCCGCCTTCGCCCGGGCCCGCCCGGCCGCACCGGCCACCGTGCCGAATCTGGGCGCCGACTTCCTGTGGGGTGTGGCCAGCGCCGGATTCCAATGCGAAGGCCATGCGCCCGACAGCAACTGGCTGCGGTACGTGGCCACGCATCCCGACTACGACCGCTACCACGATGCGGTCGATTTCTTCACCGGCTATCGTTCCGATATCGGCCTGGCCGCCGGGCTCGGCGTCGGCGTGTACCGCATCAGCGTGGAGTGGGCACGGGTGCAGCCGCGGCCGGGCGAATGGGACGAGGCCGGATTCGCCTTCTACGACAGCGTTCTCGACACGATGGCCGCGCACGGCATCCGCCCGATGCTGACACTGGATCATTGGGTGTATCCCGGTTGGGCCGCCGACCGCGGCGGCTGGGCGCATCCGGCGATGCTCGACGACTGGCTGGCCAACGCGCGGACAGTGGTGCAGCGCTACGCCTCTCGCGATCCGCTGTGGGTGACGTTCAACGAACCGGCGTTCTACATCGTCAACGAAACCCGCAACGGCGGGCTGTCGCCGGCGGACGTCCCGGCGATGCAGCAGCGACTGATCCAGGCGCACAACACCATCTACGACGACATCCACCGGGCGCAGCCGGGCGCCATGGTGACCAGCAATCTCGCCTACATCGTCGGCACGGCGGAACCGGTGGTCAACGGCCCGATGATCGATGCCATCGCCGCGAAACTCGACTATGTCGGCATCGATTACTACTACGGTCACACCCCGCAGGACCTGGCCCGGCTGTCGCCGGAGGACCTCGACCGATTGTGGAAGATGCCGCTACAGCCCGAGGGCGTCTACTATGCGCTGGAATACTATTCGCGCCGATTCCCCGGTAAGCCGCTGTACGTGGTGGAGAACGGCATGCCGACCGAGAACGGCGCACCCCGCCCCGACGGCTACACCCGCGGCGACGACCTGCGCGACACCGTGTACTGGCTGCAGCGCGCCAAGGCCGACGGCATCGACGTGATCGGCTACGACTACTGGTCGATCACCGACAACTACGAATGGGGCAGCTACACACCGCGCTTCGGTTTGTACACCGTCGACGTGCTGGGCGACCCCGCCCTGACACGGCGCCCCACCGACGCCGTGGACGCCTATCGCGCGATCACGCGGGCCGGCGGTGTTGCCGCGGACTACCGTCCCACGCGCGGCCCGGTGGCGTGTTCGCTGGTCGATATCCCCGGCAGCTGCGCCGATCCGGTGACCGTGCCGCACTGATCTCCCCCACCGGGTATACGGGCACCGGGCGCTGAGCTAGTTTCGGAGGGGCAAATGTTGCGGTCCGGTCACGGACCGACGAACCACCCTGATGGAGGACAGCTCGTGCGCATCCTGTTGGTCGCCAGCGCATTCAACAGTCTCACCCAGCGAGTGCATGCCGAATTGCGGGAGCGCGATCACGAGGTCGGAGTCGAGCTGGCTCTCGGCGACGACCTGCTCCGCGCCCGGGTCGCACGATTCCGGCCGGATCTGATTCTGGCGCCGATGCTCACCACGGCGATTCCCGAGGATGTGTGGACCGAACATCCGGTGTTCATCGTGCATCCGGGGCCGATGGGTGATCGGGGGCCGTCGTCGCTGGACTGGGCCATCACCGAGGGCGCGACCCGGTGGGGTGTGACGGTGCTGCAGGCGGTGGCGGAGATGGACGCCGGTCCCATCTGGGCGTCGGTGGGGTTCGATGTGGCGCCATGCGGCAAGAGCGAGTTGTATCGCAACGAGGTGTCCGACGCGGCGGTCGAGGCGGTGCTGACCGCGGTGCGCCGCTTCGCATCCGGCGACTACGTGCCCGAACCGCTGGACTACGACCGCCCCGATGTCACGGGCCGGCTGCGGCCGTTCCTCACTCAGCAGGTGCGCCGCATCGACTGGGCCACCGCCGATACCGCGACCGTGATCCGCACGCTGCGCGCGGCCGATTCCCAGCCGGGTGTGCTGGACGAACTGTTCGGCCGCGAATACTTCGTCCACGGCGGTCATCACGAGGATCGGCTGCGGGGTGAGCCGGGTGCGGTGATCGCCACCCGCGACGGCGCGATCTGCCGGGCCACCGTCGACGGTGCGGTGTGGTTGCCGCAGCTGCGCCCGCGTCGCGTGTCGGGCGGACCGGTGACGTTCAAGATGCCGGCCACCGACGCACTGGGCGCCGATCTGCCCGCCGGCGTCCCCGAAGTGCCGGTCTCCCCCGCTGAGGCGGCGGTGCGCGACACCTGGTCGGAGCTGCGCTACCACGAGGACGCGGGCGTCGGATATCTCGAATTCGCCTATCCCGGTGGCGCGATGGACACCCGGCAGTGCCGGCGGCTGCTGGCCGCCTATCGCGAGGCCTGCGATCGGCCGGTGGATGTGCTGGTGCTGGGGCCGCGGCGCGACTTCTTCTCCAACGGCATCCATCTCAACGTGATCGAGGCGGCCGCCGATCCGGCCGAGGAGTCGTGGCGCAACATCAACGCGATCGATGATGTGGTGGAGGCGATCCTCACTACCACCGACAAACTGGTGATCGCGGCGCTGGCGGGCAACGCCGCCGCGGGTGGGGTGATGCTGGCCCTGGCCGCCGATCACGTGTGGTGCCGGGAATCGGTGGTGCTCAATCCGCACTACCGGCTGATGGGCCTGCACGGTTCGGAGTATTGGACCTACACGCTGCCGCAGCGGGTGGGACCGGAGGTCGCCGCGCAGCTGACCAGCCGGACCCTGCCGGTCGGCGCGCGGGCCGCGGCGCGAGTGGGGTTGGTGGACAAGGTGTTCGACGGCTCCACCGAGCAGTTCCGGGCACAGGTTCGCCGCGAGGCCGAAATTCTCGCGGCCGCACCGGAATTGCAGAATCTACTGCTGGCGAAGAAACAGCGCCGCGCGGCCGACGAGGCGGTGCGGCCGCTGGCGCGGTATCGGGCCGAAGAGCTCGCGCATATGCATCGCAACTTCTTCGGCGACGGCGAGTCCTATCACCGGTTGCGGCGCGAGTTCGTCGCCAACACCAAGCCGCCCGCGACTCCCACGTATCTGCTGGGCTGAGGTCCCGGCCGTCCGGTCGTGGCCGTGCGCTGCCGCGACCGGACGGGGTTCCGCCGGAACAGGTTCAGGCGGAACGGGATTCGACGACCGGGCGAGCGGCCGCCGAACGGGTGCCGAAGCGCAGGATGCCGTCTTCGAGATCGGCTTTGCGCAGCAACGCGCGGTCGCGGTAGTAGTTGTTGATGACCTTCCACGGTCCGCGGCGGCCCTGACGCGGCATCACCGCGTCGCCGCGGGCGATGTAGCCGGAGGTCAGCGCGCCGCCCATCATCGACTCGGGCGCCCGGTCGGCGTCCTCGGCTTCGGCGACGAAGCTCGAATACCCCTTGGCCTTCATGTGATTGAGCAGCCGGCAGAAGTATTCGGCGGCCAGATCGGCCTTCAATGTCCAGGAGGCGTTGGTGTAGCCGATGATCATCATGGCGTTGGGCAGCCCGCTCATCAGCGCACCCTTGTAGGCGACCAGATCGCGGGTCGCGATCGGGGTGCCGTCGACATCGATCGCCGCGCCACCGAGCATCTGGATGTTGAGCCCGGTCGCGCTGACGATGATGTCGGCGGGCAGTTCCTCGCCGGATTCCAGGCGGATGCCGGTTTCGGTGAAGGTCGCGATGCGGTCGGTCACGATGGAGGCACGCCCGCTGCGCAGTACCTTGAACAGGTCGCCGTTGGGCACGATGCACAGCCGCTGATCCCACGGGTTGTAGCTGGGGCTGAAGTGACGCATGTCCACGTTGGGCCCGACGGCGACCCGCACGGCCTGCAGCAGCAGTTTCCGCGACAGGGCGGGGTTGCTGCGGGAGAGGGCGAAGCTGGCGCGCTGCAGGGCGATATTGCGGGCGCGGCCGGTCTTGTAGGCCAGCGCGGCGGGCAGTTTGGCCTTCTTCATGCCGACCGCTACGGGATCCTCGGCGGGCAGCGGCGCGATGTAGGTAGGCGAGCGCTGCAGCATGGTCACGTGCGCGGCGTCCTCGCTCATGGCCGGGACCAGCGTGATCGCGGTGGCGCCGCTGCCGATGACGACAACGCGTTTGCCGCGGTAGTCCAGATCCTCGGGCCAGTGCTGGGGGTGCACGATCTGCCCGCCGAAGTTCTCCTCACCGGGGAACTGCGGGCGGAAACCCTTGTCGTAGTCGTAGTAACCGGTGCAGCCGACCAGGAAGTTGCTGGTGTAGGTCTCGGTGTCGCCGGTCTGTTCGTCGACAGCCTCGGTGGTCCACAGTTGTTCGGCGCTCGACCAGCTCGACTTCACGACCTTGCGGCCGAAGCAGATGTGGCGGGTGACGCCGTATTCCTCGGCGGTCTCGGCGATGTATCGGCGGATGTGCGGTCCGTCGGCGAGCACCTTGGTGCCGATCCAGGGGCGGAAGCCGTAGCCGAAGGTCAGCATGTCGGAGTCCGAGCGGATGCCCGGGTAGCGGAACAGGTCCCAGGTGCCGCCGATCGCGCTGCGCCGTTCGAGGATCGCGTAGCTGCGTCCGGTGTTCTCCCGGCTGAGATGGCAGGCCATCCCGATCCCGGACAGGCCCGCACCGATGATCAACACGTCGACATGCCGCGTCATTGAGGTATCCGTTTCGTCCGAATGTCAGCCCGGACCTCGCCGTCCGGATACCCGAAGGTTACGTGTTATTTCTGGTTACGTCTAGTCGCGGCAGGGTCGGCGGCGCGGTCAGTGCATGGCCGCGCCGAGGATTTCCCCCGCTCCCGCGGTGGCCAGCCCGATCGCGACGACACCGACGGCCACCCGTGACACCGTGGCTCGCGCGACCCCCCGACGGTTCGCCAGATGGATCCAGCAACCGACCGCGATCGCCGTTGCCAGCAAATGCAACCAGATGAGATTTCGCAGCAGCGCCGTCGTCACCCCCGCGCCCGGTGGAGCCTGCGGACCCACATTGTCCAGCTGGGCAGTAAACATGTCGTGAACAGCGTTGACAGTCATCTCGGGCACGCCCTTCCCTAGCCCGTCCGGTTGGGCGCACCGCTGCGGACGCACCCATCCGTGACCCTCTACGGTACCCCTGCGGCAAATTGCTGGCATCTTCGTTTCTCGCACCCCTGCGAGTGGTGGGAGAGCTACGCTGACCCAGGCGCACCCACCGCCGGTGTGGCGGGACGGGCGGCCGATGACGGCGAGGTCATCGGAGCTCGCGGGTGCTGCCGAGTTTCGTGTCCGGGGCAATGAGGGACCGACAGGGAGGAATCGACGACCGTGCGTACGCTCGATACCGGTTTCAACACCCGCAACGGCGGCTTCCGCGAGGTAGTCGTCACCGCGCTGGAGATCACCACCTCCATCGGCGCGGATACCGAAAGTACGTGGCAGGCGCTGCTTTCCGGCGCCAGCGGGATCAAGGTCCTCACCGATGAGGAAATCCTGCGCCAGGATCTACCGAATGCCATCGGCGGCAAACTGATTCACGATCCCACCACCGATCTGGATCGGGTACGCAAGCGCCGCATGTGCTATGTCCAGCAGATGTCGTACGCGATGGGTAACCGGCTGTGGGAGACCGCGGGTGCGCCCGAGGTCGACAAGGACCGCCTCGGCGTGTGCATCGGCACGGGCCTGGGCGGCGCCGACGTCATCGTCGACGCCAACGACACGATGCGCGAGCACGGCTACCGCAAGGTGTCGCCGTTCGCGGTGCCGATGAGTATGCCCAACGGCGTCTCGGGCGTGGTCGGCGTGGAGATCGGCGCGCGCGCGAGCCTGGTGACGCCGGTGTCGGCATGCGCCTCGGGCAACGAGGCGCTGGTGCACGCGTGGCGCTCGATCGTGCTGGGCGAGGCCGACATCGTCGTCGCCGGCGGGGTCGAGGGCTACATCAACCCGATGGCGATCGCCGGATTCACCATGGCGCGCGCGCTCAGTTCCCGCGTCGACGAACCCGAACGGGCGTCGCGGCCGTTCGACCGCGACCGCGACGGTTTCGTCTTCGGTGAGGCGGCCGCGCTGCTGCTGGTCGAATCGGAGGAGCATGCGCTGGCACGCGGGGCGACACCGCTGGCCCGGCTGCTCGGCGCCGGATTGACCGCGGACGGCTATCACATGGTCGCCCCCGATCCGGAGGGCCTGGGGTGTGCCCGGGCGATGCGCCGGGCCATCGAGACCGCGGGCGTGGCCGCCGCCGATGTCGATCACGTCAACGCCCACGCCACGGGCACCTCGATCGGCGATCTGGCCGAGGCCAAGGGCATCGCCGCCGCCATCGGCACCCACCCGGCGGTGTACGCGCCGAAGTCGGCGCTCGGGCATTCGGTGGGCGCGGTGGGCGCGCTGGAGGCCGCGATCTCGGTGCTGACACTGCGTGATCAGGTCATTCCGCCCACGCTCAACCTCGACAATCAGGATCCCGAGATCGACCTCGACATCGTGCGCGACAAACCGCGACACACCGATGTGGAGTTCGCGATGAACAACTCGTTCGGATTCGGTGGCCACAACGCGGCGGTGTTGTTCGGCCGGTACTGACCGTGACGGGTTACGGCGTCCGATTCGCCCGATCGCATCGGACTCACAGCAAGTTCCAAGGGTTCGGCCAGGGTGGTCACCGGATCGGCTGAGACGCTCCCGCGGTGACAGTGACGACTGCCGACACCGCCGTGCCCGTATCGCCCGAATCGGCTCGTCCGCCGGATCCGGATCTGCCGCCGCCACGGCGCCGGGACCGGGTCGCGCTCGCGCTGCTGCTGGTCGCCACCGCGGCCGCGTATCTGTGGAACATCACGGTCAACGGGATGGGCAACGGGTTTTACGCGGCGGCGGCCTGGTCGGGGTCGCGCGACTGGAAGGCGCTGCTGTTCGGTTCGCTGGACCCGGCCAACTTCATCACCGTCGACAAACCGCCGGTCTCGCAATGGGTGATGGGGTTGTCGGGGCAGCTGTTCGGCTTCTCCAGCGCCTCGATGCTGATTCCGCAGGCGTTGATGGCGGTGGCGGCGGTCGCGCTGATGTACGGCGCGATCGCCCGCGCCACCGGCAGCCGCGGCGCGGGCCTGCTGGCGGGTCTGCTGCTGGCCCTGACACCGGTGGTGGCGTTGATGTTCCGGTTCAACAATCCGGATGCGGTGATGGTGCTGTTGATGACCGCGGCCTCCTACTGCACCGTGCGCGCGTTGCGGCACGCGAACCCGCGCTGGCTCGTATTGGCCGGTGTCGCATTGGGTTTCGCGTTCCTGGCGAAAATGCTCGAGGGGCTGATGGTGCTGCCCGCGCTGGGTGCGGCGTATCTGATCGCGGCCCCGGCGGGATTGGGCAAACGGATCGTGCATCTGCTGGCCGCGGCGGTGGCGCTGGTGGTCTCGTCGGGGTGGTATGTACTGCTGACGATTCTGTGGCCCGCCGATTCCCGGCCCTATCTGGCGGGTTCCAAGGACGACACGTTCATGGATCTGGTGCTGGGTTACAACGGTTTCGCCCGCTACCTCGGACACAACCACGCCGGACGCAAACCCTTCGAACTGCCCCCCGGCTACGAGTTGCCGCATCTGGGTGGCGGGAGCGGCGGGTTCGGGTCGGGTCCGGACCGGTTGTTCACCGGTGAGATCGGATTCGAGATCTCGTGGCTGTTGCCCGCGGCCGTGCTCGGTTTCGTCGTCGTGCTCGGCACGCGGTGGAAGTCGGCGCGGACCGATATCGTGCGCGGGGCGGCACTGGTTTTCGGGCTGTGGCTGCTGATCGACGGGGTGGCGTTCTCTGCGATGAAGGGCGGCATGCACGCCTACTACACCCTGGCCATCGCGCCCGCGGTGG
>NZ_BAFQ01000096.1 GCF_000308375.1 Nocardia aobensis NBRC 100429 | reverse complement strand
CTTCACTGTCGAGCAATAGATTCGCCGCCGCGGCCACCGGTGCCGGTCGGCGTTGTACGAGCACTACCATTCGAACCTCCTAAACGCCTGCAACGCCCAGAAAAGCTCTTCACTCGCTGTAACGACGGTATAACCGGTCGACATCCGCCATAACAATCGTCACCGAAAAGTAATCGACCGGCTACGGTGCGCCGGTCGACTGCGTGGGATTCGAACCCCCGAAATGCTGGAAGATCGCTGTCGGATAACCGTCCCGGGCGCGATAAAATTCACCATGTCTCGACGTCTCATCCCGGAGTGACCAGCATATGGGCGCTCGACCGGAAGGCGATGCCACCGCCGCCTTCGACCCATTGGCCGATCGGACGGTGAACACTGTCCGGCAACCCGCCGACACCGACGAATCCACCGGCACGATCGGGCCGCAGCCGACCGTGGCCGCGCCGGGCACCGACCTCGAACCGGGTGATCGGATCGACGATTTCGATCTGCTGCTGGAATTGGGGCACGGCGCCTTCGCCAAGGTATTCCTGGCGCGGCAGCGGTCGATGCAACGTCTGGTGGCGGTGAAGATCTCCGCCGACCACGGCGCCGAACCCCAGACTCTCGCCCAGCTGGACCACGAATTCATCGTCCGGGTGTACGACCAGCGGGTGCTGCCGGACCTGGGGCTGAAAATGCTGTATATGCAATACGTCCCGGGCGGAACGCTGGCTTCGGTGCTGACGCGGGTCCGCGCGACGGCACCGGAGCGGCGCAGCGGCCGGCTGCTGCTGGACGCCGTCGACGAAGCGTTGAAGGACAAGGGCGATCTTCCGATGTCGAGCAGTCGCACACGGGACGAGATCGCGGCCCGGTCCTGGCCGGAAACCGTGGCCTGGCTCGGACGCCGGCTCGCCGAAGCCCTCGCGTACGCCGAACGGCGCGGTGTGCTGCACCGCGATATCAAACCGGCGAACGTCCTGCTCGCCGCCGACGCCACACCCGAACTGGCCGATTTCAACATCAGTTTCAGCGACCACGTCGCGGGCAGCAGCCCGGTGGCGTACTTCGGCGGATCGCTGGCCTATATGTCTCCCGAACATCTCGAGGCCAGCCACCCGAAGCTGCCCGGCACCGTGGACGACCTCGACACACGCAGCGATATCTATGCACTCGGGGTCATGTTGTGGGAGTTGCTGACCGGGCGGCGGCCGTTTCCCGTGACCGAGGCGAAGGATTCCCAGGGCTCGGTCGAACAGCTGCTGGAGATGCGACGCAGTCCGATAGCGCCGCAATTCCTCGACGACCTTCCCGCCGACTGCCCCGCCTCGCTGCGCCGCGTACTGCTGACCTGTCTGGCACCGCAGCGCACCGACCGCTGGAACAACGGTGCGGAGCTGGCCCAGCAGTTCGAGCTGTGCCTCGACCCGCGGGCCCGCGATCTGGTCGACGCGCCCTCACACAGCCACCGGCCGCGCGGACCGCTGTGGCCGATACCGATTCTCGCGCTCGCGATCGCCGTGCCGAACCTGACCGCCGCTTGGTACAACTACTACTACAATAGGACGTTGATCGTCGGCAAACTCACGCCCGAGGTGCAGCAGTCCTTCCACGATGTGGCCCGGGTGCTGTATCCGCTGGCCATCGTCGTGGCCACCCTGCTGATTCTCTACACCGCGCGCCACCTCCTCGAGATTTCCATCGGACTGCACAAGGGGCGTGGCTATCCCGACGCGGTCCTCACCGGGGCCCGCATCGATGCGTTGCGACTCCCCAACCGGGTGGCGGCGATCGCTTTCGTGTTCTGGTTCGCCGGCGGCGTGTTGTTTCCGGTGATGCTGAATCTCGTCACCGGCAGCGTTCCGCGCGGCACCTACGCGCATTTCCTGCTGTCGCTGGTCGTCTGCGGCGCGGTCGCATTGGCCTACCCGTACTTCGCGATCACCTGGTACGTGGTCCGGTTCCTGTACCCGATCTTCCTCGCACACGGCCGGTCCGACGCCGCCGACGTCGAACACCTGCGCCGGCTCGCCCGGCGCACCGGCATCTACCTCACCGCGGCCGCCGCCGTACCCCTGGTCGGCGTCACCGGGATCACGTTCCTGCCGGCGCCGGACATCGAGTCCATCATCTGGGCGGTCCGCATCCTGTGCGTCGGCGGCATCCTCGGCTTCATCCTCGCCTACCTGCTCTACGGAGTCATCGGAAGGGATCTCCGAGCCCTCGAACGTGTCGCCGCCACATCCACCACGGACGCGGGCGTCGAGTAGGCGACGGCCGGTCGCGCCTCTCAGGACAGCACTGGTCCCTCGGCCCAGCGGTACAGGTGGGCGATGGCCGGGTCGACGATGGAGCCGGGGATTTCCGGGTCGAACCACCGGTCGACGCAGGTCCAGTGGTAGGGGTGGAGCAGGTAGTCGGCGTTGAGGCCGTCGAGGTCGGCGAACTCCTGCTCCCAGGCATGTGTCCACCGCGGGTGGTCGGCGCGACTGAGGGTCCACGACCCGATCGCCGCGATGTGGCCGGGCATCGCGGCCAGGTCGGCTTCGAATCGGTCCACCACGTCCGGTTCGGTTTCCGGACGCACCCGCAACAACAACGTGCGCTTGATGCGCTTGCCGGACATCGCGACCCGCGCGCCGACGAGTCGGGTCAGCGCCACGGCGTCGGCGCCCGCCGGGCGACCCGGCCAGGCCGCGTCGATATCGTCACAGCTCACATCCCAGGTCATCCCGAGTCCGCCGACGCTACCGGGCAGATCGTCTCCGCCCTCGGCCCCGGCCGGGCCGTCGACTCCCGCCGGTGTGCGAACAACCCAGCGCGACATCACCGCACCTCCTCGAGGACGCGACGCGCCCGCGACAGCGCGAGCGAATCGGTCCACTGCCAGAAGCTGCTCACCGCGTCGTCGGCGCCCGCCGCCGCGCGCATCCCGTAGAACTCGTAGATTCCGGGCAGTTCCCACTGGATCTCCAGCATCACCGTGTCGGGGGAGGTGAAGCGGCGGCACTGCCGGACCACGCGCATGCCGCGGTCACCGGCGCCGGGCAGATAGTCGCTGCGCCAGCGCCGCGACCACTCCTCGACACGATCTCGGGGCATGGCGATCTCGTCGATCACTGTCACCGTCGTGGTCACAGCTTGCTCACCACCTCGTCGAGGTACCGGGCGATATATCCGGGAAGCCCGGCGATCCCGGCGGCGAACAGCGACTCGTCACCGAACAGGGGCGGGTTCACCACCAGCCGCGACGCGCCCGCATCGGTGTAGCCGCGGACGAAGTCGACGTCGAATTCCCTTGCCGGATCGCATGATCCGGGCCACGCCGTCAATTCGACCGCGCTCTCGGCACGCCCCGCGGCACGCGCGTGCGCACGCACTTCGTCGGCGCGCGCGGCGAAATCGGCCGGCGTGATCGTGTACGGAAACCAGCCGTCGGCCAGGCGACCGGCCCGCCGCACCGCGGGCGCGCTGTTGCCACCCACGACGATCGGCACCGCGCCCTTCGACGGGCGGGGTTCGCAGTAGACGCGATCGAAACGCACGTGCTTGCCCGCGTAGCTCGCCGGAGCGTCCGCCCACAGCGCACGCATCGCGCCGATCCCGTCGTCGAGGCGCGCGCCACGATCGGCGAAGGGCACGCCGATCGCCGCGTATTCCTCCTTCTGCCAGCCGATTCCCAGCCCGAGCAGCAGCCGGTCACCGGAATGCAGCGCGATGGTGGCGGCCCGCTTGGCCAGGACCACCGGACTGTGCAGCGGCGCGACCATCATCGCGGTGCCCAAGCGCAGCGTGCGCGTCGAACCGGCCAGAAAGGCGATCGTCTCCAGCGGATCGGTCATCGGCGCCCCGTGCTCGGCGCCGGGCATCCGCCCGTCCGGCGAATACGGATACCGCGGGTCGTACTCGTCGGCCACCACCACGTGCTCGACCGCCCAGGCCGACTCGACCCCGCATGCCTCCAGCGTCCCCGCCAGATCCTGCAGAAATCCGCCGGAACCGATCATTCCGTCCACATAGGGCAACAGCATTCCGATCCGAATCATGCGGTTCAGCATCAGTCGTGATCCACGACACACCCACACTCGATCTCGCCCACCGGGACACCGGTGCCATTCAGCGAACACGCGCGGCGAAACCGGCCGCCACGGTGAAAGAGGTTGTCTCGCAAGCCCTCACCGCGTCCGGTCGCGTCGCCGGGCTCGACATCGTCACCGAAAGGAAACCGCACCGGCCGCGCGTGGCGGGATGCGGTAGTGGTATTCCGAACACATGCGCCGTCGATCCGACTGTGCGCGGATCGAAAACTGCTGGGAGGTAGAGGCTGTGGCGGTCGGATCGGAGCCGGCGCTTCGGTACCGGATGTTTCGCCGGGCCGAGGTCAGAGTGGTCCTGCGTACCGTGCGCGCGGCGTGGTCGGACGAGTTGTCCGACTGGGCGGCGGCATTGACGTACTACAGCATGTTGTCGCTGTTTCCGGCCCTGCTGATCGCCATCGTCGTGCTGAGTGTCGCCGGACCCGCCCCCGCCGACTCGCTCGCGGGCGCGGCTGGTCGGCTGGGTCCCGGCGGCGGTACGTCACTGATCTCCGACTCGATCCACCACCTGCAGTCGGTCAAGTCGCTGTCCGGTCCGATGGCGGTCGTGGGCCTGTTGTCGGCGTTCTGGACCGTATCCACCTATCTGGGGGCGTTCATCCGCGCGGCCAACGACCTCTACGGGGTGCGGGAGAGCCGATCACTGTGGCGCACACTGCCACTGCGATTCGCCCTGGGCCTGATGCTGGTGGTCGCCGTGGTCGTCACCGTGCTCGGCTTCGCTATCACTCCGGGCCTGGCCGAACACGCCGGCAACCGGATCGGGATGGGTTCGGCGGGCCTGCTCGTCTGGTCGATCGTGAAGTGGCCGCTGCTGGCCCTGCTGGTGAGTGTCGCACTGGCGCTGCTGTATTGGGTCGCGCCGAACACCGAGGGGCAGCGGTTGCGCTGGCTGACCTCCGGAAGCGTGATCGCCGTGGGCATCTGGATCGCGGGATCGGCCGGATTGGCGCTCTACGCTGCCCATTTCGACTCGCTCGATCGCGTGTACGGATCGTTGACCGCGGCGATCGTCCTGCTGATGTGGCTGTGGCTCACCAACTTCGCGATCC
>NZ_BAFQ01000097.1 GCF_000308375.1 Nocardia aobensis NBRC 100429 | reverse complement strand
TGAGCGCGAGGCCTACGAGGCCGATGATGTGCACGATCAGCACGGTCAGCGAATCCGGGCCCATCCGCAACCATTGGCGACGCGGGCGAAACACCAGCCCGGCCATGTAGACGAGGGTGAGTACGCCGCCGAGGGCGGTCAGGTAGATGTCGGTGTTGTGGGCTCGAGGCAGCACCGACGAGCCCGAGAGCAGCGTCGCGAGCAGGAACAGGACGGGCAGGAACGCGTTTCCGCCGAAGATGTCGCTGACGGCGAGTTTGTAATCGCCCATTCGTGTGGAGGTCAGTCCGGTCGACAGTTCCGGCAGTGAGGTCGCGGCGGCCAGCACCGTCGCGCCGAACACCACTCCCGACATCCCCCAGCGGCCGAACAGTTCCTCACCGCTGCGCTCGATGTACACCCCCGCCACCAGGGTGACCACGGCGGCCACGGCGAAGATCAGCGCCGTCCGGCCGGTGCCGATCCCCCGGCGGGTGGCGTGATCGGCTTTCGTGGCCGTGGAGTGCCCGGCCGGTTGATCCTGGCCGCCGGGCGCGTCGCCGGCCTCGTGCCACGGCAGGTGATCGCGATTTCGGGCAGATTGGTGGCGATCGCCAGCAGCAGGACCCCGCCGAGCGCCTCGCCGAGCTGCCAGCGCTGCGACAACACGTCGGTGGCGTCGGAGAGTTTCACACCGGCCATCCAGATGGCCGCGGCGCAGGCCAGGAAGATCAGCAGGAGCAACGGGGAAGACAGTGAGCTCATGATGGCGCAGTCATAGCCGGGCCGCGCAGGATTCAAACTGTGCTCATCCGCCCCACTGGCCACGGCTCGGCGAGTGCTGTAGCTCAGCTCACACCGTCGGCGCGAAGCGCCCGCGAGCGTGCTCCTGCGTATCGAAAAGTGCTGTACGAGAGGTTGTTTCGAGCTAAACGCAGAAACGGGTGCGCTGCCGGTGTAGTGCGGCCGCGAGCGGGTAGCCGCCGGAAGTGCGTAATCGACGGGGGCGGTGGCGGCCGGCGGTGAGACGCCGCTTCGGGAACCGGCCACCGAGATATGAACCGAGGAGGACTGATGCGGACGGTGACGTCCATGCCGCAGCAGATCACCGTGGACGAACAGGTGTGGATCCCGATGCCGGACGGGGTGCGGCTGGCCGCCAAGATATGGCGGCCGATCGCCTCCGACGACGCCCCGGTGCCCGGCATCCTCGAATACATCCCGTATCGCAAGCGGGACCTGAGCGCGGTGCGGGATTCGATTCACCACCCGTATCTCGCCGGCCACGGCTACGGCTGTGTCCGGGTCGACGTGCGCGGCACCGGCGAGTCGGAGGGAGTGCTCGCCGACGAGTACCTCGAACAGGAGCACCTCGACGCCGAAGCGGTGCTCGCCTGGATGGCAGCGCAACCGTGGTGCAACGGACGGCTCGGCATGATGGGCATCTCCTGGGGCGGTTTCAACGCGCTGCAGGTGGCCGCCCGCAAACCCGCGGGCCTCGAGGCGATCGTGATCTCCTCGTTCACCGACGATCGCTATGCCGACGACATGCACTACATGGGCGGCGCCCTGCTGTCGGACAACATCGCCGAATCCGCGACGATGTTCGCCTACAGCACGCTGCCGCCCGATCCCGCGCTGGTCGGCGACCGATGGCGGGAGATGTGGCTGGAGCGGCTGGAGAACTGCAGCCTCTGGGCCGCGAATTGGCTCGAGCACCAGCGCCGCGACGACTATTGGCGACGCGCGTCGGTCTGCGAGAACTACGCCGACGTCCAGATTCCGGTGCTCGCCTCCAGCGGCTGGGCCGACGGCTATTCGAACGCCGTCACTCGGCTGCTCGAGAATCTGGAAGTTCCGCGCAAGGGCCTGATCGGCCCGTGGTCGCACAAATACCCCCATCTCGGCGAGCCCGGCCCCGCGATCGGCTACCTGCAGGAGGTGGTGCGCTGGTGGGACCACTGGCTCCGCGATATCGACAACGATGTGATGGCCGGCCCGATGCTGCGGACGTGGATGCAGGAGAGTGTCCCGCCGTCCACGTCGTACGAGCAGCGGCCCGGCCGCTGGGTCGGTGAGCCCGCGTGGCCCTCGCCGCACGTAAGGGCCGTGGCGCACCCGCTGGCCCGTCATCGGATCACGCGCCCGGACGAGCCGGTGTCCCCGGCGGCTCTCGCGGTCGAGTCGCCGCTGTCGGTGGGGCAGTTCGCCGTGAAGTGGGCGTCCTACAGCGCGCCCCCGGATCCGCCCTACGACCAGCGCGAAGAGGACGGCGGCTCGCTGGTGTTCGACACCGACGAGCTGACCGAACGCTGCGAGATCCTGGGCGCGCCGACCGTGACGCTGGAGGTGTCGGCCGACAAGCCGGTGGCGATGATCGCGGCCAGACTGTCCGACGTCGCCCCGGACGGCCGCGCGACCCGGGTGACCTACGGCATGCTCAATCTGACCCACCGCGACGGGCACGACGAACCGGAACCGCTGGAACCGGGGCGGCGCTACCGCGTCACCGTGCAGCTCAATGCCGTGGCCCAGGCCTTTCCGGCAGGTCACCGGATCCGGTTGTCGCTGTCGACGTCGTACTGGCCGCTGGCGTGGCCGCCGCCGGAACCCGCCCTCGTCACCGTGTACACCGAGGGCAGCGCCCTGACGCTGCCGATCCGGCCGATCGCCGAATCCGACGATGTCGCGGTGCGGCCGTTCGAGGAACCCGAAGGCGCCGAGCCGATGCGTACCACCCGGATCAGGCCGGGGGAGCAGAAGTGGACGGTCTCGCGCGATCTGATCGACTACCGATCCGCCCTCGACATCGTCAAGGACGCCGGCCTGATCCGCTTCGACGAGCACGATCTCGACGTCGACCGCCGCGTCCACGAACGCTACAGCTGGAAGGCGGACGAATTCTGTTCCGCCACAGCGGAAACGTCGTGGTCGATGAGTTTCGCGCGCGGCGACTGGCGGGCCCGCACCGAGACCCGGACCCGCGTCACCTGTACTCCGACCGACTTCTACGTCCATGCCGAACTCGACGGATTCGAGGGCGAACAGCGAATGTTCTCGCGGAACTGGAAGAGGGTGATTCCCCGTGACCATGTGTGACCTGGAACCGGTAGGACCGGTGAATCACGCGAAACCGAGCCTGCGCAGCCGCATGCTGATCGCCGGCATGCGAATGACGCACGCGGACAAGACCTTTGCCGACCCGCAAGCGCTGCGGGAGAGTATCCGCAAGAGCCAGCGGCCCGACCGGGACCGCCCGCCGGCCGAATTGCACACCCACTACTGGGTGACGCGCCGGAACATGCGGGGCCGGCCCGTGTACACCATTCGGCCGCTCGAGGGCGGCACCTCCCGCCATGTGCTCTACCTGCACGGCGGCGCCTACGTCCACCAGATCCAGCACGACCACTGGAAATTTCTGGCCCGCCTGGTCGACCGGACCGGGTGCACGGTCACCGTGCCGCTCTACCCGCTGGCCCCCGCGCACCACGGTGACGACACGGTGGCGATGGTGCGCGCCGTACACGACGAGGTCTTCGCGCACACCGCCTCGGAGAACAAGGTGTTCATGGGTGATTCCGCCGGTGCCGCGCTGGCGCTGGTGCTGGCGCGCGAGCTCGGCGCGACGGACGCGGTGACGCCCAAGGAGGTCGTGATGATCTCCCCGTGGCTCGATGTCACCATGACCGACCCCATGGCCCGGGCTCTCGATCCGTGCGATCCCTATCTCGGCGTCGCGGGACTGGCCGAGGCCGGTCGCCTGTACGCGGGCGAGCTCGACCGGCGCGATCCGATGATCAGTCCGCTGAACGCGCCCGCCGCGACCCCCGGGCGGCTCAGCCTGTTCATCGGCAACCGCGACATCCTGCTGGCCGATGCCCGCCGTTTCCGGGCTCGGTGCGTGCGTGAGGGTGTCGACCTCGGGTACTTCGAATATCCGGGGATGTTCCACGCGTGGCATCTCTCGGATGTGCCCGAGGCCCGCCACGCGATGCGCCAGCTGGTGCGGCTCGTACAACGCCCGGCGCCTCGGACGGATACCGGGGAATCGATGTACGCGCCGACGGGGGATGTTTCGAAAAGAGGAAGCTTGTGAGTACTGCCGACATCTTCGTGATCGGTCTCGACGACGGAAATCTGCGCACCCTCGAACTGATTCCGGATGCGCAGCGATACCGATTCCACCCGTTGCTCGGAATCGAGGAAACCCAGGAGGGTGAGATTCCGATCGAGGACCTGCTGCACAGAGCGGAGGACACACTGAAGGGCTTCGACGGGATGTCGCGGCTGTTGTCGGCTACTGGGATTTCCCCGTGACCGCCCTGGTGCCGATGTTGTGTGAGCGGTTCGGATTGCCCAGTGCCGATCTCGAGGCGGTGGTCAAGTGTGAGCACAAATATTGGAGCGGCGTACAGGCGGCGACCGAGGGATATGTCTATCGCGGCCAGGTCACCGTGAACGGCGCCCTGGATTCGATCGACTACCCGGATACGCCGTGTTTCCTCCGGCATCAATATCCGTCCCAGTTGCCGCCCGAGATCGTGGCGCGGATGACCGATATCTCCGAGCGCGTGATCACGCAGATGGGCCTGGACAATTCGACGTTCAGCATCGAATTCTTCTGTGAGCCGGAAACCGGACGGGTGTCGGTGCTCGAGATCAACGCCCGCCATTCGCAGTCACACGCAGACATGTTCTACGCCGTGGACGGTGTGCCCAATCACCACTGCATGGTGCGTCTGGGCCTCGGCCTCGATCCGCGATTGCCGAAGGGACAGGGCCGCTACGACATCGCCGCCAAATGCTACTACCGCCGTTTCTCCGACGGGATCGTGACCGGAGTTCCCACGGCCGCGGAGATCGAGCGGATCCAGGACGACATTCCCGGCGTCACCATCGAAGTGGTTCCCGCCGAAGGAATCCGGCTGTCGAAGATGCCCGCGCAGGACAGCTACAGCTACGAACTGGCGGACATCTTCATCGGCGCCGACAGCGAAGCGGATCTGGTCGCCAAATACGAACGCTGCGTCGACGCCTTGCGTTTCGAATTCGACGACGTGGACGACGAGGCGAACCAGGCGCAGCGCTCACCGTCGGCGCGCGGTGCCGACGACGAGGGGCACGATGGTCGGCATCATCGTCGGCATCCGGGTGTGCGCGATGTCCTCGATAGCGAAATCCGCTGCCGCGAGCAGGCTTTCGAAGTCGCGATTGGCGTGGCAGCCGTCCGCGAGGCGTCGTTGCAGCGGTGTCAGCACATCCTGGACGCCGGCGCGCAGGCCGGTGCCGCGGACGTGTTCGTGGAACAGGAACCGGCCGCCGGGCCGCAGCACGCGATGCACCTCGCGCAGCGCCCGGGCCGGGTCGCGCACCGAGCAGAACACCAGCGACGCGGTGACGGTGTCGAAACTGGCCGCCGGGAAATCCAGCCGGTGCGCGTCGCCGTCCACGACGGTGACGGGCCCGGTGAGGCTGTCGGCGCGTGCCGTCAATCGGGCGCGCAGTGCCGGATTCGGTTCGAGCAGGACGAGTTCGTCCAGGCCGTCCGGGTAATGCGAGACGGACAGTCCGTCGCCGGCCCCGATTTCGAGGGTGCGACCGGAGGCGTGGGAGAGCTGGGCCCGGCGCAGATCGGCCTGTCCGGCACGTTCGACGCGGGACATGAAGCCCGGATACCAGCTGGCGAAGAAGCGTTGGCCGAGAGTTGCGGTGGTCATGTGAACGAGTGTGGCGGGCGGCGGCCCTTCGCGTCATGGCCCGTTCGGGCCATAATCGATGCCGGATGATGCGCCGGCCGCGACGGCCGCCGCGCGAGAGGTGGCAGCATGGTGCGCGCCGAGGAGCAGGTGATCCACCGGGTGCGGACCGCCGGCGGCGAGGTCGCCTGTTCGGTGGTCGGCAGCGGTCCCGCACTGCTGATCGGCGGCTGGTGGTGCAGCCACCTGGTCCTCAACTGGAAGGATCCGCTGTTCCGGGCCTTCATGTCCCGGCTCGCGACGCGGTTCACCGTCATCCGATACGACCAGCCCGGGCGCGGCATGTCCGCGACCGCGGCGCCGGTCGATCCGGACGGCGAGATCGCGGTGACCGCGGACATCGTCGACGCGCTGGGGTTCGAGCGCGTCGCGGTGCTGGGCGCGTCGTCGGGCTCGGCGGTTGCCGCCGGACTCGCGGCCCGGCTGCCCCGCCGGGTCCATCGGCTCGTCCTCTACGGATCGTTCGCCCGCGGCGCGGACATCGCACCGGAGGGAGCGCGCCGCGCGCTGGTGGATGCGATTTCCGCGCACTGGGGCCTGGGCTCCCGATTGCTGGCCGATGTGTTCGTCCCCGGCGCCGACAGCGCCGAACGCGAACGGTTCGCCCGCTTCCAGCGGCTGTCCGCGACGGCCGAGCAGGCCGCGCAATCACTGTCCGCCACCTACGAACTCGACGCCACCGAGTACCTGGCGGCCGTGACCGTCCCGACCACCGTGCTGCACCGCAAGGACGATCGCGCGGTGCCGTTCGCCCTCGGTGTCGACGTCGCCCGCCGCGTGCGGCGCGCGACCTTCGTCGAACTGTACGGCGAGGACCATTTCCCGTGGCGCGGCGACGCGACCGCCGTCGCCGACGCGATCCTGCGCGGGCTGGGATATCCGGTGCGAGCCCAGCCGTTGCCGCCGGGCCCCGAAGCGGTGACCGATCGCGAGCGCGAGATTCTGCGCCTGGTGGCCGAGGGGCTGACCGACGCGCAGATCGGCGAGCGGCTGACCTTGAGTCCCCATACCGTGCACCGGCACGTCGCGAACGCGCGCACCAAGCTCGGTGTCCGCTCCCGCGCCGCCGCCTCGGCGGCCATCCGAGCCGATCGCCCCGACCGCACCTCCTGATCCCGCCGCGCGCCCGGATTCATCGCGGCGACACCGGGTAGCCCGACAGTGCCGGCCGATCGGACGGCACCGAACGACAGTCGGGAAGGAGACTCGAGACGGTCGGCTATCCATTGTTCACGGCCATCACGCCGTGGGTGATCAACGATTTCTCCGCCGCACCGGAAGTGGTCATCCAGAACCTGATCCTCGGTCCCGCCTCGTCTCCGGAATGGAGTTGATATGCGCTTCGATCCCATGCGTGCGGCGGCGCGCGTGCTGATGGGCTCCACCTACGCGGTACTCGGCGCGGACGCGTTGCGCGAGCCCGGCCCTCGGCCGGAGGCGGCGGCGCCGACCCTCGCCGCGGTGCGCTCGGTCGTGCCGCTGCCCGAGGACGACAAGCTGCTGGTGCAGGTCAACGCGGGCGTCCAGGTGGCCGGCGGCGTGTTGCTGGCACTGGGCAGACTGCCCCGCCTGTCGGCCCTGGCTCTGGTCGCCTCGATGGTGCCGACAACTATTGCGGGACATGCGTTCTGGGCGATCGACGACCCCGTCGCGCGGAAGCCGCAGCAGGTGCAGTTCCACAAGAACATGGCGATGATCGGCGGGCTGCTGTTCGTCGCCTCGGAGAAGCGGGGCGGTTGACCGCCGCCACCGCGGCTACGGCTGCATCTGCGCGACCGACTCCTCCGGTGTGCTCCACACCCCGTCACGCAGCGTGTCCAGAATGCGGGTCAGCAGTCGCGACACGTGCATCTGGGACACCCCGAAGTGCTCGGCGATCTCCGATTGCGTTTTCGATTCGAAGAATCGCAGAACGAGGATGTCGCGGTCGCGTTGCGGCAGGCCGGCGATGAGCGGCCGGACCGCGGCGGCCTGCTCGAGCAGTTCGTAGCAGGGTTCGTCGACGCCCAGCGCGGCGGCCGCCGTGGACGGTGTGTCGTCGCGCTCGGTCCGGGCGGCGTCGAGGGAATCGCACTGGTAGACGTTGGCGGCGACGAGTGCCTGGGTGATGTCGATGATGTCGACGTCGAGCTCGGCGGCCAGTTCCCGGGCGTTGGGCGCACGGCCCAGGCGCTGGGTGAGCGGATCGCCGGCTTTCACGATCCGGTGGCGCAGTTCCTTGTAGCGGCGGGGTACGCGGGCCGCCCAGGTGTGGTCGCGGAAATGTTTGCGCACCTCACCCATGATGGTGGGGACGGCGAACCCGAGGAACGGCGCGCCACGGCCCGGATCGAAGCGGTCGACGGCGAGAACCAGTCCCATGCGGGCGGTCTGCAGCAGGTCGTCGTAGGCCTCGCCGCGGTTGAGGTAGCGGCGTGCGATGTGTTCGGCCAGCGGCAGGCACAATTCGATGATGTGCTCGCGCAGTGCCCGCCGGTGCGGGTCGGTGGCGTCGAGGTCGGCGAGTTTGTCGAACCACGGTTCGATGTTGTCGTAGCTGTCGCTACGTGACCGGGCGCCTCCGGTCCGGTGGGTTCGTGCGGGGTGTGTCATTCGGGCCACTCCGTTTCCGTCGTATGCGACGACATGGAGCGAGCACCTCGATCACGCAAGCTCATCGGTGCGCCTGCGTACGGATGTTCGCATTCGTCTACCGTTCGCCTCGGCCTGCGCCGGAGTTTCGAAACTGGTTGGCGCGCAACCCATCTACCTGGTGCACAATCGCACGCTGGAAGGCGGGCGAATGCGCGCCGTTCGCGTACCGGACCGATCCTACGGACCGTCCGGTTCCGTCGGTCGAGAACCGGACAGGATCCGGTATCGGTTGGGCCACGGAACGGATGCCGCCGCGCATCGTGGCGTCACCGCCCGCCCTCGGCACGACATCGGCGCAGGTGAGGGGGACGCCGAGGCTGGGGAGTAGGCTGCGATCATGGTCGCCAGCGGGGATGATGACGGCGTCGAACGGGTGGTGGGCGCCGGTGACCCGCAGGGCGTCGGCCGGTTCCGATTCTGGTTCGCCGAGGGGCGATGGGAGTGGTCGGACGAGGTCGCCAGGATGCACGGTTACGCACCGGGTCAGATCGAGCCGACCACCGAGCTGCTGCTCGAGCACAAACATCCCGACGACCGCGATCGGGTCGAGGCCACCATCGTCACCTCGGTCGAAGACCACGCACCGTTCTCGAGCCGGCACCGCATCGTCGACACCGGCGGCACGGTCCGCGATGTGCTGGTGGTATCGGAGCCGATGCTCGACGCGGCGGGCGAGGTGATCGGTACGCAGGGCTACTACGTCGATCTCACCGACTCGGTGGACCGGCAGCGCCGGGAACTTTTCGAGGAGGAGCTGCCCGCCGTGATCGAACGCCGGGCGGCGATCGAACAGGCCAAGGGGATCCTGATGTTCGTCTACCGGATCTCGGCGGAACAGGCGTTCCGGGTGCTGGCGTGGCGCTCCCAGGAAACCAACGTCAAGCTGCAGGAATTGGCCGCGCAGCTCGTCGGCGCTCTGGATACCATGCCCCCGGTGCCCGCGTCCACGCGGACGCGTCTCGATCATCTCCTGCTGACGCTGCGCCATCCGGGCACGGACGAGGAGTAGCGCGTGGCCGCGTCGGTCTAGGCGGCCGGTTTCGGGTGCGTCGTCGGGGTGTGGACGATGTCGTAGTAGGTGGACCGGTCGGCGGCGTCGGGGTGGACGCGATAGGTGAAGGTCGTGCCGTCGGGTGTGACGAAATCCACGACGCGGCGGAATTGCTCCTGTCCCGCAGCGTTTTTCGCGACGATGGTGCGGGTGCGGCCGTCGGGGGAGACCGACCAGTCGCCGTGCATCTTCGGGGTGTCGTCGAGGTTGTACATGGTGAAGGTGCCGTCGGGATCGAAGTAGGCGAAACCGACGTAGTTCGCGACAGTGGCGTCGGTCCGTGCGACCGGGCGCCCCTGGGCATCCCGTGCCGCAGTGGTCTCCCATGGGGTCGAGGCCAGCACCGCCGCGGGCGATCCGGCGGTCGCCGATGCCGAGGCCGAAGAGGTCACCGGGGCGGGCGGATTCGCGCCGGTGTCGTCCTGACCGCTGCAGGCGGCGAGCAATCCGGCGGCCGCGAATGTCGCTAGTGCGGGAGCGAGTTTGTACAAGGGGCATTCCTCTCGGTGGTGTGCGGCCGCTTCGAGGTCGGCAGGCCCCACGGTTCAGGGGACGACGTGGTGGCCACTGCAATCAGCCTGCACCAACAGGAGTTATAGCGTCCAATACTTGTATTCGATGTGTGGCATTGGTCCTGTCTATAGCAGGACGCCTTCCAGCGCCAGGAACAGCGGCCGGGTGAAATGTTCGTCCCACCAAGGGTTTTCGTAGCGCTGCCAGTCGGTGGGCCGGGGTTCGCGCACGGCGGTGATCGCGAATCCGGCGGTGGTGAGCATCCCGATCGTCGCTTCCAGTGAATACAACGCTTGTACGGAGGCGGCGGGGGAGCGCGTCCCCGCGACCTCGAAGCGCTGCCGCACCGTGCGCCCCGCGAAATAGTCGTCGACCGTGAAACCCGTTCCGGCGCTGCTGCGTTCGCCGCGCGCGACGTAGAAGCAGGGATGCATCGTCACCATCACCAATCGCCCGCCGGTGCGCACGACGCGGGCGAATTCGACGAATCGCCGCCCGGGATCGGACAGCCCGTGCGGCAGGCGGTTGGCCACGACCAGGTCGACGCTGTCGTCGGGCAACGGCAGCTGGGCCACGTCGGCCTGCCGGAACCGTGCGCGGGCCGGATCATGTGCAGGGTGGCTCGCGGCGGCGGCGACGAATTCGGCGCAGGTGTCGACGCCGTCGACGAAACCCGCGCCGCGCGTAAGCAATTCGCGGGTCAGATAGCCCTCACCGCATCCGGCGTCCAGGATGTGCAGGCCCGTGCAGTCACCGATGAGTGCGAGCAGTGCCGGGTCGGTGAGGCCGCTGCGATACGGGTCGAGGTCGTCGCGCACGATGCGAATCCAGAACTCGGCGTTGGCCGCGTACGCGACCGAGATGGGTTCGTCTCCCAGCACATTCGCTCCCAGCTGCGATCGGGACGGCCGCCGCGGCGGGCGGCGGAATTCGGTACCGAAGTGTAGACCGTGACGGCGGGACATCGCGCGCGGAAGACCATCGCGAAACAATGGTCGTTTTGATAGCATTTCCGAATCCGGTATCCACCGGAAATGCGGATTCGGGCGGCGAGACGCGGTCCGGAAATTCATGGCCGGGTCGGTTTGCGCATCGGCCGGAAGGAGTCGGTCGTGGCTCGAATAACGCCTGCGGAAAAGTCGGAGTGGTCGCCGGATCTGGTCGGCTTCATCGGGGAATTTCGCTCCTCCGTGCTCGGTGACACCCCGTCCGACACACACCCCGCCGGTGCCAATCTGCTCGGCACACTCGCACGATATCCCGCGCTGGCCAAGGCATTCCTGAGCTTCAACGGCCATCTGCTGTACGGATCCACACTCGGCGACCGGCAGCGCGAACTGCTCATACTGCGCGTCGCCGCGGTCCGGCAGTGTGATTACGAATGGGCCCAGCACGCCATTCTCGCCGAAATATCCGGAATGTCGAAGGCGGAAATAGAACGAGTCGCGGCGCCGGTGCCGGATGACGAATGGGAAGCTGCGGACAGAGCGTTGCTGATCGCGACCGACGAATTGCTGTCCGACGGTGCGGTCGGCGCCCGGACCTGGAAGATTCTCGCCGCCGAATTCGAGCAGAATCAACTCATGGATATCGTTTTCACCGTCGGCACCTACGATATGTTGGCCATGGCCCTGCGATCCTTCGGGGTGGAGCCCGACGACGACCTGAAGCCTTATCTGCCGCGGCATCGGTAATCGCGAACCCGCCTCAGGTGTTGCGGCCGCCGTTCACGCCGATCACCTGCCCGGTGATGTAGCCGGCCTCCTCGCTCACCAGGAACGCGCAGGCGGCGGCGATATCCTCCGGCAACCCGATCCGCCCGACGGGAGTAGCGTCGATCTGCTTGTCCACATCGATGAAACCCCGGTCGGCGGTCGCTCGCATCATGGGCGTATCGATGAAGCCCGGCGGAATCGTGTTGACCGTGACGCCTTTTCGCGCGAACTCCAGCGCGAGCACCTTCGTCAACCCCAGCACCCCGGACTTCGAGGACACGTATGCGGCCATCCCCGCCGCGCCACTGTGAACACTCGACGAGGAGATGTTCACGATCCGCCCCCAGCCCTGCTCGACCATATCGGGCAGCACAGCCTGGCAGCAGTCGAACGTGCCGGTGAGATTGACCGCCAATACCTGCGCCCACTGCTGCGCGGTGATGTCGAGAAACGGCCCGGACGTGGTGATGCCGGCACTGTTGACCAGAATCGCCGGCCGGCCCAACTCGTCGCGCACTCGCCGCACACCGGCATCGATGGCGCCGCGGTCGGACACGTCCACCGCCACCCCGATCGCCTTACCGCCGGATTCGCCGATCTCCCGCGCCGCGCGATCGGCCGCCGCGCCGTCCAGGTCGAACACCGCCACCGGCGAGCCGTCGGCGGCCAGGCGTCGCGCGATCGCGCCACCGATCCCGGACGCGCCACCCGTCACGATCGCTGTGCGGCCGCTCATTTGATCGACTCCTGCCCGACCAGGGTGGACCGGTGCATACGCCGCGGCTGCGACCGATCGAACGGACAGGCCCGATGCACCAGACCGGTGTTGTCCCAGATCACCATGTCGCCCACCGTCCACCGATGGGACAGCACCCGGTCCGGGGCGGTCGCCCGCGCCAGCAGATCGTCCAGCAGCGCCCGGCCCTCGTCCGGGTCCATGCCCACCACGTGATCGGCCGACGCACCGAAAACCAATGAGCGACGGCCGGATTCGTGCGTCCACACGAGCGGATGTTCCCGTCCGCCGCGGCGCGCCCACTCGTCGAGCTGTTCCGGCGTCGGATCGGCATATGTCAGCCGTTGAATGGCCTCGAAGCTGTGCCACACCCGCAGGCCCTCGAACCGCCGCTTCTCCTCCTCGGACAGTTCGTCGTAGGCGACGTAGGTGCTGGCGAACGCGGTTTCACCGCCCGTCTCGGTCACCACGTGGGCGCTCATGATGGACGCCTTGGCCGGCACCTCGTCCATGAAACCGTCCAGATGCCAGTAGTCGTTGCTGGCGAAATACTCCACGTTGGGGTTGTCCGGGTCGAAACTGATCTCCATCACGTCCGGATTCGGGTACAGCGGAAACTGCACCAGCTCACCGAGTTTGCGGCAGAACGCGGCCTGCGTCTCGTCGTCGGCGTGCAACCGCGGGAACAGCAGCACACCGTGTTCCTCGAGCGCGGCCAGGCATTCCCCCGGCAGGTCGTCGTCGCTGCGGAGACGGTCGAGGTCGACATCGTCGACCCGCACACCGACCGTTTCGCTGAGTTTCGTGGTTTTCACGCCCCCTCCTCCGGTGCGTAGCCGAGAATCGCCTTCGTCTCGAGGTACTCCTCGAATCCGTATGCGCCCCATTCGCGTCCGTTGCCGCTCTTGCGGTAGCCGCCGAACGGGCAGGTGAAGTCGAAGCCGTCGTTGATCGCCACCGAACCCGCGCGAATGCGGCGGGCGACCGCGCGGGCCTGCTCGAGGTCGGCGCCCGCGACGAAGCCGGCCAGCCCGTAGTCGGTGTCGTTGGCGATCTCGATCGCGTGATCGAGCGAGTCGTAGCCGAGGATGGTGAGGACCGGCCCGAAGATCTCCTCGCGGGCGATCGTCATATCGTTGCCGACATCGGCGAAAACCGTCGGCTTCACATAGAACCCGGTATCCAGCCCCTCCGGGCGACCGGTGCCGCCGGTGACCAGGGTGGCGCCCTCGTCGATGCCTTTGCGGATCAGCGCCTGGATCTTGTCGAACTGGGCGCCCGACACCACCGGGCCCATCGCGACCTCACCGGTCGGATCGCCGACGGTCACGGTGGCGGCGGCCGCGCGGGCGGCGTCCTTCGCCTCGTTCATGCGGGCCGCCGGCACCAGCATGCGTGATCCCGCGCTGCAGGTCTGGCCGGAATTGTTCATCATCGTCAGCACACCCTTGGCGACGTTGGCGGCGAAATCGGCGTCGTCGAGCACGATGTTCGGGCTCTTGCCGCCGAGCTCCTGGGTGACCCGCTTGACCGTGGGAGCGGCATTGCGAGCGATATCGATACCGGCCCGGGTGGAACCGGTGAACGAGATCATGTCGATATCGGGGTGGCCCGACAGTGGCACCCCCACGCCCGGCCCGTCGCCCTGAACCAGGTTGAACACCCCGGCCGGTACGCGGGCCGTGTCGAGGATCTCGGCGAAGATCTGCCCGTTGAACGGCGACTGCTCCGACGGCTTCAAGACGACGGTGCACCCGGTGGCCAGAGCCGGAAATACCTTGACCGCAATCTGATTCAGCGGCCAGTTCCACGGTGTGATCAGTCCGCACACACCGATCGGTTCCTTGACCACCAGCGAGGCACCGTGGCGCTGCTCGAAGCGGTAGTCGGCGAGTGCGGCGATCGCGGTGTCGAGATGACCGGCGCCCAGATCGACCTGGAAGCCGCCCGCGAGCGCGGCCGGTGCGCCCATCTCCTCGGTGAGCGCCGCCGCCAGATCGTCACGGCGGCGCTGATATTCGGCCGCGACGGCCCGCAACACCGCCAGCCGATCGGCGACCGTGGTCACCGACCAGGTCTCGAACGCGGTCCGCGCCGCGGCCACGGCCCGGTCCACATCCTCGGCCGATCCGGCGGCGACCCTGCCGCAGACCTGCTCGGTCGCCGGGTTGATCACCTCGATGGTCTGCGCGGATGCGGGTTCGACCCACTGCCCGCCGATGTAGAACGTCAGATAGTCACGCATGAGCCGCCTGTCCTTCTCTCCGGATGCGCTGTGGGGCAGAGTTTGTCGCGCACGGGTTACTGCATTCCTTCCGCGTACCAGGTGCGGAATTCGTCGTAGCTGGGCATCTCCTCCGAATTGGCCTTCGGATCGACGGCGACGTGCACGACCCCCGGTTTACCGCTGGCATAGGCGCGTTTGATCGCCGGTGCGATGTCCTCGTCGCGTTCGACGTATTCGCCGTGGCACCCGAAACCCTCGGCCACCTTGTCCAGACGGACACCGGTACTCCAGTGCACACCCGTCTCGAGCGAGCCCGGCCCGAAGGTGCGTTTGTACACGCCGACCTCGAGACCCCACGCGTAGTCGACGCCGACCACACAGACCAGCGGCAGATTCAGGCGCGCGGCCGTTTCGAGTTCGGCGATCTGGAACTGGAACGAGGAATCGCCGGTGATCAGCATGACCGGCCGGGTGCCGCCGTCGGCCACCGAGGCGCCGATGGCGTAGGGCAGCCCGGTGCCCAGATGTCCGAAGTTCTGGTTCCACATCACGTCGTGCGGTTTCGCCTGCGAGTACGTCCAGCCGAAAATCGTGGTGGCGCCGCCGTCCCGGGCCATGATGCCGTCGGTGGGAAAGGCTTTCGTCGCCTCCACGATCAGGCGCGCGGGATGGACCGGGCTCATCCCGCTGGGCGCCGATTCGGCCAGGTCGGCCAGCCGGGCGGCATCACGGTCGATCCAGCCCGCCAGCTCCGGTGACGGCGTGCGCGGAGTATCGCGCAGCGCCTCGACCAGCTGGGGGACCACTGCCCGCAGATCGCCGACCAGCGGTACGTCGATGGGACGGTTCACCCCGATGGCGGCCGGATCCTGTTCCACCAGAATCCATTTCCGCTCCGCCTCACCCGCGAGCCAGTGCCGCCCGCGGCCGTAGTGCACGGGCTCGCCGAGTTCGGTGCCGATGGCCAGGCACAGGTCCGACCGCACCACCGCCTCCACCGCCGACGGGGAGAAACCGTAGGGAAAGGTGCGATCCTCGAGGCCGGGAATGTAGGAGGTGCCGCCGGAGGTCTGGATCACCGGGGCGGCCATGAGATCGGCCAGTTGCCGTACCGATTCCGCCGCCCGCGCGGTGTGCACGCCGTGCCCGATCAGCAGGATCGGCTGCCGCGCGGCCCGGATGTACTCGGCCGCCTCGGCGATGCGATCGGCGCCCGCGGTCTGGCCGACGAGGCGGTACCGCTGCGGCGGCAGTGCCGGCGGCAGATCGAGCTCTTCCTCGATGACGTGCGAGGGATATTCGATGTACACCGGTCCAGGCGTGCCCGACAGCGCCCTGCGCAGGCCCTCGCGGATGATCTCGTCGGTCTGATCCGCGTATTCGATACTGGCGCTGTACTTCACGGAATTCTCGACCAGACCGGCCTGCTGCACGAACTGGATCCGGCCGCGCCGCACCCGCTGCTCGGTGATCCGGGCCCGCTGCCCGCCCAGGAAGATGATCGGCGAATTCTCCACCTTCGCGCACATGATGGCACCGGACAGATTCGCGATACCGGGACCCAGGGTGCCGATGCACACCGCAGCCTTCCCGGTCATCCGCGACACGCCCTCGGCCATCATTCCGGCCGACTCCTCGTGATGCGGCGCCACCACCTTCCAGCCGCGCTCCTCGGCGCGGTGGAACAGGTGGACGAAATTGGGGTCCGGAATGCCGAAGATGGTGTCGATACCCTCGGCCTCGAAGAGTTCGAGAATCCGTTCGTAAACCTTCACTGCTGTTTCCCTTCGGTCGCCATCGCGAAGCTGCGGCCGATGTGCTCGGCGTGCGCGCTCAGCGGCGGCAGGATCCACGAGTTGTCGGTGTTGCGGATGTCGTCGATGCGCGCGGCGACCTCGTCGACTGTCCAGGACGGTTGATACACCCCCGGCGTCTCGGCGATATAGGCGCGCGCCACCCGGCCCGCGATCGCGACCAGCAATTCGCCGGTGAGAGAACAGGATTCGTGAGACAGGTACGCCACCGCCGGGGCCACCAGTTCCGGGCGCATATCCGGATAGGCGGAGGTGTCGATGCCGTCGGCCATCCGGGTCAGCGCCGAGGGCACGATGATGTTGCAGCGCACCCCTGCCTCGGCGCCCTCGAGGGCCACCACATTCGACAGCCCGATCATGCCCGCCTTCGACACCGCGTAATTGGCGACCGACCGATTGCCGTAGATACCGCCGATCGAGGAGGTCAGCACCACCCGGCCGTAGCCGGCCGCGCTCATGACCGGGAAGGCCGCGCGTACGGTGTGGAAGGCGCCGCGCAGATGCACATCCAGCACGGCCTCGAAATCCTCGTAACTCAGTTCGGTCAGCGATCCGTAGCGCACGGTGCCGGCGTTGTGGATCAGGATGTCGAGGCGTCCGAACCGGTCGAGCGCCGTGTCCACGATCGCCCGCCCGCCCTCCGGGGTGGCGACCGACGCGGGGCACGCCACCGCCGTGCCGCCCGCGGCGGCGATTTCGGCGACCACCTCGGCGGCGACTCCGGCGTCGGGGTCCTCACCGCGCATACTGCCGCCGGGATCGTTGACCACCACGCGCGCCCCGCGCTCGGCCAGCAGCAGGGCATAGGCCCGGCCCAGACCGCGCCCGGCGCCGGTGACCACCGCGACGCGATCGTCGAATCTCAGTTCGGACAACGGGATATCCTCTCGCGCATCGTGTTCCGGGCCTAGGTGCTCAGCGTCAGGCCGTCCAGATCGCCGGCGTCGCGCCAGGCCCGCAGCAGGTCCTCGAGCACGTAGAAACCACCCCAGAACGGGTCGCCGAGGAACGAGCGGCCGTTCGGCTCGCCCTCGCTGTTGTAGTAGCCGGGGGTGCATTCCGTGACGAAGGTGCTGTTGTCGACGGTGTTGGCCCGGATCGTCCGCACCCACGCCTCCTCGGCCGCCGCCGTCGGCTCCACGCGGGTCGCGCCGCGCGACTGCGCCTGCGCGATGATGTAGGCGATGTGATCGGCCTGCTGCTCGTACATCAGGGTGGTGGCCGCGGTGACCCCGCCCTGGATGAAGCCGGTCGCGAAATGGTTCGGGAATCCGTGCGCCATGATCCCGTGCAGCGTGCGAAAACCCTTGCCCCAGTGCTCGTACAGCGATTTCCCGCCGCGTCCCGCGAAGGGTGCGATGTCGAACTGGCGATCCAGTGCGGTGGTGATCTCGAAACCGCTGGCGAAGACGATGCAGTCGACCTCGTATTCGACGCCGTGCGCGACGACGCCCGTGCGCGTGATCCGCTCGACGCCCTTGGTGTCGGAGACGTCGACCAGCGTCACATCGGGCCGGTTGAACGTCGGCAGGTAGTCGTCGTTGAACACCGGCCGCTTGCACATGTTGCGGTAGTACGGCTTCAACTTCTCCGCGGTCTCGGGATCCTCGACGATCTCCTCCACGCGCCGGCGCAATCGCTCCATGGCGCGATAGTCCTCGATTTCCTTGAGCTCGAGGAAAGTCGCCGGATCGGCCAGCGCGGCCCAGCCGTCGGTTTCATTCAATTTCGCGGCCAGATTGCGGGCGACCTCGGTCCAGCCGTCGCAGATCAGATCCGGTTCGCCGGGGGAGTAGAAGGCGAAGGCGGCGTTGTGGAAATTGCGCTGCCGTTCGGTGCGCCACCCCGGCTGCAGCGAGGCCACCCATTCCGGATCGGTCGGGTGATTGTCGCGCTCGAAGATATAGGACGGCGTGCGCTGGAAGACCGTCACATGTTTCGCGCCGCGCGCCAGATGCGGAATCACCTGCACTCCGCTGGCACCGGTGCCGATGACCGCGATCTTCCTGTCGCCGAGACGATCCAGGCCGCCGTGCAGGTCGCCGCCGGTGTAGTCGTAGTCCCAGCGCGCGGTGTGGAAGGTATGTCCCTCGAATTCGGTGATCCCGGGAATGCCGGGCAGTTTCGGCCGGTTGTAGGGCCCCTGGCACATGATCAGGAAGCGGGCGCGGATCTCGTCGCCGCGGTTGGTGGCGATTCGCCAGCGGGCGATCTGCTCGTCCCATTCCAGTGCGCGCACCAGCGTGTGGAAGATCGCCTTGTCGTAGAGTCCGAAATGTTTACCGATGCGCTGGGCGTGCTCGTAGCATTCGTCGCCGTGGGAGAACTTCTCCTTCGGAATGAATCCGGTTTCCTCGAGCAGCGGCAGATAGCAGTAGGCATCGGAGTCGACCTGGATGCCCGGATACCGGTTCCAGTACCAGACACCGCCGAAATCGCCGCCCAGCTCCACGATCCGGAAGTCGGTGACGCCGGCCTGCTGCAGCCGGTGGGCGGTGATGAGCCCGGCGAAACCCCCGCCCAGGATGACGACCTCGATATCGGCGTCGATCGGTGCGCGCGGGACCACCGGCAGGTGCGGGTCGGCCTCGTAGAAGTTCGCGAATTCGCCGGCCGCCTCGAGATACTGCTGCTGTCCCTCCGGGCGTAGCCGCTTGTCGCGCTCGGCCAGATATTTCTGCCGCAGGGCCTCTCTGTCGACCTCGGGGGTCCGGGTAGGGGCGCAGGGTTTCATCGGAAAATCCTTGTGGGAGTGGGTATTCGGGTCATTCCAGGTCGGTCGGCGCACCGGTGCCCAGGTATTTCGCGAGATTGTGGTGCAGATTGACGATGGTGCGCTCGCGGTACGGGTTGGGTTTCGGGCCGGAGAAGCCGCGCGATTTCATGCCCTGCTGGACGGCGGCCATATTGTCGAAGTCCTGCGGCAGCACGGTCCGCCAGCCCGGGTCGCCGACCGGGGTGTAGATCCATTCGGTCTCCGGTTCCGCATTGGGCGGGAACAATTCGAAGACGGCGGCCTCGAAGATGCACTTGTCCGGGTCGTATCCGTAGGGCCGGAATCGGTAGCACAGCATGTTGTTCAGCGCGTGCCCGATCTGGAAATTGGGGAAGATCTGCCAGGCGGTACCGCTTTTCGCGACGATGTCCGGATCCACGGTCGGCCACACCACGCCGCGTTCGGCGTCTTCCTTGCGGCAGGTGTCTAGCCAGTAGCGCATCACCTGATCGGGGGGAGTGTCGGCGGGAAGGTCGTCGGCGAGCCGATTCGCGATCTCCACCATCGTCGCGGTGGTGTTGGTGTTGGCGTTCTCCCAGGTGAAATTCTGCAACTGCGCGGTCGAGATCCGGGCGTCGGGACCGGCGCCGATCCGCAGTTTGCCCTGGTTCTCCTCCATCCCCTTCGGGGCGTCGTAACCGATATTGCTGTGCCTGCCCTGGGCGCGGCCCCAGCCGAGGAAATTGCCGAAATTCATGAATTCCGGATGGGTGTAGGGGACGTGATAGGTCTCCATGAACGCCTCGAAGGCGACCTTCCAGTTGCAGTCGAAGGTCAGCCAGCGCCGCCAGCGGTACCGCATGTTCTCCAGGTGGAACGGATCCAGCAGGGAGGCAGCCGGTTCCAGATAGTCGCGCAGCGGTTCGCAGCCGGAATCGAGATTGATCCACACCCAGCCACCCCAGGTATCGATTCGCACGGGCGGCAGACCGTCGTTGCGTTCGGTCAGCCCACACGTCCAGTCGCCGCGTTCGGGCACGAACGTGTTGCGGCCTTCGAGGTCGTAGCGCCAGCCGTGGAATCCGCAGACGAACTGTTTGCGCTGCCCGCGTGCGTCGTGGGCGCCGGGCGGGGTGTCGACCAGACGGCGGCCGCGATGCGCGCACACGTTGTGGTAGGCGCGCACCGTATCCGGCGCCGTGCGCACGACGATGATCGAGTCGTCGAGGATGTCGTAGGTGAGGAAATCGCCGACGCGGGGCAGCTCCTCGACACGGCACACCTGCTGCCACACCTTCGCCCACAGCTTGTCCCCCTCGGCGCGGGCGTATTCGGGACTGATGTAGGCGTCGACGCCGATGGTCATCGGTGTCGACAAGGGTTGCGCCGCAGTCATTTCGGTGATGCTGTCGGCAGTTTCGGTCATGACTTCTCCTGACGGCGTCTCAGCGTGTGATGGCGGCGCGGAACCCGTCGTCCTCGAGGAACAGCGAGGTGTTGTCCGCGCCCAGATGGGTCCATTTGAGGTTCAGCCCGCCGTCGACCAGCAGGGTCTGCCCGGTGACGTAGCTCGACAGGTCGGACAGCAGGAACAGGATCGGGCCGGCCTGTTCCTCCGGCCGGGCTCGGCGGCCCATGGCGATGGCGCGGCGATCGCGCTCGGGGTCGGCGCCCACGTAGGTGCCCGAGGCGGGGGTCGCGGTGACGCCCGGGGCGACCGCGTTGACCCGGATCCCGTCGAGGGCGAGTTCGGCGGCCAGGGTGCGGGTCGCGGCCACCAGTGCGGCTTTCGCGGTCCCGTAGGCGATGTGGAAGGGGGCGGCGTTCATTCCGCTGATCGACGACAGCGACACGATCGATCCTGGCAGGTGCCGTGCTTTCAGTTCGGCGGCGACCGCCTGGCTGAAGAAGAACATCGTCTCCAGATTCCATTCCAGCAGCGCCCGCCAATCCGCGCGGGTGACCCGGGTCGCGGGCATCCAGGTCGCGGGTGCGGCGCCGCCGGCGATATTGACCAGCCCGTACAGGTCGCCGCCGGCCGCGCGCGCATGATCGAGCACCGTCGCGATGCCCTCGTCGGTGGCGGCGTCGGCGGCCACCGGGACGATCGGAAGTCCCTGTGCCACAAGCGGTGCGATATCGGCGTCGAGTTTGTCGCGGGAGCGGCCCACCGCGATCACGGAGGCGCCCGCCTCGGCGATGCGCCGGGTGACCGCCGTGCCGATGCCGCCGCCGCTGGCGCCGGAGACGATGACGACGCGGCCGTCGAGTCCGAAGAAGTCGTTGACCGTCACCGCGCTCACCGGCCGTCGCGCCGGATCGCGAGGACGCTGCCCTCGGCGTCGCCGGAGAGGTAGAGCGTGCCGTCGAGTCCGGCGGCGATGCCGCTGAACGGTCCCTGGGGTCCGGAGAACGGCAGCAGGCCCTTCAACGGTCTGGGTGTCACACCGGGCGGGGCACCCACCGGCAGATGCCGCGCGATCACCTGGCGCGCTTCGTTTTTCGGATCCAGGCCGATCAGTTCTTTGGCCCCGACGTCGACGATGTACGCCACGCCGTCGTGGACGGCCAGCCCGTGCGGGCATCCGAGCCCGTCGGCCACCGTATCGGCCTTCGAGCCGTCGATCGCCACCACCCGGCCCGCGCCCGCTTCGGCGACCAGGCAGGTGCCGCCCGCGGTGAACGCCACGCCCATCGGATCGTGCAGGCCGCTCGCCAGCAGTTCGGTGCGCCCGTCGCGCACGGCGTGCACCGTGCCGGTGCCCCGGTCGGCGACCGCGACGGTGCCGTCGGGGGCGACCGCCACACCGTAGAGCTGGTCCAGCCCGTCGACGAGCACCTCGCTCTCGGCGGCGGCCGGGCGATAGCGCGAGACCGATCCGTTGCCGGTGACGATGAGGTCGCCGTCGCCCGTCGCGGTGAGGCCACGGATGTAGCCGGGATAACCCGGGCTGAACAGCATTCCGGCGGTGTGCAATTCGCCGCCGGGCGGGACGGCGAGCAGGAAGGTGCCGTCGGCGATGTAGAGGGTGCCGTCGGGGCCGACGGTCAGATCCAGCGGCCAGGTCAGTCCATCGGCGAGGGCGGTGCGGGTGGCCCCGCCGGCGAGGATTTCGGTGATCTTGCCGGTGAAGCTGGAGACGAACAGCCGCTCCCCGACGAAGGTCAGGTTGTCCAGGCCGGGGCCGACGGTGGCGAGCACGGTTCGCTCGCCGCTGCGCGGATCGATGCGCACCACCTCACCGGTCGCGACCTGGGTGGAGACGATGCGGCCGGCGGCGTCGAATTTGACCGCATCCGGTCCGCCCAGGTCGGCCGCGACCCGCTCGGGTTCACCGCCGTCAGGGTCGATGCGCCAGATCTCGTTGCTGCCCAGCAGCGGATAGTAGAGCTTGCCGTCGGGCCCGACCTCGAGCGCGTTCGGCATCGGCAGGCCGTCCAGCAGAACCCGGG